>NZ_JAHSPD010000001.1:2648684-2986776 GCF_020141465.1 Roseovarius carneus | reverse complement strand
TATCTTCGTCGTTATGCCACCACGAGAACGCCCCCTCGCGGGCAATGGATGGCCTGGCAAAGAGTCCCCCTTTTGCGCCCTGACCCGAGCGGTGAACCTTCACAATCGCTCCGTCAATCATCGCGTATTCCAAGTCTGCGGCACTACGCTTTCGACCAACCGCAGGAAGCGTGAGTTGCGAGCCCCCGCAACCAACTGTGTTTGCGAACCAACCGATGGCCCGATCTATGATGTAGGCGTTCGATCCGTTGGAGTTTCTTGAGGCGTAGATCGCACAAGTCGACTGCTGTGAGTGGCGAAGAGTGGACGAGCAGCCTCCAAGTATAAAAAGATAAAAGTATATTTAAAACAATAATATGGGGATCAATCTTAAAGCTATATTTCCCACGCTTTCGGGCCGATTTGGTCCGTATGGCGGCGATAGCGGGACGTCGAACTGGCCTTCTCTTGCGCTGCTTTGGGTCGTGTGCGGTGACTTCCGTTGTCCAGCTCCAGCTTTCGTACTTGTCTCCCGTCTGACGCAGGTGCGTGTATCGCTTGAGTGATACCCAAGACCGGTGCCCAGAAACCGCAGCGGCATGTGCGACGTTATAACCGATCTCGAACAGGCGTGAGACGCCTTCATGCCGAAGATCGTGGAAGCGAAGATCCTTGATGTCGAGGAACTGGTTGGCGCGTGTGAAGGAAGCGCTGATCGCGTCGCTAGAGTAGGGGAATATCCGGTCTGAATTCTTGGGCATCGCCTCAATGATAGCGAGCGCTGGATCAGGAAGGTCGCACCACACGTCGTTACCGATTTTTTCGCCTGGGTTCTTCATGTCCCGAACCAAAATGCGTTTGCCATCCTGGTCGAGGTTGGCCCATTTGATGCGCGTGATCTCCTCTTGTCGGCGGGTCGAGAAGATCGCGAAGGCCATGACGCGGTGCATCGGTACGGAGGAGGGGCGTCGCGTTGAGCGTTCGAGGAAATGCGTCATCAGGCGATCAAGCTCGTCTAGCGTCGGCCGCCGGTCCCGGTGTCGGCTCTTCTGGGTCAGGCCGAGCTTCTTCGCGACCATCAGGGCGTCGCGCATTGCTTTCTCGTCCAGGGGATAGTTCCAAGCGGGTCCAGCAACGGTGAGACCGCGCTCATGTGCGCCATGTAGTTTGACACCGTCTGAGGCGTCACACCCGATTTAAGTTTTTCCTGTGCGAAGGCCGCGATGTCCGCGCTGTCGATCTCAGCGCACGGTTTGCCCGCGATGTCGAAATTCTTGGTGCTCTTCAGCACTTGGGACTTGGTCCGACCGATTGCCTTTGCGCTATCATCGACATATCTATGCTATGGCATCGGCGAGGGTTACATCACGGCGTTTGTGGTCTCCTGCGCGGAAGTCCTCCAACGCACCGGGTTTCGCTAAATACTTCTGGCGTTTCTCGAGCCAAGCTGCGGCGATCGAGCGGCGCTCGAAGGTACGATTCTCGCGAAAAACCGTCTTACCTCTTCGCCGGATCGCAATTTGGGCGAGCCAGAAAGTGGAGCCGTCTTTCCGCTTGCGCTTGATGATGGCACCCATGGGGGTACAACATGAGGCCTGAGTTACAACATTTGTTGTAAACCATGCCGAAAATGGGCGAAAATTACTACATGTGAGACAAGAACAGGACGGATGACTGAGCGATAAAATGGCTGATGATAAATGGCTGATAAAGATAAAAAATATAATGTTCTCAATGCGTCCCGTTTATCTATTGCCCCCCCCCCATGATGGATGGTGGTGATTGTATCTTAATTTCAACAGGTTACGGCGCGTCGTGTGCAACACATGTTCATGTTTTGATCGCGCAATCTCGCACTGCGTCGTACGCATTTGGGTGCGTAGGCCGATTCTGGTTTCCTCGAGCGCTTATGGTGTGAACCGGGGGCGAGCGCTCAATAGTGGCTGATGCGCAGGAGCTACATGGCCCACTGTAAAGCGGTCGTTCGAAGTGGGCACAGGTTATGTCCGCGATGCGGGACGAAGTTAGCTTTCGCTGCGGTCGCACCAATGGCAGCTCTAGGTTGGCAGCGCAGAAACGAATGGGTTTTGACCAAACTTCTCGTTGTTTCTAAGGTCGCTCCGCCCAGACCTTATAGTCGAACAGTGCGCCGTCTTCTTTGGCATACTGAACCTGTCTTCGAACGTAAGTAGCAGAACGAGCAGGGTCGAAATGATGCATCCAGTGTTCATCATCGCCGGGAAATGGTTGCGGGGCAACTTCATATCCATGGTTGGGAGCTAGAGTGCCACCCTTCGCCCGGTACACTTCCATTCGAGATATGCCAAAGCCCCGCATTGCGAGATACTCGTTGAAATCCAAAAGTTTAGCTTCGGAAACCGTTTCTGTGCTGCGACCCGTTTGTGCCTGGGCAATGAGGTCTTCAAATCGTTCGTTCATGTTCACCACAATGACGTCACCGATCAAATTCAGCCGTGTCCAAATTGAAATCTTCGACAAGTGCTTGAATTTCTGCGGGATCGAGCACGCCCGGATGCCGCTTGTGTGCAACGTAGACACCTTCCAATGTCAGGTCGTACTCCCCGACATAAAAAAACTTCCGGTCCATCGACATGTCCAATTTAGCATTTTCAAGTGCAACTAGTTGCTTTTCTAGCAGATCGATTGCTTCTTTATCGTCCATAAATCACCTCGGGTTCCTTACAATGCCATTGCCGGAAACTGGGTATCCGGTTCTCACTCTGCCATCTGGTCGTACAACTACCTCAATCTCAACGCCATCCACCTCACCAGCGATCAACAAATCGCCTTCGCGATGAGCAGGTCCGACCACAGTTCCGGTCCCCGCAACCTCCCTGATAGCATCCAGTATATCATCGTCCGACCAGTTTTCGGGAAACTCCGTCTTGCCGGGCGTCCCTGTGCCAAACCGATGACCACCACTCCGCCCTTCGCCATCCAAGATGTGACGTGCGCGGTCTTCGGGAATCGATACGTTGTCGATAGAATGCGGGTTCTCCATCACCACAATGTTTGACCCTGTCTCTTCCGGGATGGGTGTTGAAATGATGGTGTCGGCCGGATTATCGGGGATCGGTGATCCAGTGTGATTAGGCAGACCGAGCTCTTCGATCGGATACGCCTCAAGCCACTGCTCGATCCTTTCCGGCGTGAAGCCCGGTAGCTGTCCAAATCGGCGCTCATCCTCTGTAAGCTCAAGGAAAACCTCGACCCAGCCCTGCGCCAGTTCACCTTCTTGAAGTCGTAAACTCCCGCGCGCGAACGCTGCCCCGGCGGCCTCGATGAAATCCTGTAAAGCGCGCTGCTTTAAAGGGTCGCCGCACACGCCCGTTTCGAGAATGCTACCGGGGTTCATCAACTCGTAAAGCGCTGCTGCCTCTGCTCCTATGCGCGCAAATTCGGGGGTCTTGGGCAGGACTGGATACCCGCCGCTACTGATCCCTTCCTGCACGAGAGCATACGCGGTTGCCGCCAGGCGACCTTCGAGAGATGTCACATCGACCCCTAGTCGCGCGCCTGCCGCATCCACGCGCTGGTCACGCATAGCTTCCGTCCAGTCCTGCAACGCATCAGATGCAAGTAGCGCCGCGCCAACGCCGGTCAGAGCCCGCAAGCCACGTATCGCGTCAGTTGGTTCGAGCGCAGGAACACCGCCTGCCGTAGGCGCAAAATCAGCGAGCACAACATTGCTCTGAACCCCCAGAAAAACAGGTTCGGCATAGCACCGGCAATTGTGTGCCGTGCCGGGATGCCCGCCTTCTGGGGGATTATCCCACCGGAACACGCGGTCATCATAAGCAGCGTGACTGTCACGCACCTTGGCATCATCTTGCGAGCGCCAGATATATTGCTCAATCCCGAGGTTTTCTTGTCGGAGTTGGTTGATCAGCCCAGCAAAGGCCCGCAAAAGGCGTTCTTCCATGGTCGTTCGAAGCGGTCGAAGCCGTTGCGGGTGGTTGTGATAGTCGCTGAATATGCTTTCAAGGCGCGCGCCCCACGCACTGAGCACTTCAGTCTTTGCATCGGACACATCTCGCAAATCGGATGCCGAAACAGTTGGCACTGTGTCAGGCGGCGTTAGCGCGTTCAGGAGCATCCGAGTGTTTTCGGAAGTCACCTTGTCGAGGCGTTCACTGAAATCGGCTCGCAAGGCGGAATAGTTTGGGAAAGTCGATTTGAGCGATAGCCCCCGCGCGGCGACCAACGATGCGGCCATCGCGCCGTGCGAGAACATAATAGCCGTTGCTGCCGTGTCTGAGGAAGTCGCTGAAACTGTGTTGCATGGAACCTCCAAACACGTGTGGAACAGGTTCTATTCACAATTGGTAAATAAAACCAAAGATCACCGTTCGCAACGCTCTTGAGGAAAGCAACTCACCCCTCTCGCGTCAGAACTAGACATTCATGCGTTTCGCAGCATCGGTTGAAAAGGGCTCGTCCCGGGTATTCGCCGCACGAAGCACGAACGTCGTTTGCCCGGACCTGACCGCCGAAGACGAGGATCCAGGGTTGGAACAGGACCTGAACGACTTTCAGAAGTGGATCGGTGGCGGACCCGCCCAACTACCGCCGAACGCCTGTCTTTGCACGGAGCAGGGTAGCGGCATGTCTTTCGTGTGCGTATGGTGTGCACTACGGGTCCGTCCCACTTACTGTCGGACCCAAGGAGATCGCTAAATGACCTTGAACGCAGCCACCGCGGCCGCGCAGCTATCCGTCGCCCCTATGATGGATGGAACAGGTAGTTCTAAATTCGCTATTTATTTCCAGTGCTTTGGAGATGCGCGACGAGTGATGTTGTAAAAAATTTTGTAACTTTCGAGCGCCCCTTTGGGAGCCCGCTATTCCGCGCAAACATGCGAGAGCTTGCGCCACCATATCCCTAGGTCTCTTGGTCGCTAACCACGACGATGTAAGCGGCTACCTGTGATACCTATCTAGACCCGGAGTGCGGCGTCGTTTGGGTTCGTTCACGGAGAGAAGACGCGTAGATTTCTTCACACCGGCCGTTCGTTCATCCTGCGGCGAACGCAAACTTTGAGCCCTGATGGGCTACTGCCGCGCTTTGGATAACAGCCTCCAAGCGCTGCAATCGGACATTGGCGATCGGGATGTTGCTCTCAACCCGGTTAGGCTTCACCATCAGGCACGACTTCGCGAAAGACGCATCAGACTTCACCCCTGCTTCAAGCCAGGCGTGCGGCCCGTGGCGGATCGGGCGATGTTGCGTTAAATCCAGGCCATGACAATAGTGCAGGCCGTCAAGCATTCATTTTCTAACATGGGGGCCATGCCTGCCTATGCGACAGTTGAGATGTCAGTAATGAAATAGCCGTCCTCTACATCTGAATTCCGCGCAGGATAATCTCCGCCTCTTCCTTGCTGGACGCGGGCCAGCGCAAGCCAAGAGACGCCACAACCCCAGCCCACAAGCCAAGCGGCTCGGTACGGCGGGCAAAAGGAGTGGATTGGTGTTCAACGCTATAGTAGTCCGACATGATCTCAGATACCCAAGTCGGCTCTTCGGTCGACTGGCGCGGCGCAAAATCAGTCATCCACGGTTTGATATCCAGAACAGGCGTGCCGTTGATCGCGTCCAACCCACGAACGGTTAGGGTCGTGCTGTTACGCTCTAGAACTTCACAGCGCGACACGCCCAGCCAATTGGGCCGGTCCTTGACACGCTGCGAAAATACACCAACGCGGGGCAAGTGGTCCAATCCGCGCGGCGCGCGCAGATCAAGGTTCAGGGATTTGCCCGCAACCCGGTCGAAATAGAACACCACTTCAGCATGGGAGAACCTTTCCAACCCTTCCAAGCTGTGGCTTGGTACTACGGCGGTGTCCAGTTCGATCTCTGACACCACATCGCCCCAGAAATCGTCGACGACAGCATCCCGGTCATTCCTCACATAGCCAACGGGGGTAACGACGACAGGGGCAGCCGCTCCCTCGGGTGCCCACACATCACCCCGCGCCATAAGCTGGCCGGGCAGCACACGATCCAGCAGGACAAACGGGCTGTCCTTGGGGCAACCAAGCGTTGTTGACAGTATGTCCGACACTAGGCGGATCAGTCCGTCAACCTGCGCATCGCTATAGGTGGATTTGCAGCGAATGCGCACGACTGGCCCGGCATCATAACCGGCATGCGGCGTCCATCCGGGGCGGTGATAATTGCCCTCCGCAATGGGGTGCCAAAAAGCAAAGGCATGGTCTGCCGGAATATCCAGCAGGCCGGTGACCTCGCCACACAGCATATCAAGAGCACCAAGCGGGGCGGTGCCGCACGGATGAAAAATATCGATGACAGGCATTGGCAGACCTCAGGTTTTTTCGGCAATAAACAACGCAGTGCGCACCGGCACCCGAAAGCCCGTTCCGTCATTCCAAATGCCCAGTGTCGCCAAATCCTGCGGCGAGGCATTGGCCAGCACGGCCTCAATCTTGCGGCGGGCCGCGTCGCCGGAGCCCGCAATCTCGCACCAACGTTCAATAGTCACTCCGGTCTCGCTCTCGCTGAGCCCGCCCTGCACTTCGATCAGGGTCAAGCCAGCGCCGCGTAGGGTCTGGCACCATTCAATCTGGGTATAGCTTCGACCATGGGTGGGGTCGTGCAACACCTCAAGCTGGTGATTCAAGGCATCAACGCCACCGTCAAACATGCCCTCCAGATCAACGATCACACAGTGCCCCCCGGGGGCCAGCACGCGGGCGATCTCTTTGGCAGCGCGGTCAAAATCGACAAAATGATGCGGGGCCAGCCGCGACAGCACCACGTCAAAGCTGTCGTTGTCAAAGGGCATCGCCTCTGCCGCCCCTTCTGCCGCGAAAATCGCAAGACCCGCTTCATCCGCGCGGGCCTGAACGGCGCGCAACATGGCAGGCGAAGGGTCGCAAAAGCTCAGATGCGCCGCTAGCGGGGCCAGCGAGAACCCGAAATGCCCCGCCCCGCAGGCCAGATCAACCACCCGTAGATCCGTGCGTCCGGCAAAGAACGCCTGCACATAAGACATCGAGGCGCTGGAACGATGCACTTCGCTCGAAACGTAGTTTGACGCAATACCGTCAAATCGTTTGGGCGCGGTTTGCAAATTCATGGGAATTGTCCTTCTGTCTTTTGAGGGTAAAATTCAGGTCTTGGGGTCAAGGCCTAGCCGGTCCCGCAAGAGCGGCACCAAATAATCCAGCGCGGCGCTGTGATTGATGGCTGCGTCAGTGCTCTGCTCTAATGCATGACCCAAACCAGGCAGAACATGGAGCGCGGTTTGAACACCCGGGCCGGTAACCAACTGCTTTTGACTGCGCGGGCCGTAATCATTGGGGCCTTCGATATCCTGCACCGCCTCTTCGCCGTCACGTAGATAACCCACATGGTCCCGCCCACCATAAACAAGGTCAATGGACCTGATGCGGCCCACAGGCGCCTTGGGCCGCTCAAATATACCACCCACAAGGATCAGCCCATCGATCAAACCAGCAGTCTCCCGCCGAACGGCTAGCTCCACCGCACTTTGCGCGCCCAGCGACACGGCCAGAACGACCGTGCGATACGTCGGGTCCCGCGCCAGCGCATGGGCCGCCATGTCTGAGCGTAGCGAAATCAATGCCTCGTCACTGTCGCTCAACCCGTCCACGCGTAGCGGCAGGCGAGGGTTTATGCACTCCACGCCAAGGGGAGCCATCGCATCGGCGACCCGGCGGAGCAGAACCGCATCGCTGCGGTCTTCCGTCATGTCGCGGGCCTGACCCGAGGACAGTAACAGCAGCCGCGCCCAACGTTGCACGGCAGGCAACGTGCGATGCACCGGCCACTTGGCCTCCCAATTGGGTTTCATCTCGAGGGCCGAGGATTGAAAACTCATGTCCCGCCCTCCTTAGCGCTTGCAGGCCAGTGCATCGGCCGAGCCGAGGACACCGTGCAAATAGTGGCTGATAATCTCTTCATGCACCGTCTCACCGTCCAGGCTCGGGCGGATAAACCGGCGGTCAGAGGACAGGTCGACAAAGCCCGCATCAATCAACTGGCCGACAACACTGCCATAGGGCGCGTCATCCAGCAGATGCACACCGTGACGGGCTGCAAACACTTCCAACTCAATCGGCTGGTTCGCCTTGAAGGCAAAGCCAAACACCGTCGCGATGCTCTGATGCGGGTCAAGCCTGCGGCCAAAGGCCAGCGGTGGTTTGCCGGTGCCTGCGCGCACATGATTCAGATAGGCAGCGATATCCTGTAAGTTGTGGGTCTGGATCACCTCGTCGCGGCCATCGGACAGCCAGCCATAGGCGCCCGGGCCAAAGGCGATCATGCTATTGAACTGCTGCCACTTGTTGCGGGACACCTGCGGGATATTGCCCGCTGGATAGGTGTCCTTGCGGCTCCACCAACCGCAGGGGCTAGGATAATAGTCATGGGCCACAAGCACGTCAGTGACCGCATCGCGCATGGCGTAAGTCTGGGCGAGGCTGGGAAACAGACCCTCGCTCGACATTTTGGCCACTACATTGGCGTTATTCCAGGCAGATTTGTTGCCGATGCCCATTTCGTGGCGCTGGGCGTTGCGAAAACGGTAAATGGTGATGGTGGGCACGCCGAGGGCAATCAGTTCCTCGATGTCACCCACAACCGTGGCCACAGTCTGATGGGGCAGGCCAAACATCATATCGACATTAAAGGGCATTCCGGTGACCACCAGCTTGGCAATGGCATGGCGGGAATCGGCGGCATTATGTTTGCGGCCAGTGAAGTCAGTGACCCTGTCGTTCAGGGACTGCACGCCAAGGCTAAAGCGGTTGAAGCCCAGCGAAACCGCATCTTCGGCCTCGGTCTCAAGGAAGTTGTCAGGATTGCCCTCCAGCGACACTTCGGCATCGGGCGCAAGGGCATAGTGATCGCGCACATGGGTCGCTATCTGCTCAAGGTGATTAGTGCGCAAAAGCGACGCGGTGCCACCGCCCAGATAAAGCGACTGAATGTCAGCCTGACCCAGCCAGTCACAGTTTTGCTGATACAGAGCGGATTCCTCAATCAGCAGTTTGGTCCACAGATCCAACGCCGCACCGCCATCGTTTCTCGGGGCCAAACGTTTGACGTAATTGCAGAATTTGCAGACGTAGTCGCACAAAGGCACGTGGAAGTATAGATGGGCAGATTGGCCAGCGCCGGGATTGCCCCGGATCTCGGCAAAGGTCTCTTCGGCGGTCAGACGGGTGCCCTGCTGCGAGGTGACGTTGATGTTGTATTGCTGCTGATCCTGACGCAACTCGGGATGGGCGTCGAGAATTTCCAATGCACTGCGCCGCGGGGCTAGCTTAGGGCGCACGCTCCGGCAGTCCGAGGCCGGATCGATCCCGAAGGTTGGACTATCGATGGATGTCATCTCATTCATCATGGGTCTTCTCCCGCACGTTTTTCTGGGGTCAAGGATCTCCTCCCGATCGAAAGGATCGGGAGGAGAAAAGCTGCTAGCGTGCAGCGGTGGCCGCACCGACCGCCGAGAGCACGATGCCCTCCTTGGAGGGTTTCAGCGTCAGCATGTGGCGGTTCCCCTTGTTCAGGGCCGCGCTTGCTGCACCAACCATGGCTAGCGTGATGCCATCATCCGCCAGGTCCAAGTTGATCCGCGTAAAGCGGTTGCCATCAGAGGCGGCGACACTGACACCTTCCTCCGGCAATGGTTTGGATAGTCCTTTTTCGTTCATGGTCTGCTTCTCCGTTTCTGAGGTTGGTTTGCACGGACCGATGCCATTCAGACGTTTTCGGCATGTGCGGTGGTGCCCTGCTGGGAAGGCGCGTCCTGGCGCGGCGCGGCACTCAGCGATAGCTTGTAGCCATCGCGCCGACGGGCATCCCAATAGGCATTCGAGCGGAGCATGAACTCGCGCAGATATTCAGTAGCGCCGCAGCCGGTCTGCGACTTGGACACGTTCTGGGCCAGCGGCGGACACCGGAACTGGCACCAGATGCCGGCCTGCTTGACCGCGCAGGTGTTGCAGGCGTCATAGTCATCAAAGGTGATGTCGCGGAACGGCCCGAAATCCTCTTCCCAGATGCGCTTGAACGCCTTTTCGGTGATGCTGGCCGCCTGATGGATATCGTTGCTCATGCAGTTGGAGCAGGGATAAACCTTGCCCTGACTGGTCACGTAAACCACAGAGCGGCCACATTTTTCCTGGTTGGTGGCGCGTTCCAGACGCTGACAGAACTTGATGGTCTCCACGCCGCGAATCTCAGGCTCGGGGGTCAGGGACTTCGGCTCACCAGACATATCTCGCGCCGCAGGCGCGCGGGCCGCCTCCGCCTCTTCGGGCGACAATTGATAGCGGTCCATACAACGTTCATAGATGCCAAAAACACGGTCGATATCCTCGCGTTCCAGTTGGATATGCGGGTTCAGCAGGGCGCGCCCAATCGGGTGGGTTTCCAGCCATTGGGGCCGGGGAAAATCGTTATCGGCACACCAATCAAAAATCTCTTCCACGTCGTCGATATTCTGGCGATGCACCGAAATGGCCGTGCGTAGCACATGGCCGTGATCCTTCATCCAGCCATAGATGTCGCGCAGCTTGGGAAAGTTCATCTTGCCCCGGATCGTGCGTTCGGGATGGGCCGTGTCAAAGCTGATGAAAAACGACTGACCAGGTGGGATCGCCGCCAGCTTTTCTGCTGTGATCAGGGTGCCGTTGGTGAAAATCTGGGTCGAAAACGACTTGGTCCGGGCGTGGCGGATGATCTTCACCGCGTCCTTGTGGGCAAAGACTTCGCCGCCGGTCAAAAAGACCTGCAACACGCCCATTTCCTCGAACGTATCCAGCAATTGCAGGATCTCGTCGGTGCTGATCTCGGCCTGCCGTTTCGGCCCCGACCAAGCATAGCAATGGTCGCAGGTCAGGTTGCATAGATTGGTGATCTCGACAAAGGCGATGGCCGGGGCGGACAGATGAAACTGGTCCATCTCCACCCAAGGCTCGCTCAACCGGTAGGCCTCGAAATCGACGGTGTTTGCGTCGATAGCGCCCGCGTTGATTTCATGGATGATATCGGCCAGTTGCGGGTGAAAAAAGTCGACCTGTCCGTCGGGCAACAGTGCAACAATGCTGGCAAGGTTATCCTGAAAGGGAATTGTTCGGACCATCGCGGGGTACACTCCATCTCTTGGCGCGCTTGCAGATATTCCCGGTTGGGCAGCGGTGCAGCGCAAGTTCGATCACGCTAGGACACCCAAATTTGCGAAGGCTCAGCATGAAGGCGTTGATACACTCTTCAATCGCTCAGCAAAATTTCAGGAAAGGGGCAGAATGACTGCGCCGCATGAAGCCGGGCAGGGCGCGCTGATCGGAGCGAACGTCCGATAAGGGACTAAAGAATATAAAGAAAAATCAAAAACGCCGAAGTGATTTCTTTCCTGAGATTTCACTGAGAATTTGCTGATGGATGCCACACTCTGCCCACCATGGTCACCAATCTCACCACAAAATGAGTTGAACTCCATTGAAAAAATACTCGTTACGGGAGAATATGAATTTATTGATCAACCTTATTCCCGGCGGTTTTCGCCGCTCAAACAGCAGTTAAAGCGGACTGGCCTGAACAGGAATTGATGAATTATGCATACGCTTAAAACCTTTGGTGGACTTGCATTTTTTGCCTCCGAGCGGGGGGCACAAATCGCGCTCAGCCCGAAAGAGGGCGAGCTTCTAGCCTATGTCATGACACGCGCGTCCAAGCGGGTGCGCAAGCTGCGAGTTCTGTCCGAGCTGTGGCCCGAGCGGTCCGATTGTGACGCCCGACGTGCGTTGAGCACTTGCCTGTGGGACATCCGGAAAAAGCTCAAGCGTCACGGGGCCGGGCCAAAGCTCGACCTGTTCAGCGTCACCCGCGACGACGTGAGCTGTTCTGGTGATGTCCAAGTTGATTCGCTGGCTTTCTCCGAGACGCTGGGTCAGTTTCTGGCCCGCGCCAATACCGCACGCGCTGACATTGGCGAAGACCCCGCGCTGGGTATCGCGATGGACGCGATCGCCTCCTATCACGGCCCGTTTCTCGAAGGTCAAGAAGCGGGATGGATCGGACCAGAACGGGCCCTGCTCGAAGACCTCTGCTCCCGCAGTTGCAGGCTCTGCGCGCGGCACTTCGCCGCCCAAGAACAAATCGAAAATGCCATCGCCTGCGCCCGGCGCGTTCTGACCATCGATCCCTATCACGAGGGTGCACATCTCGACCTGATCCGGCTATTGGCACTCAATGGACAACGAGCGGCTGCATTGTGGCAATACGGCTATTACTCGGACATCCTCAAGGACGATCTGTGCGTCGAACCGCCGGGCGAGGCTTTTGCGCTCCGTTCCAAAATCGTGACAGGCCAACTCTTTGTAGACTTCGCCGCCGAAATCCGCAAAATTGGCGGTCCGATCTGCGCCGAGATGTAACGCAATTCTGCAAGGGGCAAGTGATCTCTGCATGGTCGTCTTTGGCTAGGGTTCGCGGGATCTGACGGCTGTGGCAAAGCCATCGCAATCGTCTAATGAAATGAAGCTTGAGTAGTTTGTTTGCCATCGAACGTCATCTATTTTTCAAAGTCTGCTCCGCGCTAGCTGCGCTACAGCGATGACTGTGGGGTGAGCGGTGGCTTTGGGTCAAAAACGCCAGTTGCAACAAACCTGTCGAAGGTCAGGATAGTCTGCGGTGAGCTTGTCTGACCAAGCAGCGGCGAAAGCACGGTCTCGAATTCGGGCAAATCGACGCCGGGGAATGATCGGTCTGGCGACATCGGCTGCAACGCAGCGACGAGAGTGCCGCACCTGCGAGCGGATGCTGCGTCAGCAACATGCCCGAACATCAATGTCGTAAGAGTCTGCAATCTGTGAGTCTGGGCTTTGCAAGACGAACGGCGGCAAACTGGTGCGCGCGCCTTGAGTGAAATCACTTACAGCTAAAAGAGGAAAGGCTTGGTTGAGTTACAACAAGACGAATTAATCGCAACATTTGTTGTAACTCGACCGAAAACGGACGCGGAAGGGTGGAAATCGGGCCGGAACGAAGCTCTGGCGTGATTTCCTTCTGTGCAGTAAGCGTCACCAATGGAAAGAAAATCGCATAATTTCGCACCCTGGCGTATGTCTTGCGCGCCTATGATGGATGGTGGTGATTGTATCTTAATTTCAACAGGTTACGGCGCGTCGTGTGCAGCACATGTTCATGTTTTGATCGCGCAATCTCGCACTGCGTCGTACGCATTTGGGTGCGTAGGCCGATTCTGGTTTCCTCGAGCGCTTATGGTGTGAACCGGGGGCGAGCGCTCAATAGTGGCTGATGCGCAGGAGCTACATGGCCCACTGTAAAGCGGTCGTTCGAAGTGGGCACAGGTTATGTCCGCGATGCGGGACTTTGGTGACATCCGCTGAATGTCCGGTATGGTCCCTGAAAATCACAGCAGGAGGTAGGGACATGATCGAGGGTTTGAGCCACATGACCTTCATCGTCAGCGACTTGGACAAGATGGAAGAGATGCTGACGCAGGTTTTGGACGCTAGAAAAATCTACGATAGCGGAGATAAAACGTTCTCTTTGTCAAAAGAACGCTTTTTCGAAGTCGGGGGACTATGGATTGCCACGATGGTAGGCGATCCACTCGAAGCACGAACCTACAATCATGTCGCTTTCAAGATGGCGCCTGAAGAGTATGAAGATCGGTTACAGCGTATCCGGGCACTTGGGTTGGACGTGAAGGAAGGCAGATCACGGGTCGAAGGCGAAGGACATTCGATATATTTCTACGACCACGATAACCATATGTTCGAATTGCACAGCGGCACGCTTGAAGAACGCTTGGAGCGTTATAGGTCGCTACCGCCAAGTAGCAGTTCATAATCCACTTGTTTCATGACTTGGCTGAAATCTGTTGATGGGGCGGTTTTGACAGATTCAAATCCGAAGGTTTCGTACAGTCGACAAGCTTCCGGGTGTCGGTCAAAAGTCGAAACACGGACTGTCTTTAACTTCATATCTTTGGCTGCGGAAACGACGGTGCGCAAGAGCCGCAATCCAATACCCCGACCTCGATATTCCTCTTCAAGATAGAACAAGCGTATCCGCCCCGCTGCGGGCGTTTCAGCGCAGAGGAATATGCAGCCTACAGGCTGCTTCTCTGCCTCGGCCACCAAATAGAGGCTGTCAACCAGTGATTTCTGGCGTTCCAGCAAATCCAGTGCCGAGTTCACAGCAACAGCGAAGGTGGCATCAAAATTATGAACCGCTCGATAGAAGCGCACGTTGCTTTCCTCAACCCACGTGCGGTCTTCGCTTTGATATACGCGCAATGTAATCAAGTTTTCCCAGTTTTTTCTGACCACGCTGTGATAGCGAACTTTGGCTGCGATACAGAGAATGGTCAACAAGGGCTCGTCCCGGCCATTCGCCGCACGAAGCACGAACGTCGTTTGCCCGGACCTGATCGCCGAAGACGAGGATCCAGGGTTGGAACAGGACCTGAACGACTTTCAGAAGTGGATCGGTGGCGGACCTGCCCAACTACCGCCGAAGGCTTGTCAATGCACGGGGCAGGGTGGCGGCATGTCTTTCGTGTGCGTATGGTGTGCACTACGGGTCCGTCCCACTTACTGTCGGACCCAAGGAGATCGCTAAATGACCTTGAACGCAGCCACCGCGGCCGCGCGGCTATCCGTCGCCCCTATGATGGATTGGGTCATGACTTCGATTTGTATAATATAAAACAAATACTTGGTTTTCTAAGAAAGCCGATGTTGTAAGTGATGTTGTAAAATCCACTGGAGATTGGGGCGACTGATGGGACGGACAATCGCGTCTGTTACCTCATGCCAGCTCGGCGAGGACTAGACCAGGGTGTTTGAATGAGCTTTTATCTGAAGCCTGTTTGACTGGTCGAAAGCGGTCATTGGTTTTGGCTGAGATGTCGGTCTGGTATGCGGACAAAGGATGAATTCGCTGCAACTGCAAGTTTGGTAGCAATACCATTCATTGCGGAAGTTGACTCTGCGTGTCTGAAGTCAGCACGTTTTGGACAGATTTGAGGATTAGAACAGCGGCTGAGTTATGGTTCATCATCGTTTTCAAGGAGTGAAGCTGAGCAAGACCATCCGCAGGAAGAAAACATCCGCATTGATTTCAAAAAAGATATCGAACCGGATGTACTTCGCTAAACCTCAACTACCTTGGGTTTTGCTGCCTTGTATATCCGAAATCACCAAGGCTTTTAAGCGATACCGTGTCTTCGCTATGGGGACGAAATTTTTAGCCAGCTGCAACCCCGAAAACCGTACCCACAATAGCAGTCGCGGCCATGGCAAGCGCCCCCCAGAATGTCACGCGTACGGCCCCCTTGATGATCCCAGCTCCTCCAGCAGATGCGCCAAGCCCACCCAGAACGGCCAACGCAACAAGAGTTGTCACAGCGACGACCGAAGTGATCTGTGCCGTTGGCGACAGCGCGGCCATGATCAGGGGCACAACCGCGCCAAAGCTGAAGGTAGCCGCAGAAACAAGGGCTGCTTGAATGGGATGCGCTACGACTGTCTCTGATATCCCAAGCTCATCGCGCACATGCGCGCCCAATGCATCCTTCTTGGTCAGTTGAACAGCAACCTGGCGTGCGAGCGTTTCATCCAGCCCGCGCGCAACATATATCCCGGTCAATTCCTCCAACTCAGCCTCAGGCGTTTCCGCCAACTCCTTGGTTTCGCGCGCGATATCTGCCTGCTCCGCATCGGTTTGCGAACTGACCGAGACATATTCACCTGCCGCCATGGACATGGCACCCGCTACAAGCCCCGCAAGTCCAGCGATCAGAATCTCGGGGCGTCCCGACCCCGCAGCGGCCACGCCGACCACGAGGCTCGCCGTCGAGACAAGGCCGTCATTTGCACCAAGGACCGCGGCCCGCAGCCAGCCGATCCGATGCACCATATGGGTTTCCGAGTGTGTCAAGCGGCTCATGATGCTTTACCTTTTCGTTCAGTTTGATTTGGAAACCTATCGATCAAGTCCCGAAATGCCCTCTGACGGCTGTTCCGAAAACAGGCGACCAACGGCTTTGCTGTGAAAGCCGTTCTGGTCATCGCGCACCAGAAACAGCACATCCAGTCCACGTTGCTCGGCTAGCGTCGCCCCTGCATCAACCCCAAGAACCATCAGCGCAGTGGCCCATGCATCGGCTTCGGCACAGGTCTGCGCGACCACGGTCACCGAGGCGGGCGGCGCAAGGAGCGGCGCACCTCGTGAAGGGTCCATGGTATGCGACAGCCGGCGGCCCTGCACTTCGACCCAATGGCGGTAATCGCCCGACGTGGCGACGGCGGCGTCTTGTAATGCAAGCACCGAATACGGCGCGCGGCGCGCAGGGTCAGGTGCTTCGACGGCGATGGTCCATGGCGAGCCATCAGGCCGCAACCCCACCGCGCGCATTTCACCGTCGATCCCGACCAGAGCCGCCGGAATACCGAGCGCAACCAACGTATCAGCCAGACGGTCAACCCCATATCCCTTGGCGATACCGTTCAAATCCAGTGTAATATCGGCGGTCTTGCGGACACGGGCGCCAGCAACATCAATCTCGAGCGCAGTCTCAACTCGACGACGCGCCATCGCAGCCCTGATGTGCGTAGGGTCGGCTTCATCCGCGCCGAAACCCCAAGCCGCCACCGCATCACCAAGCCCCATGTCAAACGCCCCGCCAGAGGCCCGCCCGACATCGCGCCCGAGCACCAAGACATCCAGCAACCGCGCTGGGACCGCCTGCCATACGCCGACAGGTGCCGCATTCAGGCGCATCAGGTCGCTGTCGGGTTTCCACGTGGACATCTGTGCGTCCACTTCATCCACTGCAGTCTGTAGCGCCCCGCGCGCGGACTCCGGATCAAAGCTTGGGTCTGCATGGAACTGCGCTGACCAGCGCGTGCCCATTGTTGGCCCATGCAGCGCGTAGCGAGTTGGATCAGTAGACATCTTCGACATAGCGGCCCTCTGCCCTCAACGCCTGCGGCGTCAGTCCCATTGGTTTCAGAATATCAGCCAGCGCATCCGTGACGCCGGTCGCCATGCCGCGCCCGCCGCAGACCATGATGCGTGCTCCGTCTCGGATCAGGCGGGCCACTTCGGTCCCTTCAGCACGCAGCGTGTCCTGCACGTAGCTTGGGTTGGCCGCGCGAGAGACCGCGGTGTCCAGACGGGTCAGACGACCCTTGGTCTGCCAATCTGCAAGGTCTTGCCCGTACAGAAAGTCATTCTGTGGATGGCGCATGCCAAAGAACAGGTGAATAGGACGATGTCGTTTGTTGCCACGAATGAACCCCGCCAGCGGGCCGATGCCCGTGCCGGCACCGATCAGGATCAGAGGCGCGCGGCCCTTGCCCGGTTTGAAGCCGGGATTGCGACGGATATATCCCTTGGCCGTATCCCCTGGCGCAAGCTGCGTCAGTTGCGCAGAACACAGCCCGCTTGGCTGACGCTTCACGACGATCTCGACGAACCCGTCGCGCCGGTCAGAAGCCAGAGAATACAGACGCGGGATTGCGGAACCTTCTGGCACGATACCCAAAAGGTCACCCGCCTCAAACCGGGCAAAGCCTTGCCCTGTCAATTTTTGCCAAAGTGTCACGCGTGGCAGTGCAAAGCGCAGGATTGCGGTAGGTGCCTGCATTTCCGCCCCGTAGTCGCGGCGCGAAACCAGGGTCAGCATCTCGGTTGGGGGCACAATGGGCTGGTGGACCAGTTCAAGGTTAATGCCAAGCGCCTGACCCAACAGACGCCCCCAGCGCGCGAAATCCTGCGGCGACTGGCGGTCGATGGTGTCGAAGGGCAAAAGCATGTTCCAGCCCCGCGTTTTAGCCATTTCCGCAACCCTTTGGGCGTAGCCGCAATACTCCGGATAGCTGCGATCGCCAAACCCAAGCACTGCAATCGGTGCTGCGGGCGCGGTTCCCAGCGCTTTCAGACGATCAAGGAACCCTTTGGCGGTTTCCGGCGCATCGCCGTCGCCATAGGTTGCCGCAAGGATCACGAACCGCTGTGCCTTGGCGTGGTGCGCCAGATCAAAGTCGGACATTGGCCCGACATGCACTGTTTGCCCTGCCGCTCTCAGCGCCTGATGAAGCGTCGCCGCAAAACCCCAGGTGCTGCCCCCTTCGCTACCTACCAGAAGGATCGTTTCCGCCTTGGCGGCAGGCAGGTTGCCGGGAATGCGCGGTCTGCTGCGTCGTCCTGCCAGCCAGACAAGGACACCCGTGACCCCCAACACTGGTACGCCCAGTGCCATCAGTCCTAGGAGGATCCCAAGAAAGGCCGCCCCCTGACCGGTATGCAGCATGTAGATCGTTTCCGACACATTTTCCCAACCGGTCAGATCGGTCCAGCCCAACGCCGCACCTGTCCCCTGATCCAGATATCCTGTGCCCTGATCCGTCTTCAGGGTGAAGACGTCGCTGGCATCGCCCGGATAGGGAAAGTTCAGTTCGCGCAGTTCGGCCACAGGGGTCTGTCCCAGCAACTCGATGGATGTAATCGATATTCCAGTCTCGCCGCTGACATCATTCGGGAAAGCCGGTGCGGATGACGTGATGGGAAGCAGGTCGAAGGTCGAGGCCGACATCCAAAGCGCCGTCATCGACGATAAGGCAAGACCCAGAACCGCGACGCGCGCAATCTCGACATGCAGTCGTCCTGACAAAGGGCCGCGCAAAGGCGCGAACCAGCGCCGCCAGCCTCCGGCACGGCGCGCAACGAGGACAGACCCCGAAACGGAAAGGATCAGCATCGCCGCCGCACCAAGGACCATGGCAATCCGACCGCCATAACCCAGAAACAACGACCGGTGCAGGTTGGTCAGCCAGCGCTCGACCTGATTGGGGTCGGCAGACCCCACGCCCGCGCCCGTCGCCGGATCAATCACCGCCGCCCCCGGCGTGCCATCCAAAAACCAATATGCCGTGATCTGACCCGGCGGGGACCGCCGGATCTGCTCGACACCGGGATAGGCGGTCTGGATGCGGGCCGCGAGCGTCGCCACGCTCAGCCCGGTTTCCGCCTGCGGCGCGGTCAGGCGCTCTGCCGCCGGAAAGACCGAAAGCGCAGCCCCACTCAGCGTCAGAACAATGAGAAGGGCAGCGGCCAGAAGACCCGGCCAACGGTGCAAAGCGCGGATCATCGCCGGGCCTCCTTACATGTCGTAGGTGAAATCAGCGATGTAGCGGCGCCCTGTGATCGGCGTGCCTGCACCGCCTGTCGTCAGGGGCACCGCGACCTCGTTCGGGCTGTCGCGCATGTCCTCGACGGCGGCGTCGATATGAAGAGTATAGCCCGCATCAAACAGCGCATCAGCCAGATCAAGCGTGATTTCAAGCGTCCGTCCGGCCCCGACACTGGCCCCGGTGATCCCGTTGATTTGTGCGGTGTCACCGGCGGTGGCCCGGTACCACTCGCTCAGGTGTTCATAGTATTTCGACTTGCCGCCAGCCATCCAGAGGCTGCCAGCGTAGGCCCCCGCGGCATCAGTGACATAAAGCGCAAGATAGGCCCCATCGCCTCCGTAATTGTTCATCGTCGTGGTCAAGGTCACCGGACGCGCCATTGCGAGTCCGGGGAGCGTGAGCGCCGTGGTCAGCGCCAGTGTTGCAAGAAGTGATTTCATGGGGAATGTGCCTTTCTAAGGACATGGGAATGTAAGGATAAGCGTCAATTCATTTGAACGACTGGCGGAGTGCCATTGCCGAACAGGCCATTTTGCGGCGGAGGGGTGGTGCCTGCGGGTGCTGCATTGCGGGCGCTGTTGCCGCAATCATCATCTTCATCTTCATCTTCATCGTCGTCGCAGTCATCATCATCGTCGTCGTCTTCATACCGCGCGCCATTGTGATATTCGCGGTCGTCATCATCATCGCTGCTGGCAAAAATCAGCGGCATGGCGTCCTGATCGGCTTCGAGAACTGCTGCGAAAGGTAGAAATTCGCTATTGCTTGTGCGCATCGCGCTCCAGGCCGGTGCGGTGATGGCTGCGGATAGCGCGGTTGTTGCTGCAAGAAGGGCGAGTGTCTTTTTCATGGTCATGTCTCCGTTTGTGTGCTGAGAACAATCTGGAGACACCACCTGAGGTCTTCCTGACGTGACACGGTTTTTTGCTTCAGCTTGCCGTCAGAAAGACGTCAGAACGACGCCGGAAAGTAAAAAGGCCCCACCTAAGATAGCGGGGCCAGGGAAGCGTCGAAGGGACATTCGGCGCGGGGGAACGTTCAGGAAATATCGCCGGGCTCTGGCGCGCGCTTGTCGCCGGTGACCATGGACCGCGCGAGGTTTTCTTTATGGCGGAAAGAGGTCAGCACAACCCCGCCGACATGGACGGCGATCAGGAACAACATGACGTTAGCCAGCACCTCATGCGCCTCTTCGACGGCTTCCGACCCGCCTCCGCCATACCCTTCTTCGTCGCCATCGGCATAGGCCGGAGAGACAATCTGTGGCAGGTCAGGCAGCATTGCAAAACGGCCCTCATCTTCAAGCAGCCACCCCGTAAAGGCGGTGCCTGCGAGTGTCAGGAGCAAGGCGACGGTCATTGCGGCGCCAGCAGGGTTGTGGCCAAGATACCGATGCTCCTTGCCGCGCACGACATCTCCGATATAGCCAATCGTTTGCGACGGTCCCCGCAGGAACTGCGAGAAACGGGCGTATTTGCTGCCGACAAGGCCCCAGATCAAACGGAACGCAATCAGTCCGGCGACAATGTAACCCGCGATTTCGTGCACCGTGCCAAGCTCCTCGGCGCTCAGATAGGCCACGACAAACGTGACAACCAAACTCCAGTGAAAGACCCGGACCAAAGGATCCCAGACACGGACCTTGGCCGTAGATCCTTGCGCGGTTGAAGACGCATCATGTGCAGAGGTCTCAGTCATCGTCGTCATCCTCGTATTCGAATTCGATCATTTGAAGGGTCTGCGGATGAACGGTCACTTCGATCCGACGCCCCTGTGCATCGCGGCCATCAATTTCGTAACAGCCATCATCGATCTTGATCCGACGCACGGTCCAACCGTTGTCCAACGCCATCTGCGCCACCGCTTCGCGCGGCTGCCAGTCGGCCATGGGGACAAAACAGTCATCATCGTCGGCAATCGCAGCGCCCGCCGAAAGCGTGGCGAAAACGGCGAGCATTGTCAGTGTCTTCTTCATGCGGCAAACTCCGGATTGCGGCCAATTTCACCAGACCATGCGCCACCAACCTGACAGGTTCCTGAAGCTCGCGGGCTGATGTGCGTCAGTCTCGCGTAAGCTGGATTGTTCAAGATGACTTGTGAAACAAAGGAATCCGACACCCATGCGCATTCTGCTGATCGAGGATGATACCGTTCTGGGCACCGCCGTGCGCGACCAGATCGCCGCCGATGGCCACTCCGTGGACTGGGTGACACGGCTTGATGCGGCGGGCGATGCAATGGCGGTTGCCGCCTATGATCTCCTGCTGCTTGACCTCATGCTGCCCGATGGTCGTGGCATTGGATTTCTGAAGACGATCCGAAATCGGGGGGACGTGACCCCGGTGATCATCCTGACAGCCCTTGACCAGATTTCGGATCGGATCGAAGGGTTGAATGCGGGGGCTGACGATTATCTGGTCAAACCGTTCGACCTGTCGGAACTCACCGCCCGGATCGGATCGGTCGCGCGCCGGTATAGCGGCAATCCAAACCCGATCATCACCCATGGCGCACTCGACATCGATCTTGCCTCCCGCAGCATCCACCGGAACGGCAAACCGGTCCAACTGACCGCGCGCGAATGGGCGCTGTTCGATGCGTTTCTGGCACGCCCGGGTCAGCTGCTGTCGAAAACGCAGCTTGAAGACAAACTTTATGCCCACGGGGCCGAAATCGAAAGCAACACCATCGAAGTCCATGTCAGTCGCCTGCGCAAGAAACTTGGGGCTGACGTGATACAGACCGAGCGTGGCATGGGTTATCGTCTGGGACCTTCATGAGACTGCCACGTAGCCTCCAGGCCCGTTTGGGGCTGTCATTGGGTATCGGGTTGACGCTTCTGTGGATCGCGACCGCCACGGTGACGGCGGTAAACCTGCGCCACGAAATGGATGAGGTCTTCGACTCCGCCCTGCAAGAAACGGCGCAGCGCCTTCTTCCGCTGGCCGTGCAAGAGATTGTCGGCCGCGAAGATGACGGTGTGACCCAACGCCTTGGCGCGATCCGCGAACATACCGAGTTCTTCACTTACATCGTGCGGGACGCGCGGGGGCGCATCCTGCTGCAATCGCATGCCGCCGATCCGGATATATTTCCTTCCTATGACGGAACGGGCTTCCGTCAGACCGCAACCCACAGGCTTTACAACGAGGACGCCTTGCAGGGCAGCGTTCGCATTTCGGTGGCCGAACCGCTGGACCACCGCGCCACGGTCGCACGGGAAATCCAGATGGGGCTGGGCCTGCCGCTTCTGGTCGTGATCCCCCTGGCTCTCCTCGCCATTTTCCTTGCCGTGGGGGCCAGCTTTGGTCCTGTGCGGCGTTTCCGCGAAGGGCTTGATGCGCGCGATGCCCGCGACCTGTCGCCCGTTCCGGTAGATGACATCCCACTGGAAATTGCCCCTGTCGCAACAACGCTGAATGATCTTCTGAGCCGCCTGAAGGGCGCATTCGACGCCGAACGCAGCTTTGCAGCCAATGCCGCGCACGAATTGCGAACACCCCTTGCCGGAGCCATCGCACAATCGCAAAGGTTGCAGTCAGAAACAGACGACCCCGCAGCGTCTGCGCGGGCAGCAGATATCGAGGCCACGCTGAAACGGCTGACACGCCTGTCGGAACGCCTGATGCAACTCGCCCGCGCCGAAGGAGGTCGCCTGCGGCTGGACCAAACCTCAGACCTGCGCGGCATCGCGCAGGTTATCGTGGACGAGATTGAGCGCACCATGTCGCCGGGCCGCATCGTGCTGACGCTTCCCGACGGACCGGTCGTTTCAGATCTGGACCCGGACGCCTTTGGTATCCTGTGTCGCAACATGATTGAAAATGCGATCCGGCATGGCACGGAAAACGAAGCAATAGACGTGTCCCTGGCACAAGATGGCACATTGAGCGTTGCAAACGGCGGCCCCGTGGTGCCGAAAGAGAAACTGGAAAACCTGACCGCCCGTTTTGAACGTGCAGGCCCGAACACCACCGGAAGCGGTCTCGGCCTTGCGATTGTCGCGGCAATTTCGGAACGGATCGGGAGCCAGCTCATCCTCAATTCCCCCCGCGTGGGCAAGGACGATGGTTTCGAAGTGTGCATCAAGCTTCCGATCGCTGGTTCGAGGCGTTAGCGCTCAGCGATCAAGAGGCATTCTGTCGCCGCAATCGCAAAGCAAGACCGAGTGAGACTCCGATCACGATGGTGAGGTCCGCGAACGCGGTCAAAGCAAGCTTTAGAAATAGAAGGGTGCGATCCGACGCCTGCGTCTACATTTGACCACGCCATTTGCTCGGCTCGCGACAAAGTATTTTTGGGTCGAACGGCAACTTTGGACCGCTTTTCCGACCTCGGTTGTTAGCGCAGCATCCGGTGGTTTGGGCTGATTTTGTTGAAAAACTCTTCAACCTCAAAATCGCCTTGAAAAGTTGGAACTTTGTTCTTTCAGGGGGCCCCTAGAAAACGTTGTTCGCGATATACGCATTTCGCGGGACTGTGTTCCGCAGATTTGGTCGCCATCGCTCGAATACGGAGTTTTTCAACAGTATCGGCTCGTTCCAGCCATTCGCCGCAAGTTGGATCAATGACCGCTATCCTAGGGGGCCGTATCACAGGGGAGAAGCGTGCGTTTCAGTATGCGACTGGTCTTCCAGGCTTGGGAATTAATGAATTTGTACGTCGTTGGCGTTGATCTGACAGTTTGCGAAGTCTCCAAGATCGCTCTTCGCTTCGACCTTAGGGACTTTCTTGAAAGGTGCGGGCTTCTGACAATGCCACAGCGCGTCGCCTGTCCAGATATTCCGCTAGATCCTGAATATGGACGCCCCGCGCACTCTTCTGGCTTTTTTCTGAGCGTGTAAGCGGCAGGTCAATGTCTCCGGAGCCCACTTTTCTAAGAAATTTGGCAAGCGATAAATGCGAGAAGTAGTCCCTGCAGACAGTTTCTGCAGGCACGATTGCGCGTGCATCATATTGCGCCATCAAGAGAAAGAGGGTGTTCATGAATGCCTCGCAGACCATGGTTTCGGTGTCAAAATCGACTGGAAACAGGCGTAAATCAACGGGAGCGGGCGGCGGGTTCCGGCGGCGTTAGATTGGTCACGGCTAGAACGAGATGCAGTGGCGCAATGTGGCGTAGCAGAAAGACCTGCTACTTACGTGATTGCCGGTCGCAAAGCAGCGGAACGGCGCTATTTCGGCACCTCTCGCCGCAGCTTTGCAAATCCTCGATCTGTTGCCATAAAGCGTTCAAGCATTGGGCTGATCAGTTTGGCCGGATCGTCAAGCGTTTGGCCAGTTTGGCGTTCCAGCACCTTTGCATAGACGACAAGGTCCCGGTGGATCGCAGCGGGCATTTCAATTGTCAGCTTCACGGGTTTGTCGTCTGACAAAGCTCCCAGTTTCAATTTAGTCATCAGTGATCTCCTCGGGGTTCAAGGATCAGATCGCGCGTGACAATCACCCGAACGGGGAATCCTGGCCGGATGGTGAGCGTCGGTGGCACATCCAACTGGCGGCTGACGATCCCCTGGCCGGCATTGCCGATGGTGTCCTGAACGCCGTCGCGTATCGCGCGGGCGACCGGATCGTCTTCGTCTGCGCTGAGTTCCGTACCGATGTTGAGTAGGGTGGCGAGTCCGGCGGCTCGCAAAAGGTCTCCCCAATGATGATCGACGCCATCCTCGAGGCCAGCATAACCAGCACTGTCGGTCCCGGGCAGGCGCTCCAAAACAATCGACCGACCGTCTGGCAGAATGATCCGGTTCCAGACCAATAGGATACGTCGCTGACCGAAGCCGACGCCGTTATCGTACTCACCGATCAGTCGGCTCCCCTGCGGCAGGAGAAGATATCGCCCCGATGGGCTGTCATAGACGTTCTGGGTCACTTGAGCGACGATTTGGCCGGGGAGGTCAGAGCGAATGCCCGAGACGAGGGCAGCGGGAATGACGGACCCCGCCTGAAGGACGTAAGGCGAGGCGGGTGGGGTGACACGATCCGGGGCAACGATGCGACGATCGACAGGGGCATTGAGGAAGGCGAGTTGGCGATCTTGATCCGTTTGTGCACCGCCGTCTGGTTGTGGTGCGGTGAAGCTACCCGGAGATGCGGCACTTGGTGCAGCGAAGCCCGAAGGAGCGGTCGGTGATTGCGTTGCAAAAAACACTTCGCTTGTGCGGGCGGCCTCTTCTTCAGCTAAACGGCGTTGCTCGGCAGGATCTGGTCCCGGCATGGGCGAGGCGGGAACAGGTTGACCCGCGTCCTGTGTCCTCAGGATTGGGCGTCCGAGGTCTCCGGGCAGGGCGGGTCCGAGTTGCGGGACGCCACTGTAATCTGAGGGCAGACGGCGCAGTTCGTCTGCGGTGGGGCGATTTTCGGTGGTGAAGAGTTCGCCGGGGCGATCTCGGGTCGGGCGGTCCTGCAAGGCGAAGATCAAGGCTCCGCCGATACCAACCGCTGTGATGACCGCGATACCGCCGAGGACCTTGCGGGAGAGGCGCACGACGCGGGGCGGATCGGGCCGTAGCCGGAACGGGTCACTTGGGTTGGCCGAGGGCGACACTCTGGAGTCTGAGGCTGACGTGGTCATGGACGCGGTCTCCCATCGGTGCGCACAATCCTGACCACCTGTTGATCGTCACCTCCGAGCCGCAACTCGGCGGCCGCAAAAAGCCGATCCACAATCAGGACGTTGCGGAAGACGCGGGTGTTGACGAGTTCCGCGCTCCCATCGGTTCCGAGCACGAAGAGGGGCGGCATCTCGCCCTGCACGATCCCGCGTGGAAAGACGACATAGACGCGGCGGCCATCGTCGAACACACTGTCCGGCCGCCAGGGCGGGGTGTTCCCTTCGACTTGCAGTCCATAGCGATAGTTGCGCTGGCTGGCCGGAGGGATCACGGGCCGTTCGATTGCAGGCGGGCGCGGTAGTGCACGCCCCGGCGGATAGGACCAGGCGACAGACGCCATGTAGGAGGTCTCCTTGGCGCGCAGTTCCAGCAGATAGGTGCGCCGGTCGGTATTGATGACGAGATTGGTGAAAATGTCCGGCCGAGTGGGTTTGACGAGGATATGGACGCGGGCGCTGCGCCCGTTGCCGCTTTCGGTGTCGCCAATTATCCAGCGGGTGGTGTCTCCGGCTGCAATCGGCCCCGCGCCGGTCAATTGCTCGCCGGGTTCGAGCGCGATGTTGGTGATCTGACCTGGAGCGGCATAGATCTGGTAGAGCGCACCTTCGCTGTAGGGGAAGACCTGGATCGCATTGTAGTAGCCCTCGCGGCGGGGTTCGACGCGGGCGGCCGTATTGGCATTGATGACGCGGGCCTCCGCGGTGGCCGCATCCGCGTCGCCGCCCCGCGACGGGGTCCAGGGCGGCGGCGTGTGGACCGCTCGCAGCGGTTCTTCTACCACGGGCGGCGGAGGCGCGGGCAAGGCGGGAACATCACTGTCATAGTCGATTTCGGGTGGGGTGTAGGTTGCACAGGCGCTCAGCAGTAGACACGCGGTCAGTGTGATGGGGATAGTCGTGTGCAAACGTATCATTGCTGAAGCTCCCGTGACCAGTTGATGGCGTGGACGTAGATGCCGAGCGGGTTTTGACGGAGCCGTTCGGCGCTGCGCGGTGGCTGGACCGAAATGGTCAGGATCGCTGTCCAGCGCTCGGTCGCGGCAAGGCTGCCGTCCTGATAGCGCCGTTCGGTCCAGGCGATGCGGAAACTGTCGGGTGAGGCGCGGATGACGCTGGAGACATCGACCGAGATTTGAACCTCACCGATCTGAGCGAAAGGATCGTTGGACCTGGCATGATCATTCAGCGCCATCGCACCGCGATCAGTGGTGAACTCATATGCGCGCAGCCAGTTCTGGCGCACGACAATGGGGTCGGCCGGGATCGCGCGGACCCGTTCGATGAATTGCGCGAGGTGATAGGCGATCTGCGGGTCGGTCACCTCGAAGTCGGCACTGGCGGGGGCGACGCTGCGGGCCTCGCCCAGCCGATCCACCTCGACGACCCAAGGCACGACGGTGCCTTGCGTGGATTGCCAGACGAGACCGAAGGCCAGTGCTGTTGACAGAAACAGCGATCCGATAGCCATCAGACGCCAGTTCTTGGCTTGCACGCGGGCCGATCCGATGCGGTCGTCCCAGACCTGTGCCGCCTTCTGATAGGGGGTCTCGGGTTCCGGTGTCTTGCCGTAGGTGAGCGAGGGGCGTTTGAACATTAGGGATCCCTTTCCGAAAGGCTGACAGAGGTGCCGCCGCCGGAGCTGTCGCCTGAGCGCAGGGCATGGGTGGCGGCGGTCGCGCCGTGGTGAAGCGTTTGCGCGCGACCCATGCGCGCGGCCCACGCGGGCGGGCTGGACGAAGATGTTGAGGCATCAGGATTACTGCCGCCGGTGATTGCCCCGCCGCTGGTCGCAACAGCCGCTCGTGCGCCACCCTGGGCGCTGTCGCTCAAGGCTGACGCGGCGCGACGCAAGGGACTGCTGGCGACACCGGCACCAGCCCGCGCGATACCACCGACCCCAGAGGCGACCCCTGCGGCTCCGGTTCGTCCGGCCGATCCGAGACTGTACGTTGCGGAAGCCCCACCGACGGTTGCGGCCCCGCCGCGGGCACCGGCGAGCACGCCGCGTCCCGCAGCGCCTGCGGCCATACCCGTTCCGGCCATGCCGACGGCGGTGACACCTCCGGAGACGAGCCCGGTGCCCACGGCTGCGCCCATGCTGAGTTGCGGTCCGCCGGAGATCAGCCCGTTGGCGATGCCGGGACCGAAGATGCCGAGGCCAAGAAGGGAAAGGGCGGCCAGCACGATGGCCATGGCCTCTTCGATATTGGGCTGATCTCCCCCAAACCCGGACGTGAACTCACCGAAAAGGCTCGACCCGATGCCGATGATCACGGCGAGCACCAGCACCTTGACGCCAGAAGAGACGACGTTGCCGAGCACCCGTTCGGCGAGAAACGCGGTCTTGCCGAAAAGGCCGAATGGGATCAGCACGAACCCAGCGAGCGTTGTCAGCTTGAACTCGATCAGGGTGATGAAGAGCTGCACCGCGAGGATGAAGAAGGCGAGCAGCACCATGATCCAGGCGAACATCAGCACGATGATCTGGATGAAATTTTCGAAGAAGCTGACATAGCCCATCAGGTCGGAGATCGACGCAAGGATTGGCCGTCCAGCGTCGAGCCCAACCTGGGCCACGCGCCCGGGACGCATCAGATCTGTGGCGCTGAACCCGGTGCCGCTCGCCTGCAGACCAAGCCCGGCGAAGCTCTCAAAAACAATGCGTGCGAGCGCGTTCCAGTTCGAAATGATGTAGGCGAAGACGCCCACAAAGAGGGTTTTCTTGATCAGACGCGCGAGGATGTCGTCATCCGCGCCCCAGGCCCAGAAGAGAGCCGCCAACGTGACATCGATGACAATCAGTGTCGTGGCAAGGAAGGCAACTTCGCCACCCAACAGGCCGAAGCCGCTGTCGATGTAGCTGGTGAAGACCTCGAGGAAGCGGTCGATGACGCCGGTACCACCCATTGGGTCACTCCTCCGGGTCTGAGGATGGAGCCGGGGTCAGGAACCGGCGGCGAGTTTCAGTCCAGGTGGCGCCGCAGTCTTGATCGTCCAAAGCGGCGTCTCCAAGGTCCCGGCAGCGCTGCAGCTCTGCGCGCAGCGGATCATTCACCTCGGGCCGTTCGGGGATGGATAGGGTGTCAATGTCATCCTCACGGGCGATCTCCAGCAATGCGCCGAGGACAGCCATGAAGGCGAGAACACCCATGCCAAGCCGAAGGAGGAGCGCGCCTTTCATCTCAAACCTCAGTTCTGGAACATCTGCGCATTGCCCGGCTGATAGCCGGTGCCAGGCTCCAGAAACCGCCGCCGCTGCTCGCGGGCTTGCTCTTGGGCGGCGGCCATTTGCGCCGCTTCCAGGTTCTGGGCGCGTCCTTGCGCGGCCATCAACGCTGTCAGGTCCGAGATCTGCTGCGATTGCAGGGCGAGAAGCTGATTGCCGGCCTGTGTCGCCTGCAAGGCCCCCGTCGCGCCCTGGCTTTCGCCAATCAAAGCTGACATCTGTGCGCGGTTGGTCTCGAGATTGCCGACCACTCCGGCCTGCATCCGCATTGCGTCTTGCAATCCACCAACAGTGGTTTGCCACCGCTCGCGGGCCCCGTCGACGAGTGCTTGATCGGTGGCCGTCAGCGACGCCGGGCCATAATCTGTCTGGAAGGCCTGATCGATTGCCTGGACATCATAGGCAATCCGCTGTGCCTCGCCCAGAAGCTGCTGCGTTCGTTGCACCGATTGCTGCAGGTCCTGCAGGGCCGAATAGGGCAGGCTGGTCAGGTTGCGCGCTTGATTGATCAGCATCTGCGCCTCGTTCTGCAACGAGGTGATCTGGTTGTTGATCTGTTCGAGTGCGCGGGCGGCGGAGACAATATTCTCGGCGTGGTTTTGCGGGTCGTAGACGATGCGCCCGAAGCCGCCGAAAAACGCGAGGGCAGGTGTGGCGGTGAGTGTTGCTGTCACGGGAACGGCAAGGAAAAGCGCCGTCGCAAGGCGGAGGGTGAGGTGTTTAGTGGTCATGGGGAAGTCTCCTTTTGCGTGAGGGGTGCGGGACCCGCTGCTGGGTCTTTTCCGTATTGTTCTTCGATGTCGGAAACTGGTGGCGCGGGGGCGAGATTGGTCAGGTTGGGAAGTAGACCGACGGCCCAATCGACACCGCGTTCGCTCAACCAGGCCGAGACGAAACCATCGCGCCCGTGTTCGGCGAGAATGCGGGTGATCGCTGTCTGATCCGATTTGGAAGATGTGGCGGTGAAGGCGAGAGCAATCTCGCCCAGACCGAGGTCGAAGAGCCGGTTGCCGCGCCGCGATTGGCAGTAGTAATCGCGTTTTGGTGTGGCTCGGGCGAGAATGTCGATTTGGCGGTCGTTCAAGCCAAAGCGGCGATAGATTTCGGCAATCTGTGGCTCCAAGGCACGTTCGTTCGGCAGGAACAGCCGGGTCGGGCAGCTTTCGATGATCGCGGGCGCGATGGCCGAGCCGTCGATATCCGCAAGTGACTGGGTCGCGAAGACGACGCTCGCATTCTTCTTGCGCAGGGTTTTCAACCATTCGCGCAGCTGCCCGGCGAAACCTGTGTCATCCAGTGCCAGCCAGCCCTCGTCGATGATGAGCAGAGTTGGCGAGCCGTCGAGGCGGGCTTCGATGCGGTGGAACAGATAGGCCAACACGGCAGGGGCCGCGCCAGTGCCGATGAGCCCTTCAGTCTCGAAGGCCTGGACGGTGGCGGTGCCGAGCCGTTCCTCTTCGGCATCAAGCAGATGGCCGAAAGGGCCGCCGATGCAATAGGGCTGCAAGGCGCGCTTGATGTCCTGGGATTGCAGCAAGACGGAAAGGCCCGTCAGAGTGCGCTCGCCCACCGGTGCTGAGGTCAGAGATGAAAGTGCAGACCAAAGGTGTTCTTTTACATCTGGTGTCACCGTCACGCCTTCACGCGCCAGGGTGCTGGCGATCCAGTCGGCAGCCCAGTTGCGGGTCGCTGGTTCATGAATGCGGGCCAGCGGCTGCAAGGCGACGGGGTCGGACACACCGTCGGACAACGCACCGCCGAGATCATGCCAGTCACCGCCCATGGCCAGGGCCGCGGCACGGATCGATCCGCCGAAATCGAAGGCGAAGACTTGGGCCCCCGCGTAGCGCCTGAACTGCAGCGCCATGAGAGCCAGCAGTACGGATTTGCCTGCGCCGGTCGGTCCGACGACCAGTGTGTGCCCGACATCGCCGACATGCAGGGAGAGCCGGAACGGGGTCGAGCCTTCGGTCTGCCCAAAGAGTAACGCCGGGGCCGCGAAGTGATCATCCTGTGCGGGACCCGCCCAGACAGCCGAGAGCGGGATCATGTGGGCGAGGTTGAGCGTCGAGACTGGCGGCTGGCGGACATTGGCGTAGACATGGCCGGGCAGGGAGCCGAGCCAGGCTTCGACCGCATTGGTCGTCTCAGCAATGCAGGTAAAATCGCGACCCTGGATGACCTTTTCGACGAGGCGCAGCTTTTCGTCGGCAAGCCGCGGGTCCGCGTCCCAGACCGTGACTGTCGCGGTGACATAGGCTTCGCCAATCAGATCGGAGCCGAGTTCCTGCAGGGCGGCATCGGCATCCATCGCCTTGTTGTGGGCATCAGTATCGAGAAGGGCCGAAGTCTCGTTGGTCATGATCTCCTTGAGGATGGCAGCGATGGATTTGCGCTTGGCGAACCATTGTCGCCGGATCTTGGCGAGGAGCCGCGCGGCGTCGGTCTTGTCGAGCATGATCGCGCGGGTCGACCAGCGATACGGGAAGGCCAGCCGGTTGAGATCATCGAGGATTCCTGGCATCGTCGCACTCGGGAAACCGGTGATCGTCAGAATGCGCAGATGGGCGTTCCCCAGCATCGGCTCCAATCCCGCAGTAAGCGGCTGATCGGCGAGCAGCGCATCCAGATGCATCGGCACTTCCGGCACGCGGACGCGCTGCACTTTGGTCGAGATCGTTGCATGCAGGTAGGTGAGGGTCTCGGCGTCATCGAGCCAGACACACTCGGGCATGAACCCCTCAAGAAGTTGCAAAATGCGGTCAGTGCGATCGACAAAGCCCGCCAGCGTCTCGCGGGCGTTGGCCCCGCTCTCACGATCGCGTCCTTCGTATAAAAACCGTTCTGCCCGCGCGGCCTCTTCGGCGGGTGGCAGATACAGCAACGTCAGGAAATACTGCGACTCGAAATGCGCGCCTTCCTCCTCGAACTGCGCCTTGCGCTCTGCATCCACCAAAGCCGACGCTGCATCGAGGAATTGGCTGTCGGGATAGGAGAGGGCCGGGACGCGCTGCGCCTCGACGAAGACTGCCCAGCCAGAGCCGAGCCGCCGCAGTGCGTTGTTGATCCGGCCCGCGACCGCGACCAGTTCGGCGGGCACTGCACTGTCGAGATCGGGACCACGAAACTGTGCAGTGCGCTGGAAAGAGCCGTCCTTGTTGAGGGCAACGCCCGCGCCGACAAGCGCCACCCAGGGTAGGAAATCGGCCAAATGCGAGGATTTGCGTCGGTATTCGGCGAGGTTCATCATCCATCATACCCCAAGGTGGCCGGGGATGCGCAGATGACGGCGCACCACATCGACAAAAAGTGGATCACGTTTCGCCGCCCAGACAGCCGCAAGATGACCAGCGATCCAGATCAGCAACCCTACCAGCCAAAGCTGCAAGCCAAGCCCGATGGCGGCGGCAAACGTGCCATTGAGAATGGCAATGGAGCGTGGGGCGCCTGCAAGCAGGATCGGTTCGGTCAGCGCCAGATGGACCGGGATGACGAAGCCGGGGATCATATCTGGATGATGCATCAGATCACCGCCCCGCCACCAAAGGAGAAGAACGAAAGAAAGAAGCTCGATGCCGCAAAGGCAATCGAGATGCCGAAGACGATCTGGATCAGCCGTCGCGCGCCCCCGGAACTGTCGCCAAAGGCCAGGGTCAGGCCGGTAATGATGATAATCATTACGGCGATGATCTTGGCGACCGGGCCTTCGATGGATTCCAGAATTGCCTGCAGCGGTGCTTCCCAAGGCATCGAGGAGCCTGCTGCCCGCGCAGGGGAGGCTAATGTCAGTGAGACGAAGGCAGAAATGCAGAGTGCATTGACCGCCCGGAAGATGGGTTTTCCATGGACGAACATCAAGAGGATCCTTTGTTGGTGTCGGTTGCGGGGGAAAGACGGTAATCGCCGGTCGCATCGAGGCCTTCGACGTGCGCCAGTTCAGAGAGACGGCGTGCGAGACCGCGTCGCGACAAGACGGCGACGAGGTCGATAGTCTCGGCGATTAAGGCGCGCGGGACAGTGACGACGGCTTCTTGAATGAGCTGCTCCATTCGACACAGGGCACCAAGAGCGGTCCCGGCATGGATTGTGCCGATGCCGCCGGGATGACCTGTGCCCCAGGCTTTTAGGAGATCGAGCGCCTCTGGACCGCGCACTTCACCGATGGGAATGCGGTCAGGCCGCAGACGCAATGAAGAGCGGACTAGATCAGAGAGCGAGGCGACATTGTCCTTGGTGCGCAGGGCCACCAGGTTCGGGGCCGCACACTGCAACTCCCGTGTGTCCTCGATCAGAACGACACGGTCTTCGGTTTTGGCAACTTCCGCCAAAAGAGCGTTTGTGAGTGTGGTCTTGCCGGTGGAGGTGCCGCCGGCGACGAGGATGTTGCAACGGTCGGCGACTGCAACGCGGAGCGTTTCTGACTGTGCTTTAGTCATTATGTGGGCTGCCACATAATCTCCAAGCGTGAAGACTGCCACGGCAGGCTTGCGAATTGCGAATGTGGGTGCGGCAACTACTGGTGGAAGTAGCCCTTCGAACCGTTCTCCGGTTTCGGGTAGCTCTGCGGAGACGCGCGGCGCGCCCGCATGGACTTCGATGCTGACATGATGGGCGACCAAGCGGATGATGCGCTCGCCATCCGCATGGGAAACGCAGTGATCGGTCGGGCAAAGACCTTCGGACAGACGGTCAATCCAGAGCCGTCCATCAGGATTGAGCATGACTTCGACGACTTGCGCATCGTCTAGATATCCGGCGATGGCCGAGCCAAGCGCGGTGCGCAACATGCGAGAACCGCGTGAAACTGCTTGGGAGTATCGATGTTGTGCCGTCATGTGCATCCCCGCGCGATGGGACGTCGGTGGACGGCCCTAGATTGGGGACAATTAGAGAAACCTGAAATGATCGCCCGGCAATAGCGTCAAGGGAGTAGAAGTACGCTAGCGTAGAAAGACAGGGACGCGGCGAGGTCGCTCAAGAGAAACTAACGCACCGTTTCTTTGTTGAGGGACAGGTTTTTAGTGGGCAGTCGTTTGCGATCCTTGCGGCGAATGACCGATTTGAGCCCAGAAGCACCAATGCTGCACGATACACGAGTGTCCGCTTTGCAGGTTTTGGCCCCACCTCAGAGGAAACGCCGCACTCGCTTTGAGTAGTCTTCGAATGCGGTGCCGTATTGGTCTTTGAGCCAAGGCTCCTCAGAAAATGGGGCGGCAATAAGCACAACTATTCCAGCCAGTCCGACAACCATGGCCCAAGGCGCTGCTGACAGGATCATCCAACCAATGACGATGCAAATATCAGCTATAAACTGCGGGTTCCGCGAGTAGCGATACATGCCCTCGGTGCGCAGGGTGCCCTTGGCTCCACCCGTCTGCGGCACTCCAAAATGTGAGACTTCCATCCATACGACGACGTTGCCGATCAGGATGAGTGGCAGGCCGACGCCAAACCGCAACCAACTCGGTATGGCCAGATCAGCCCAGCCCCAGACACCAAGCAGGATGAGAACCCCGAACAGCGTGAATGTTGGTACCCAAACAAGGAAAGGCGTAAGCCTAGTGTAGCGTTTTGGCGGCCATATGCGCCGATCAGGAAAGGCAATCGACCAGAGGATTGCTGCAAGGGTCATAGCGGCAACCACCAGACCCAAAGTAACTAGAAAACCCTGCATCATGCCTCTGCGTGTTTGCGGTCGACTATTTCCCGCCGCTCTGCGAGGGCTTGCCGCACGATCTGGAAAGCGGACGACAGGAACAGCCCAGCCATGATTGTTGCAACGATCAGGTCAGGCCAGCCTGTTGCTGTACCCCAGACGCCCAAGGCTGCGAAAATGACGGCGACGTTGCCGATGGCGTCATTGCGCGAACAGAGCCAGACGGACCGCACGTTGGCATCCCCGTCCTTATAACGCACCAGTAAGAAAACGCTGGCAAGGTTGGTGAGCAAAGCCAGAAAGCCAACAACACCCATAATCTCGGCTGTGGGAACCCCGACATAAAACACGCGGTAGACAGTCGATCCGAAGACCCAAAGCCCCATCAACATGAGGCTGAAACCCTTGAACAGCGCGGCATTGGTGCGGGCGCGAAGTGACGCCCCGATGACGGCCAGAGAGATACCGTAGGTCATTGCGTCACCCGCGAAGTCGAGAGCATCGGCTTGCAACGCTTGCGATTTGGCAATGTGACCGGCCGTCATTTCCACCGCGAACATTGTCGCATTGAGGGCAATGACGATCCAGAGACGTCGTTTGTAGTCATCTGATACGCCGTCAAACTTGGCGTCGTGTCCGCAGCAACCGGCCATTAGATTGCCTCCTTCGTTTTGAAATCCGATTGAGTTGGCACGAGGCTTGCCTCGCCACCGGGAATGCTCGGCACATGACCTCTCCGCAACTTCTTGACGCGGTGGTTCATCCAGTGGCGAACTATGAGGCGATAGAGAAGACCCTTGATGCCGGTCAACTGACGGTGGGATGCATAAAATGTATCGGGATCGTCGAACGTGCCAAAGTCGTGGTTGATACCAGTCTTCTGAATGTAAGTGCTGGCCCCGCGCCATTCGACTTGCGGATTTTGCAGGCAATCCGTGCCCGCACCATAGGCGCACAAGGATTGACGCTGCGGGAAAGCATCTTGCAAGGCGGCGAGGACGGCTGCATCCAGAATGAAGCCCTCGAGGTTCAACCACTGCCCGCCATGATAGATTTCGACCCATGAATGGATGATGTTACGAGGAGCAAGCGGATAGACAAGCTCTGGCACGACCCCACGCTGCAATCGCTTGTCGATGGTGAAACCATGGAAGCGGCACGGTACACCAAGGGCGCGCAGGAGCGCCATGAGCAGCGTCCCCTTCGTATTGCACTGCCCATAGCCGTCAGCCAGCACCTTGGAGGCTGGCAACGCATCATCAGAATTGTAGCCGAACAGAATTTCGTTGCGGACAAAGTCATACGGAGCGCCAATCCGGTCGGTTTGTGAAAGGGACAGCCAGTCACGGTCAGCAATTAGGCGCTGAATGGGTGTCGCGTCGAAGTCCAGAAAGGGTGTCGGGGACAGGTATTGGTCGGTCATGGTGGCCTCTTGAGTCTGTGTCCCACCCTATCTACACTCTCTAGTGACTAGAGGTTCAAGAGGTTTCTTCATGTTTTCTATCGGCGAGCTTTCAAAGCGCACCAAGGTCAAGGTCCCTACCATCCGGTACTACGAGGAAATGGGCCTTTTAGCGGAGGCCGAGCGTACAAGTGGTAACCAAAGACGCTATGACAAAACCGGATTGGAACGGCTGAGTTTCATCCGCCATGCGCGCGATCTGGGGTTTTCGATTGAAGCCATTTCATCGCTTATTGAACTACAGGAGCATCCAGACCGATCGTGCGTTGCGGCGACAGACATTGCTGTTTCGCAGCTTGCGGACGTGCGTCAGAAAATCAAACGGCTCAAGCTATTGGAAAAGGAACTGACCCGAATCTCCAAGGGTTGCGATGGGCATGGCATATCCGAAGATTGTTATGTGCTCGCAGCTTTGGCCGATCATGAGCTTTGTAGCAGGGAGCACTGACAGCGATAGGAGACATTCCAAATCGCAACGGCAACGGCGGCGTCGTCCTGCGCCTTTCCATTTAAAGTCCGGTGTAGCGAACAGCCCACCCGCACATCCCTGAGCGGGTGGCCGGTTTCTTGCATCACTCGCTACGAACGATCTCGCTGTAGTCGCCACGCAATTGCAGGATCACTGTGATGTCAGCATCATCACGGTTTCGCCAGAACCAGCCGTGATCCCCCGCGAAGGGGGTCTGAAAACTGCCGTCACCAGATGTTTGGCCGCGACCTCTGTCGTAGGTCACTTCCTCACCATCTGCATGAGCGTGAAGATCGAAGTTGATCCGCCCGCCTCTAGCGACCCACGCGTAGTTCATAGTGGCACCTTCCTCCATCGTGGCCTTGATTTCGGTGGATGCGCCGGGCGCGAGGGTAAATGTGATCTCGTCCTGCCAGGCCTCTTGTGCGTGTGCTGCCCCGACGAATAGGCCGAAGATATCATTCATCAGAGATGAGCTGTCATCGTTGCCATGAAGCGCTTCGTCCGCCGCCGCTTCGGCGGCAAGCTGCTGCTTGATTTCGCCCATTTCCGTCAGGCCAAGGATGCTCCCTACGCCTGTGGGGTCGGTGCCGTATTCGGCGGGCAGGTAAACCATAACGCCTATGGCAACTGCCATCAGGCTGGCAATGATCGTGGACCGGCGCAGTTGGGTGGGGGTCGGCAGGTCTTCGATGTTAGGTTTCGGTGCGTTGTTCATTGTTCTTTCCAATCTCTATGTGCTGGCGATATAGCCTGCGATCTGCTGGTAGGTGAGCAGAAGGCCAAGGCCGACCACGATGATGTTCGCGACAGAAGCCTGACGCATGAAGTTGGGGGTGCGACGCCAATACCCCATTACGATGAGGATCACGAAAAGCGCCAGAAGCTGACCCACCTCGACGCCCACGTTGAAGGCCAGAAGGTTCGCGAGCAGCCCGTCTTCGGACAATTGATAATCCAGGATTTTTGACGCAAGGCCGGTGCCATGGAACAGACCGAAGATCAGGGTTGCGGCCTTGGTGTTTGGCTGAAACCCGAGCCATTTCTGATAGAGGCCAAGGTTGTCGAGGGCCTTGTAGACGACCGACAGGCCGATGATGGCATCGATGATATACGCGTTGATGCCCCAGCCAAACCAGACGCCCGCAATCATGGTGACGGAGTGGCCGACCGCAAAAATGCTGACATAAATCGCCACGTCTTTCATGTGGTATAGGAAGAAGACGACGCCGAGCAGGAACAGGATATGGTCATATCCCGTAATCATGTGCTTTGCGCCCAGATAGATGAACGAGATGATATGAACCCCGAAAATCTCCTGAATGTAGCCCGCGTCACCGGGGGTCACGGCATGGGCGTAAGCCGAGGTCGCGAATGCGATCAGCACCAAGAGGCTGGTTGTGAAGACGATCAGGGACTGCCGCAAAATATGCGACGGGTGCCCTGACCGATAAGATCGGTTGAGTATCATTTTGATTTTCCGTTTATTGAGTGTGATGGAAGACAGCGCCAGAAAGGCGCGACTTCACACTCGTGGCGGTCGATCCAGATCGTAGGCACTGCGGTCGGACGCTGCGGTTTCTGTCAGCGACCAGTTGGCGCTAGAAGCTGCAATGAAGCCCAAGCCGCGTTTGGGGGATAGATAGGCGGTGTTGTGGTCGTGGTCAGCCATTTCGTGTGCATGGCCTTGGAAAATATGCAGAATATCCACGATATCATCATGGGAATGGCCATGGTCTTCGATCTCGGCCTGATGCTCGGCCAGGAGTTCTGCGATCTCGGCAAATTCATGCAGCTCGCTCTGCGCATAAGGCGACAGCATGATCCCGACCGCCAAAGCGATGATCATTGCATAGCGCAGGACTGAGTTCACCTGTCGTTTCATGTGCCCGTTTCTGCAGGTCTTGGCCCGCTTGCTCTATCCCCCCAGGGGGGATACCGTCTGTTTATGACAAAACACACGCCCCATGCAACCCACCCCGATATCATCAAGCGGCTGAAACGTGCCAACGGCCATCTTCTCAGCGTGATCGAGATGATCGAGGCGGAGCGCCCGTGCACCGAAATCGCGCAGCAACTCCATGCTGTCGAAAAGGCCATCACGCAGGCCAAACGCACCCTGATTCAAGATCATATCGACCATTGCCTTGATGCTGCCATGGCCGGTGCGGGCAGCGATGGAGCGCCTGCAACCGCGGAGTTCAAGGTGATCACCAAGTACCTATGAGGAAGGCCCATGCTCTCTGTCCTGGCTGATCGCACTTACCGGCATCTCTTCCTTGCACAGATCGTGGCCCTGCTTGGGACAGGTCTTGCAACAATCGCTCTGGGGCTTTTGGCCTATGATCTGTCAGGCGAACGTGCCGGGCTGGTGCTGGGCACGATCTTCACCATAAAAATGGTGGCGTATGTCGGAATTGCGCCCATCGCTGGGGCCTTCGCCAATCGGTGGCCGCGCCGCACGATGCTGGTCAGCCTCGACTTGGTGCGCGCCGCTGTGGCGCTGTGCCTGCCATTCGTAACCGAGGTTTGGCAGGCCTACATCCTGATCTTCGTGCTGCAATCCGCATCTGCCGCGTTCACGCCGACGTTTCAGGCGACCATCCCCGACATCCTACCAGAGGAAGACCGGTATACTCGGGCTCTGTCGCTCTCACGGCTGGCCTACGACCTTGAGAACATCATCAGCCCGATGTTAGCCGCAATCCTGCTGACCTTCGTAAGCTATCATGCGTTGTTCTTCGGCACCGTGATCGGATTCGTTGGCTCGGCTTTTCTGGTCGTGTCGGTTCCGCTGCCCAGCCCGCAACCAACCGCACATCGGGGCATCTATGATCGCACCACGCGCGGGATGCGGATATACCTCGCCACACCGCGCCTGCGCGGGCTGTTGTCGCTCAACCTCGCAGCGGCAGCAGCGGGTGCTATGGTGTTGGTGAACACGGTGGTGCTGGTCCGCGCCAATCTGGGGCTTGGGGATGCGCAAGTCGCCATTGCCCTTGGTGCATTCGGTGGCGGGTCAATGCTGGCCGCCCTTTTGCTTCCCCGACTTCTGGACAACTTCCCCGACCGCCCGGTGATGATCGGCGGTGCGGCAGTGCTGGTTATCTCGCTGCTCAGTCTGTCGCTGATCTCACTGATCTACGACACGCAGTGGCTCCCACTGCTTGCGGGATGGTTCGTTATAGGGATCGGCTATTCTGTCGTGCTGACCCCATCAGGGCGGCTACTCAAACGATCCGCGCACGCTGAAGACAGACCCGCCGTCTACGCTGCTCAGTTTGCTTTATCACACGCCTGCTGGCTGGTGACATACCCGCTCGCAGGCTGGCTGCTTACCATCACGGGACCCACAACGGCCTTTGCATTCTTGGCATTGCTCGCAGCCATTGGGATAATTTGTGGGGTCTTACTTTGGGCGCGTGACGATACTGGAACTTTCGAACATGTTCATGATGATCTTCCAGAAGATCACCCGCATGTTCGCGGTGGCCGATCACACAGCCACCCAATTGTTATTGATGATTATCATCAGCATTGGCCGAGCATACGATAAGCACACCGTAGCCTTTGATAGAGATATGGATCAGCTTTAGTGGTGTGGTCGAAGCGGTCACTCGCTAATGAGTCGAAACACCCTTTGCGATAGCGATATGGTGTTCTCTGTGATGATCCCCAGTCGCCATCAGACCAAAAAAACCAAGTGACCTAATTTGAAAGACATCGCCGTCTTCAGGGTCGATCACGGTCCAAGTGATCAATCCTTCGTTGGAAACGACAGTCGATGACCAACCGGTTTCACTAGCAAGCACGGGACCATGCGCGGGGACCATGCGGGATGCGGCTTCCCCCGGACGGCCCGACTGCGATATTGTCATTCGAAGGCCATTCTGTATCTCTTCCGTTTCAACGCTCGCGCCCAGAATTAGCTGGGTCATGTCGACCAAGTGAACGCGCAAGGCGTCGATATCAACTCGCTCCCAATCGGTGTCCGGGTCTTGCGCCAAAATTTTCACGATCTCGGCAATTGCGGCAAAAGAGGCGTCACCGGGTTCAATTGGCATGGTCGTGATCGAATTCATGCTGCCATGATTTTGATGATCACTGTGCTGAGCTGACGTCGTACTCGCCGTCGCAAGCGTCCAAGTCAGGATAAGGCAAGGGAGATAAAGAACTTTCACAGGAGTTTCCTTTTTGGCTGGTATGATAGGTAGCATCGAGCGCTCTATGCGAATATGATCATGGTCATGCCGTTTCTCGATTTCTTTGCTGAGCTGAACTACAATTGCGCGCCGGCCAAGGTGAGGCGGGTCATTCTGAACGGCGGTGAAGTCCTGTTTCGCCAAGGAGAAACGCCCCCCGGTTTCATGAAGGTGCATGAAGGACGGATTGATCTGGTCAGGTGCTCCGAGACGGGGCGTTCGATACGCATTCACGCGGCAGGGCAGGGCGAAACCTTCGCTGAAGCATCCCTTTTTGCTGAATCCTGCCATTGCGACGCTGTGGCATCTACACCTGCCGCGATCGATATATTGCCACGGAAGGCGGTTCTGGATGCCTTGGCGACATCCCCTGACCTCGCACAGCGTTTTGCTATGTATCTGTCTAGGTCGCTGATGCAGTCCCGACGCTTGCTCGAACTGAGGGCAACCAAGCCTTTGACCGAGGGCATTATCGCGAGGCTCATCGAGGTGGTGGATGAGAACGATGATTTGCCGGAAGACGTTCCGCTTCTTTCATTGGCGCAGGATCTGGATGTGACTGCACCCGCACTTTACAGGGCAATCGCCAAACTTGAGAAACAAGGGAGGGTGATCAGGCCGGCACGCGGGCGTGTGCGCCTCGTCTCATAGCAGCTTAGTCTTGCAATACGATCGTGGCGGTCAACGCACGTCAATTGCTTTGGCTGTCCTGCGCGGTGACTTGCGCTTGGTGATCGCGCTCGCGATCGGGCCATTGGGTACTGATCCATGCCAGCACGTCTCGAAGCTCATCTTCTGAGTACATTTCGCCAAAACCAGGCATGTTGCTTTCATATCCATTTCCGACCACGGCTGCAGTGCCCAAAGCGGTGATTTGAAGCAGCAATCGATCTGGATGGTGCCATGTGTGGCCGGTTTCGTCATGCGGCGGTGCGGGTAGACGTCCATCTGGTCCCGGGGATTTCCAATTCGGTTGCCCTTCTAGATTTGCGCCATGACATGAAGCACATGCCTCCGCATAGACCGCTTCACCGCGCGCAAGGTTCGGCAGATAGTCTTCACCGATGACAGAGGTCTTCGGACCTGCGTCAAAGAAAAAGAATGCAACCATACCCACCAGTGCAGTCGTGATTCCGATTGAGACGACCAGCTTCATAACTTGATACCCCGCAGTCTCAGCGAGTTGCCAATCACGGATACCGACGACAGGCTCATTGCCGCCGCAGCAATCATGGGTGACAGAAGCACGCCAAAAACTGGGAACAGGATGCCCGCTGCAATCGGGACGCCCGCCGTGTTGTAGATGAAAGCGAAAAACAGGTTCTGGCGGATATTGCGCATCGTGGCTTGCGCCAGAACCCGCGCACGCACGATGCCGCCGAGGTTGCCCTTCAGCAGGGTGACGCCAGCGCTCTCCACCGCAACATCCGCGCCTGTGCCCATTGCGATGCCGACATCCGCCGCCGCAAGGGCGGGCGCGTCGTTCACGCCGTCGCCAGCCATAGCGACCGAATATCCCTTCGCTTTCAGTTCCGCGATCAGATCCGCCTTGTCTTCGGGCGAGACCTCGGCATGCACTTCATCGATCGAGAGGTCTCGGGCGACGGCGTCTGCGGTGCCTTGACTGTCTCCTGTCGCCATGATGATCTTGAGACCGGCTGCATGCAGATCACGAATGGCCGCAGGTGTCGTGTCTTTGATCCGGTCGGCAACTGCGACAATCCCGGCAAGTTTATCGTCTGCAGCCAAGAGCATGGCGGTTTTTCCGCTGTTCTGGAACGCGGCCAGTTGATCTTTGACAGCAGAAATGTCGACGCCGAGGCCTTGCATCAGTGCCGTGTTGCCAAGGGCGACTTCGGTTTCGTCAATTCTGCCGCGGACACCTTTGCCAGTGACCGCACTGAAATCCGCTAGGTCCAGCTTCCCGGCCCCGCGCTCCCCGGCACCTTTCAGGATAGCCTCGGCAAGAGGGTGCTCTGAGCCGCGTTCAAGAGCTGCCGCATACCCCAAAACCTCTTCCTCTGTCTTATCGCCCAAGGCGACAACATCCGTCAGAGTCGGCCTTCCTTCCGTCAACGTGCCTGTCTTGTCGAGCACGAGAACATCCACCTTTGCAAATCGTTCCAGCGCCTCTGCGTCTCGGATCAGGACACCTGCCTGAGCGCCCCGTCCAGTTGCCACCATAATCGACATCGGTGTGGCTAGCCCGAGGGCACAGGGGCAAGCGATGATCAGAACGCTGACGGCAGCCACAACCGCATAGCCGAGTGCTGGTGTTGGGCCGAAGACCATCCAGACAACGAAAGCCAGCACTGCAATACCGATGACGATCGGCACGAAGTAGCCTGCCACCCGGTCTGCCATCGCCTGGATTGGCGCGCGCGAACGCTGAGCACTCGCAACCATTGCAACGATCCTTGAAAGTACCGTATCGCTGCCCACGGCCTCCGCTGTCATCACGAACGAACCGGTCTTGTTGAGAGTGCCGCCCGTGACCGCGTCTCCCGCAGCCTTCTCGACCGGGACAGGTTCCCCGGTGAGCATGCTTTCATCTACTGATGATCGGCCTTCGTATACAATTCCATCCACGGGCACAGCTTCACCGGGCCGCACCCGTAGCTTGTCGCCTGTGACCACGTCATCAAGTGCTACATCTTCGTCGCCAGCATCCGTTACGCGTCGCGCCGTCTTGGGAGCCAAATCCATGAGTGCGCGGATCGCGTCACCGGTCCGTTCTCTGGCCGTCAGCTCCATCACCTGCCCGACCAAGACAAGGATAAGGATCACGGCCGCAGCCTCGAAGTAGAGTGGCGGACCGTGATCGCCCAATAGATTGGCAGGGAAAATACCCGGTGCGAGGAGAGAAACGAGGCTGAAGGCATAGGCGGCACCCGTGCCAATCGCGATCAGCGTCCACATGTTGAGATTGCCGGTCACGATCGACGACCAGCCACGCTTGAAGAATGGGAGCGCGATCCAGAGGACAACCGGTGAAGCGAGCAGGAACTGAAGCCAGCGGACGGTTTCAGCGCCGAACCACCCAGCCCACGGAATGCCGATCATCCCGCCCATTTCAAGCGCCAGGACGGCCAGCGCCAATGGTCCTCCGATCCAGAGCCTGCGTCGAAAGTCGACCAATTCGGGGTTTGGTCCTGCATCAGCTGTGGGCATCATCGGCTCGAGTGCCATGCCGCATATCGGACAGTCACCCGGGCCTTCCTGAACTATCTGAGGGTCCATCGGGCAGGTGTACATGGTGCCTTCCGGCATCGGTTCACTCTCAGCACGATCCCCCAGATAGTCGTTGGGAGCTTCATCAAATTTGTGCTGGCAGCGTCCCGAGCAGAAGTAGAAACGTTCACCTTCATGTTTTGACAGAAACTGTGCTGTCGCCCGCGTGACGGTCATCCCACAAACGGGATCGGTCGCCTCGATATACGCCTCGGGATCTTTTACGAACTTGTCCCTGCATCCGTCGTGGCAAAAATGATAGACATGCCCATCATGCTCCAATCGCGGTTTGCCCGCGTCGGGATCGACTGTCATTCCGCACACGGGATCGCGCGTGATGATTTTCTCTGCGAGTGCTGTCTCCGACATTCTCAGGTCCTCCATGGGCGCAACATAGTCCTTCCAGTGACTGGAAGGTCAAGGCCGCCTCATCGCCCATCTATTTCCGGCGTCGCGGGTGGACCTCCCTGAAGGTCAGCGATCAAGGCATTCATTTCCGCAATCTCGAGGCGTTGCGCTTCAATGATGTCTTGGGCAAGTCGCTGCACCCGTGGGTCAGAGATTTCCGCGCGCTCACTGGTCAAGATCGCAATGGAGTGGTGCGGAATCATCGCCCGCATCCAAGACACATCTTGAACGGTTGTTTGTGATCGCAGCAGGTAGAGCGATACGGCAAAGATAGCGACGCTTGATGCTATTATGGCATAGTTGAATGCCTGTTTTTTGTACATGCCCCACATAAAGAGAAGCATTATGACAGCCATTACGGCGCCCATGTAAAGCGCCATATACGTCCGTGTTTCGCTGAACTGGATGTGTCCCAACGCATATGTATTCAGATACATTAACCCGAACATTACGACCGTCGATGTGACGATCATTGTTAGAAATCGCGAGTAACTCATTGTCATTCTCCAAATTGCAGCCTTTGAAAACAAACAACATTCCTACGGTGGAAGGTTCCAAACAAAAAAGGAAAACGATGATAAGTTGGATACGGCAGACCTTGAAAGCGTTTCGTGTGAACGATCAATCAGCTTTTATTTGCAAGGCCTTGGCGTTCGCAGATCTTCGCTGATCAGCCCGTTCACGCTGATCTGACTTGCATTTCGGTCGTGAACACTGGAAGAACGCTGCATGACATGGCTGAATGAAAGATTCGGGATCGGGTCGGTTTTGCGACCGATGGGGCTTTTGCTCCTGATACTGGCATTCGTTTTTCAGCTCATATCGCCTTCTGCACATGCCGCTGCCTCTATGTTCGATAGTCAGGCGCACCACCAAGTCATGTCGGGTGCAGAGAGTGACTGTCCGATGCACCTGGCAAAGATGGCGAACACTGCCGAAACCGCCCAAGAAAATGGTGTGTCACAGGAGAAGTGCGCGCACTGCGTGCTTTCAACATGCTGCTTTCACATGACGTTCCCGTCATCGGAAATCCTCGCGGCGGGCATGCTTTTGCCCGATGCCACATTGCTGGATCGCGGCAGGCTTATGACTTCCGGCGTCAGCTCCTCAAAAGATCGACCCCCAAGAAACCTCTGATTGATTTCCGAACCGTGGCCGCATCCTGCGACTGCGCGACTGCAATTTATTAGAAACAGTTCCGTTGTCGGAACTGGGGTCGAGGCAACAATGCGTGGACGATATTCAGCCCTGAGCATTCTGGCGCTTGCCGCCGGGGTTGCTGGTGGCATCTATCTGGAAAGACTGTATTTCAATCCATCGGACATGGCCGGATCGACAGGGCCAGAAATCCTCTATTGGGTTGCTCCGATGGATGCCAATTTTCGGCAATCGGGTCCCGGCAAATCCCCGATGGGAATGGATTTGGTGCCGGTCTTTGCGGGTCAGGAACCTTCGGGTGATCCATCCGAGGTGACGCTGTCAGCGGCCGAGATCAATGCGATCGGTGTCCGCACCGCGATTGCGCAGACCGCCGAGATTTCGCAGCGGATCGAGACGGTGGGTTTTGTGGGCTATGACGAACACCTGACAAGCCATGTGCACACCCGTGTGGAGGGCTGGATCGAGGCGTTGAACGTCCGCGCCGTCGGTGATCCGGTGCGCAAGGGCGACGTCCTATTCGAAATGTTCTCGCCCCAGATCGGCTCTGCCAGCAGCGATCTGGTGCGCGCGGTTGAAGATGGCGACCCCCGCATCCTCGAAGCCGCACGCAGCAGTTTGCGGAGCCTCGGCATGTCGGACGACCAGATCGCCCGGATCGAAGCCGAAGGTGTGCTTGCGCGTAACATTGAGGTTTTGGCCCCGCAGGACGGGGTGGTCATCTCCCTCGAGGCAGCAGATGGGATGTTCCTGCAACCTGGTGTTCGCGCCGTCTCTTTGACCGACCTCAGTGCCGTCTGGCTGATCGTGGATGTCTTTGAGCGTGACATCGCGCGCATGACGGATGATATGCGCGCGGTCGCTCGGTTTGAGCATTTGCACGGACGCACCTTCGAGGGCGTGGTCGATTACATCTATCCCGAACTTGATGCTGAGACGCGCACGCTGCCCGTGCGCTTGCGATTTGATAATTCGGAGGGGCTGCTCAGGCCCAACATGTTCGGAAATGTCAGCCTCATCCCCAACGAGACACGCATGGCGCTGACGGTCCCGACCGAGGCGATCATTCGCACGGGCGCTGCCGAACGCGTCATTCTGAAAACCGGAGAAGGCACATTCAAGCCACGCCTGATCACAACAGGTCTCCGTGACAACTTTGGCGGAGGTGGCCGAACGGAAGTCGTGCAGGGACTGGCGCCTGGTGAAGAAGTCGTGGCGTCTGCTCAGTTTCTGATCGACAGCGAGAGCGCTTTGAGCGCTGGTCTGATGCGCATGGCGCCGACAGATGAGGCCCCAGCGCGAGGCACTGGCGAGTTGATTGCGCTCGACATCGAAAACCGCAGCGCCACGATCAGACATGCGGCACTGGACGCGCTGGATTGGCCTGCGATGACATCGCGTTTTCCGTTGCGCGCCGATATTCCGCTGGGCCGGTTGGAACCGGGTCTGCAGGTGGCATTCCGCGCGGCACGCGGCGCGGACGGGTTGTTCAGCCTGATCGAGCTTGGCAGCGACGATGGAATTGCCGCAACAGGCACAGGAACTGTCATGGCCGTTACGGCGGATGGCAAACTGACACTATCTCATGATCCGATCCCGGAATTGGGGTGGCCTTCAATGCAGATGGACATGCCAGTCGCAGGGTTCGACGTGGCAGAGGTGCCGCTCGATCAGCCCGTCGAGTTTGATTTGTCCAAAGGGGAGAACGGGCTCTTCACAATCGTCGCCGTGAGAGGCGACGGAATGATGAGCGACAACGAGATGAACATGTCTGAGCCGATGGAAGCGGCAACAGACAATGCTGCGGCCTCGCCGATTGTGGTGTCTGGAACGATCGAGAGTGTTGATCAAGAGACCGGCGTGGCCACGATCGCGCACGGACCAATTGTCGAGATCGGGATGCCCGGCATGACCATGGGCTTCGCCTTGGACGCGGCGCTTGATCCTGCCGCTTTGATCACCGGGCAGGAGATGACCCTGACCTTCGCCCGCCCGGATGGTATGACGATGATCCTTGCGTCCGCCGAACCTATTACTCCGCCGATGGAAGTGTCAGGCACCATCAATGCCATCAATGCCGCGGCGGGTATGGCAAACATCACCCACGGCCCGATGATGGAGATCGGAATGCCGGGGATGACGATGGATTTCGTCATTGATCCGTCAGTTGATGTGTCGCGCTTGCCGGAGGGAGACGAGGTCACGCTTCTGCTCAAGCGCAACGCGGACTTCTCATTGACGCTAGTTGGCGTGGCTGCGGCTCCAGAGGTGATCCAATGATCCCGGCCATCATTCGCGCTTCCATCGCGAACCGCGTGATCATTCTGGCTCTCGCGGTGATGATGGCCGTTGCGGGTATCTGGGCAATTCGGGAAACCCCCGTAGACGCGATTCCGGACCTGTCGGATGTACAGGTGATCGTCAAAACGCCCTATCCGGGGCAAGCGCCGCAGGTGGTCGAAGACCAGATCACCTATCCCATTGCAACCGCCATGCTTGCCGTGCCGGGGGCCAGCGACGTGCGCGGGTTTTCGTTCTTCGGTGACAGCTATGTCTATGTTGTTTTCGAGGATGGCACCGATCTTTACTGGGCGCGCACGCGGGTGCTGGAATACCTTGGCCAGATCGCTGCCGATCTGCCTGAAGGTGTCTCACCCCAGCTTGGACCAGACGCGACCGGCGTGGGTTGGATCTACCAATATGCGCTCATTGACCGCACCGGCGGCCATGATCTGGCCGAGTTGCGCACGCTTCAGGACTGGTTCCTGAAGTACGAGCTGCAGACCGTCGATGGGGTATCTGAAGTGGCAACCATTGGTGGCATGGTCAAGCAATACCAAGTCGTCGTCGATCCCAACAAACTGCGCGCCTATGATGTAACGCTTGCCCAGATCCGCAACGCTATCCAGGGCGCAAACCGCGAGACAGGCGGTAGCGTGATCGAGATGGGCGAGGCCGAGTTCATGGTCCGCTCTACGGGTTATGTCGACGAACTGGCCGATCTGGCCAAAGCGCCGTTGATGGTGAATGCGCGCGGTGCGGCAATCACTTTGGCCGATGTCGCCGACATTCGCCTTGGCCCCGAGATGCGACGGGGTGTGGGCGAGTTCAACGGAGAGGGTGACGCCGTCGGCGGCGTGGTGATCCTGCGCTGGGGCGGCAATGCGCTGGCCACGATCAAGGCCGTGGAAACCCGCATCGAAGAGCTACGATCCAGCCTGCCCGAAGGTGTCGAGATCGTCACCACTTACAACCGCGCGGGCGTGATCGAGCGTGCGATCGAGAACCTGCAAAAGAAACTGACCGAAGAATTCATCGTCGTCATTCTGGTTTGTGCGGCTTTCCTTTTGCACATCCGGTCGTCGCTGGTGATCCTGCTGTCGCTCCCGCTTGGCATTTTTGCGGCCTTTATCATCATGAAGTTGCAAGGGGTGAACGCCAATATCATGTCGCTGGGCGGCATCGCCATTGCCATCGGCGCCATGGTGGACGCCGCGATCGTCATGATCGAAGCGATGCACCGGCGGATCGAAAAGGAGAAACTGACCAACGAAAATCGTTGGCGCATCGTCAGTGAATGCGCCTCAGAGGTCGGGCCCGCACTATTCTATTCGCTTGCGATCATCACGGTCAGCTTCCTGCCGGTGTTCGTGCTGGAAAGCCAAGAAGGGCGGCTTTTCAAACCGCTTGCCTTCACCAAGACCTATGCGATGGCCGCCGCCGCGATCCTGTCCATCACGCTGGTGCCGGTGCTTATGGGTTACTTTGTGCGCGGGCGCATTCTGCCTGAACGAAAGAACCCACTGAACCGGATCGTGATCTGGATTTACCGCCCGTTTTTGGACGCCGCCGTGGCGTGGCCATGGGCCACGACGGTGCTGGCGGGCGTACTTGTCGCCTCGATGATGTGGCCGCTTCAGCGCATCGGAACCGAATTCATGCCCGAACTCAACGAGGGCGATTTTCTCTATATGCCATCGCTCTATCCCGGTGTGTCTATCGGCAAGGCGCGCGAGGTCTTGCAACAGACCGACCGCCTGATTGCGACGGTGCCCGAGGTCCTGACCGTGCATGGCAAGCTAGGCCGGGCGGACACCGCCACCGATCCTGCGCCGTTGACGATGATCGAGACCACCATTCAGTTGAAGCCCGAGGAAGATTGGCGGCCCGGCATGACGATGGAGATGATCCGCAACGAGCTTGATCGCGTGGTACAGATCCCCGGCGTTACCAATGTCTGGATTCAACCGATCAAGAACCGGATCGACATGCTGGCGACCGGCATCAAGACACCCGTGGGCGTCAAGATATCCGGCGCAGACCTCAGTGTGATCGAACAGATCGGGATCGAGGTGGAGCGCGTGGTGGCCGATATTGATGGTACGGCATCGGCCTACGCTGAACGCCCCATTGGCGGGCGTTTTGTTGAGATCAATGTCGATCGCGATGCCGCTGCCCGCTACATGATGTCTGTGCGTGACATTCAGGATGTTGTGCAGACCGCCATCGGCGGCATGCAGGTGTCGGAATCCGTCGAGGGGCTGGAACGCTTCCCGATTAACCTGCGCTACCCGCAGGAATGGCGCAACAGCCCCGAAAGGCTGCGGGATCTGCCGGTAGTGACGCCCTCGGGTGCGCACATTCCGCTCGGCAGTCTGGCGGAAATAAAAGTCGTCGATGGACCTGCCATGATCCGGTCCGAAAATGCGCGACGCACCGGATTTGTATTCATCGACATCGCGGGGCGCGATTTGGGTGGCTATGTCAATGAAGCCCGTGCGCTCGTCGCCGATCAGGTCACACTGCCAACGGGTTATTCGATCACGTGGTCCGGGCAATACGAATACATCGAACGCATGCAGGAACGGCTCAAGCTCGTAGCCCCGGCGACACTTCTGATTATCACACTGATGCTGTTCATGGCCTTCAATCGGGTAATCGAGGTGGGGATTATACTTGCTGCGTTGCCTGTCGCCTTGGCCGGGGGCGTCTGGTTCCTATGGTATCTCAGCTTCGATATTTCGGTCGCTGTTCTGGTGGGCTTTATCGCGCTGGCTGGCGTGGCGGTTGAGACGGCCATCGTGATGCTGCTCTATCTCAATCTGGCATGGGAAAAACGCAAGAAAGAAGCCGCGACTGAGCGGCGCGAAATGACCTCGCTAGATGTGGAAGAGGTTGTTTTTGAAGGCGCGCTCCTACGCGTCCGTCCCAAAGTCATGACAGTCGCAACCATCTTCGCAGCCCTCATTCCGATCATGTACGGCACCGGAACCGGGTCCGAGATCATGCAGCGGATCGCGGCTCCGATGATCGGTGGCATGGCGACCGCGACCCTTCTGACGCTCTTTGTCATTCCGTCGATCTTCGTGATCTGGAAAAGGCTGGCCCTGAAACGGGTCAACAGAGAATTGCTGCAACCAGCTCAAGAACCCGCAGCACATTTACCGGCAGAATGAAGCCTGCCAATCAACCCAACCTGAAAGGACTACCCATGAAAACTCTCCCTCTTGCCCTCTCTGTTCTCGTTCTGAGCGCGCCACTGGCGTTTGCGCAAATGAACCACTCGGACATGGACCATTCGAACATGCCGATGAGTGACGAAATGATGGAAGGTGCCGTGCATACCAAGGCCGTGGTGAATTCCATCGGCGAAGGCACTGCCAATGTCAGTCACGAACCCATTCCTGAAATCGGCTGGCCGGCCATGACGATGGATTTGGCGATGATGCCCGACGCGGAAATGATGGGCGATATTGCGGCCGGAGATTCCGTCACGCTGATGCTGATAAAGGGCGACGACGGCATGTATGCAATTGGCGCGATGATGCCTGAATAAGGCGGCGACGGCTGGCCGGAGACCTTGTTTCCGGTCAGCGTTTTTCAAATCCAGGCTCAGGAGCAAAATATGAAACCTGCCGTTTACTTTGCCGCGATCGCGGCACTTTCGCTGGCGTTCGCATCTCCAAGCGCAGATGCGCATTCCAAGAAAGAGGCAACGGAGCCAGCGGATGGGGCCGTTCTGGAGACGTCTCCGCCGACAATTTCAATGCGCTTTGACATGCCAATGCGCGTCACTCTGATCTCTCTCACCGATCAGGATGGAGCTTCGCATGATGTGACGCGCAGCGACAATATGCAGCCTGTCAGTGAATTCAGTGCCGCGCCGCCAGCGTTGCCAGCAGGTCAGTACAAGGTCGAGTGGCGGGGACTGGCAGCCGATGGTCATCCAATGCAAGGGACGTTCAGTTTTGAAATCTCGAATTGAGAGCCGATGCTGAGCGCGCTCGCTTCAGCTGACTTGGTCACTTGGCTGTCCATTTGCGTAAAGGCGCTTGTCTACGCGACGGCCTTGATCGCAATGGGCAGCATATTGAGTATTTTGATACTCCGCCGTCTTCCCGCACCCGAGGTGCAAGCGCTGCGCCGGTTGTCGGTCTTCTGCGCCATTGGGGCAGCCCTTTTGTCTCTGTTGCGACTTCCGCTGCGTGCGAGTTTCCTGATGGGCGGCACATGGCAGGGCGCAACTGATCTGATGATGCTGACGATGGTTTCGGAAAGCCCCCTGGGCTCCAGCATCGCTTTGCGGCTTGTCGGACTGGCCTTGATTTGTGCGATCCTGCTGCCCGCACGTCTCGGGCGACCGCTCGCGGTCTTCGGTGTCCTTGTCGTGGCGGCATCTTTCGTATTTCGCGGCCATGCGCTGGAAGAACCACGCTTTTTGCTTGCCGCACTCATCTCGCTCCATATCCTGGGCTTGGCGTTCTGGATTGGGGCCTTCACGCCGCTCTACCGCCTTTCGGGGGCGGACACGGCCAGTGTCGCCGGGCAGGTCAGCCACGATTTTGGCCGGATTGCCATCTGGGTCGTTGGTGCGTTGACCTTGGCGGGGGGAGTTACCCTATGGCTGCTAACTGGCAACGTACTAGATGCGTTTTTTACCTCCTACGGGCAGTTTTTTGCAATGAAGCTGGGCGTTTTTCTCGGCATCATTGGCTTTGCCGCATGGAACAAGTTGCGCCTGACGCCTGCCTCGCTTCGGCAAGAGCCGGGTGCCAGCGCGCATCTGCGTCGGAGCATTCAAATGGAATCGGTGCTTGTGGCATTGATCCTTATGACAACAGCAATCTTGACCACGATCAGCGCGCCCGAAGCGACAAACCAAATCGGTAGTGCGGCCGCCAGCGGTCAGACCACAGAAACGAACAGAGGGGGTTTCTTATGAAAACGATCACACGTCGGAGGTTTGGAGGTGGGATGGTTGCGGCATTGGCGGCAACTGGCTTTCGTCCGACAACTTTACAGGCTGAAACGCCGCCAGACCTGATTGCGCGCGAAGGCGCGCTTCAACTCGCACCCGCGAACTACCCTGAAACGCAGGTGTGGGGCTATAACGGAGCGGTTCCAGGTCCTACGCTCAGGCTGCCGCAAGGCGCCCGAATGACGCGCCGATTTCTAAATGAACTCCCGCAGCCAAGCACCATCCACTGGCATGGGATCCGCATCGACAACGCGATGGATGGCGTCCCCGGTCTGACACAAGACGTCGTCGAACCTGGAGCGACATTTCTCTATGACTTCGTTGTGCCCGATGCCGGAACTTATTGGTATCATCCCCACAATCGGTCTTATGAGCAGATGGCGCGGGGGCTTTCCGGGGCGCTGGTCGTCGAAGAAGCCGAGGGAGGCCCCGAAGTCGACAACGATGAGGTACTTTTAATTGATGACTGGCGTCTGTCGGAGGATGCCCAGATCGCGGGCGGTTTCGGTGATATGCACGATTGGGCGCATGCCGGTCGGATTGGGAACTGGATCACTGTGAACGGATTGGGTGCCTGGCGGAAACCTGTTCAGCAGCACAATCGTCATCGTTTGCGCCTTGTGAACACCGCAAATGCGCGGATTTTCTCGCTTGAGGCTCAAGGCCTTGCCGGATGGATTGTTGCTCTGGACGGCATGCCGCTTGATGCGCCACAACCGTTGGATCGCCTGACACTGGCGCCGGCGCAACGGGCGGATATCATTGTTGACGTGACGGCGAGCGTTGGCGAGGAAGCTTTCCTTATCAGCTTTGAGCGTGACGGCGGTTATGCAATCGCGACATTTGACGTCACAGCGGTTGCCCGATCCGAACGTCTGGACGCTCCGTCACCCCTGCCACCCAACCCGGTGCCGCAGCTTGGCCCTTTGGAGACTGCCAGAAGGGCAGCCCTTCTGATGGAAGGCGGGGCCATGGGACGTATGGGTGGTGCCATGATGGGCGGACAGATGATGGGCATGCGCGAGATGGCCGGCGCCGGTAAAGTCTGGGCCTTCAACGGCATGGCCGACATGCCGGATGAGCCTTTGGTTGCGGCTGATCGGGGCAAAACCGTTTGGATCGACATCACCAACGATACGGCCTGGCCCCACGCGATGCATCTTCATGGTCATCACTTCCGCCAGATCGCCACGAATGGGACGGCAGGTCCCCTGCGTGACACGCTTCTTATAGACCGAGGCGAGACCGCGCAGATCGCCTTTGTTGCCGACAATCCCGGAGATTGGCTTTTGCATTGCCACATGCTGGAGCATTCTGCAGGCGGAATGATGACATGGCTGCGCGTGGCTTGAACCGATTAGCGCCAGAATAAAACACTAAAGGAGAAATCCAATGAACCGTAGAAACTTCCTAATGATCGCCGCTGGCTCAGCACTTGCCGCTGGTCCGGTCTTTGCCGCAACGCCAAGCATGAAAGTGCTCAAATCCCCGACTTGCGGATGCTGCTCGGCATGGATCGCCCACGTTGAATCCGCCGGGATTGACGTCGATGCGCAAGACATCACGCAAGATGCCTTGTGGGCCGCCAAGGACAATGCAGGGATAACACCCGAGCTTAGCTCCTGTCACACAGGGTTCATAGAAGGGTACGTCATCGAGGGCCATGTCCCGGCGGCTGACATCCAACGCCTGTTGGCTGAGCGTCCAGATGCCGTTGGCCTGACCGTTCCCGAAATGCCGATCGGCTCGCCCGGCATGGAGATGGGGGACCAGCGCGATGCTTTCGAAACGCTACTTGTATTGCATGGTGGAGAGACCATTGTGTTTGAGCGCCATTCGTAGGTCTAACCACCTAAGTCACTTGCTTTGATCGCCACTTCACATGGCGTGGCGGTCAGCTATGGGACAGAAGTTTGGATTATGGCTCGAAGTCGGAACGATTAGCAGACTCTCTTACCGGATCAAGACCATTACCAATGAAGGTCAGCAATTCATCTTGAAAGGCCGCAACGCGCGCTTAAGCAGCCGTACACGCATGCGCAGCGAATTTACGCTTCGCCCGCACTGCGGAAACCTGCATGTTGGCTAGTGAACAACCCCATTGACCGTATTCGTTACAATTGTTTTGCGTCACCGCTTACATCTTCAGAGATTTCCTGACGCAAAGCTGGCCCTTTGGCTAGCCGCCGACCGAGCGCTGCGATAAAGGCATCATACCGTTCGCCTGCTTGTGCCTGAGCCGCCGCTCTGGCGGGCTCTGGCAGAGGCGGGTTGGTGGTGAGCCAAAACCGGACAAATAGCGCGAGGGTCTCGACCGAAATACTGACGTCGCGCTCAAAACGGATCATGCGGCGATCGATCTGGTCGAGGCGTTTCGTGGTAGCTGCTTCTTGCCGCTCTGCGCCGTCGGGCGACAGAAATGATGCAATGGCGGCTTCGGCCACGAGAGAGCGCGAGTGGTCGCGCCGGGCGGCGTAATCGGCAAGCGAAGCCATGATGTCTGGGTCTAAATAGACAGATAGGCGATGTTTCTTGGGTTGTTTCATTTTCAGGCCCTCACATTTCGATGCCGTCGTTTGGATCCATCGAGGCTTGGCGGGCAAGCTGGCGGGCCCGCTGATCAAGCTGCCTCAATTGAACGGCCTGGTCTTTCGGTGGCTTCTTGAGGTCGGGTTCAAACTCGTTCTCGATGGGCTTTGCATTCGCTATTTCTTGGCTTCGGTCCAGTTCTGGTTGACGCCGCTGTTCGTTCGGGTCGTCGGTCGCTGCGCTTTCGTCTGCCGTCTGTATCTTGGGATTAGCGATCTCCGGTGGCTTGAGTGGAACGATCCGGCTCCAGACGTCGTTGGCTGGTGCATCAGTCTTGTTTGGCGTCGCTGGCGGTAGAATGCGGGCGTGCAATTGAGCATCTGTGAAGTATTTCGCCTTCTGCGCCCTGATCGGCGGCGTTCCCGCCACCATGACAATTCCGTCTGTGGGTGCAAGCTGCATCACCTCGCCGGGGGTAAGAAGGGGGCGTGGCGTCTCCTGTCGGCTGACCATAAGATGGCCGAGCCAAGGGGAAAGGCGATGACCCGCGTAGTTTTTCATCGCGCGCATTTCGGTAGCGGTGCCGAGCGCGTCGGACACGCGCTTTGCCGTCCGCTCATCATTGGTCGCGAAGCTCACGCGCACATGACAATTGTCGAGGATCGAGTTGTTGGGCCCGTAAGCCTTCTCGATCTGGTTCAAGGACTGCGCGATCAGGAAGCTCTTGATGCCATAGCCCGCCATGAACGCCAGCGCGCTTTCGAAGAAGTCCAGCCGACCCAGCGCTGGGAACTCGTCCAGCATGAGGAGGAGACGATGCTTCCGATCCTTAGACGCAAGATCTTCGGTCAATCGGCGGCCAAGCTGGTTCAGGATCAGGCGGATCAGCGGTTTGGTGCGGTTGATGTCGGACGGTGGTACGACGAGGTAAAGTGTGACCGGGTCAGTGCCCTGAACAAGATCTCCAATCCGCCAGTCGCAACGTCGGGTGACCTTGGCCACAACAGGATCGCGATAGAGGCTTAGAAACGACATTGCCGTAGACAAGACGCCGGAGCGTTCGTTGGGCGACTTGTTCAACAGCTCACGCGCGGCACCTGCAACGACGGGATGCGGTCCGGTGTTCCCGAGATGCGCGGTTGTCTTCATTGTCTCAAGCGTGGTTTCGATAGGGTGCTGTGGGTCGGACAGGAACTTTGCCACGCCAGCGAGTGTCTTGTCGGCCTCGGCGTAGAGGACATGCAGGATTGTGCCAACTAACAGCGCGTGGCTGGTCTTTTCCCAATGATTGCGTTTTTCGAGCGAGCCTTCTGGATCGACAAGAATGTCAGCAATGTTCTGGACGTCGCGCACTTCCCATTCGCCGCGCCGCACTTCCAGCAGCGGATTGTAGGCTGAAGAGTTTGAGTTGGTCGGATCGAACAGCAGAACGTGACCGTGCTTCGCGCGGAAGCCAGACGTGAGCTGCCAGTTCTCGCCCTTGATGTCATGCACGATGGCTGATCCGGGCCAGGTCAGGAGCGACGGGATGACCAGCCCAACCCCTTTGCCGGATCGCGTGGGTGCAAAGCACAACACGTGCTCCGGCCCGTCGTGTCGCAGATAGGCTTGGTCTCGCTTTCCGAGGATCACGCCATCCGGATCGAACAGTCCCGCTTCTCTGATGTCGCGCTCCTCTGCCCAACGGGCGGAACCATAGGTGTCGACGTCTTGCGCCTCGCGTGCCCGCAAGACCGACATGAAGATCGCAACCCCAACGGACAAAAATCCGCCCGACGCCGCGATCAGGGCACCTTCGATAAAGATCGGCGGCGCATAGGCGTCATAGGCATACCACCACCAGAAGAAGGCGGGTGGGTAGTAGACGGGCACTCCGAACAGTTCAAACCACGGCTGTCCCAACTGCGGCTGGAAGCCGAGCCGCAGAGCCGTCCATTGTGTCGCGGTCCAGGTCGTGGTGAGCACGATCAGGGACACGATGAGGATCTGGCCCCAGAGGATTTTCGTTGCTGACATGATCCTTTCCTTTCCTGGCGATGGTTGAGGCTAAAACCCGATCCCCCGGTTTCGCCCAAAATCCCAATCCACGCCGCCATTGCCGCGGGCGACGCCGCTGATGTGTTTGCCGAGGTGTTTCTCGATGGACGGAGTCCACGGCACGAGTTGGAAGCCGAGCCCGTCATTGATCATGGCAAAACGCCCTGACGAGAGCGCGATGCGGCGCTGATACGTGCCGGTGACATAGTCCCCTGTCTTTGAGGGCGTGTGAGGACGACCGATCTCCGTGGCGATTTTCTCACCGACAGCTTTGAGTTCGCGGTTGCGCAACGTATTCAGAAGGTCGCGGTTGAAGATCACGCGCTGTCCATGACGTTTCGCTAACCCTTCCGCGATCAGGTGATCTGCGCGTTTTTCCAGCGCGCCGCGGACATCTGTACCGTACCCGCCTTCACCGAGGGACATTGGCTCACGGGCAATGGCGTGCCGGTCGAGCCAGGTCGCGCCCGTCGCCGTGACCTGCCGTTCGATTGGGAAGTCCGACCTGACGGCGAGGGCAACGCGGCGGCGGCCTTTCGCATCATCGAATTTCCGCAGCTCGACAATCGACCCCGGTGGGCTGTCACCGGCGGCGTCGATATGGGGCAAGCGGATGTGGTGCGTTCGGCCATCCACGCCATCGACCACTGCATAGGCGGTGCCCTTCAACTCATCATCAAGGCCGCGATCAACGAGCCTGCCGAGAATGGGATCGTCGAGGCTTTCTCCCGCCAAGACGTAACTGGCTGCGCTGCGTTCAATGGCGCTGTCCGACAGGCCACGATGGATGCGTTTAATGATGTCGCCGCGCGCGCCAAGCTCACGCAAGGTGGTCTCGGCACTCTCGTCCATCACCCACTGGCCCGGCCCGATCTGTTCGGCGAGGCCGAGGGATTCCAGTTTGCGTAGGCGCCCGACTTTCAGCGCGTGATGGTTGTCTGGCTGGCTTCCCGACCGCGGCGCGAGATCGATGATGCCGTTTCGGCCACCCTCTTTGGCAAGCTGGCGATCAAGGCTGGTCCAGCGGTCACTGTCGATTTGACGCTCCAGCGTGTTGTGAATGTCGCGATCAGTTCTAAGCCCAAGTTCCTGCGTGATCAGATCCTGCGCTCGGGCGCGCATCCCGTCACTGATGTAGTCGCGCGCGATCACGAGGTCACCGCCGTCATCGGCCTGACCTCTGGCGATCACATGGATATGCGGATGTTCCGTGTTCCAGTGATCGACACCGACCCAGTCCAGCTTCGTGCCCAGATCCGTTTCAGCCTGATGCATCAGGTCGCGGGTGAAGGATTTGAGGTCCGTCATCTCGACGGCGTTTTCCGGGGAGACGATGAAGCGGAAATGATGTCGGTCGCCCTCGCATCGTTTGGCAAACTCCTTTGCGTCGGTCTCGTCTGCCTCAGGTCCGAACAACTGTGCCTTCTCCCCGTCGCGCGTGACGCCATCGCGTTGGAGGTACGAAAGGTGGGTGGCAAGTGGGGTACTGCGACTGCTGTGCCGGACAACCCGCGTCTTGATGACAGCGACACGGGACCGTGGGCTGAGCCAACGAATGGCCTGCACGCTGGCGCTCTTGCCGCGACCAAAATGGGATCGACTGCCGGACGTGATCTTGCCTGAACGCGAGACCTTGCCCCCCGCGCGCTGTGTCGCCGCAAGAGCTTGCGAAATGAAGGGCCGCGCACGTTGGCTGGATGATGAGCGAATGCGGCCAGGGCGGATGTGGAAGGTGTCGTCATCGTTCATCGCGCCACCCCTGCACATCGCGTTAACGCTCTGAAACGATTGCAGAACAGGATAGGTTGCAGGCTGTGCCCAGGTTGGACACCTCGCAAAATAGCTCTGTAAGTCCCTGAAATCACTCCCCACAACCGAGGCGCACATCGCGCCCTTTTATCTCGCCATCCCCTTCCTCTGTCGTCTGTTGTACACCTGTTGATACGCCAGACTGCGCGGTAGACCTCTAGGGTGCGATTTCGCCTCATGCCCATCATTTTGAAGGATCCTAGCGAGATGGTGTGACGAATATCCCGTCCGGACGATCCGCTGACGGGGCAAGGGCATGCGGACCCAAGGCTCTCGGATCGGCGTCAGGTTGACGGTGAAGCTGCTGTCGAACTGTGGTCGGTGCGCCATCTGCAGGCGCTACAAAAAGCGCGGCGTCACGCCAATCCGTCGGTCGTACCGCAGTATGACGGTTGTCCGGTGGGAAATCTGATCCGATCATCGGCGCAAGCATCGCGACGTAAACACGGGTTTCGCGCGGTAGTACACGTCCCGTAGAGAGATAGTCAGCATACCGAGCAGGACCCGCATTATAGGCAGCGAGAAAGCCCGGTGCGCCAAAGAGGTCGTACATTTCGCGTAGATAGGCTGTGCCGCCGAGGATGTTGTCGCGGGGCTCAAACGGGTCGTTACCAAGACAGTGGCGAAGGCGCAGTTCCGTCCAGGTGCCGGGCATGATCTGCATCAGACCCAATGCTCCGGCGGACGAGACGGCGGTCACCCGACCCGCACTTTCCACCTCCATCACCGCCCTGATCCAGTGCTCCGGAATGCCGAACCGCTGCGAAGCTTCGGCAATATGGTCGGCATGAGGATGCGCGGATGAACGCTCTGCCGCAAAGTTCTGAGCATGTACAGGTATCGGTGGGGCGGCATTCACAAGCAGTCCGGAAAGTAAGAAAAGGGACGCAATTCGGGTGGTTGTTTGCCACATGCTGGTTCGGTTATGGTGCGCATTGTCCATCTGATCAGGACCGGTCGCGGCGCTTTGAGGGCCGGTTCCAGGTCAGCAAATAGAGGTCATTGTCCTGCACTGAGTGGAACAGATTGGCGTTGATTGGATGCGGCAATGCTGGGTCGTCAATCAGCACCGAGACGTAAGCCCCAGCCTTCTCGCCGGTGCGTTTCCAGCCTGCGCCGATTTCTAGGCTCTGATCGTCGGTACCGATATGCACGCGGTAGTCGGGCGCATTCTCGGTGTCGTTGTGGTCGGCCGGAACGAGCGTCAGTTCGATATCGAGGGTGAGCGTTTTGAGCCGACCGTGATAGCCGTCTTTGGTGCGTGTGAATTGTCCGATATGTGCCATAGGTATCTCCTTTCAGGGGGTGCTGGTGATTGAGATTAGGGCGTTGCCGATCACATCGGACGCCGATGGTTGCTGCTTAGCATGCGCATCCGCAGTCCAAATTGGGATCGCTTCGGCGAGGAGGGCGTTGCGGGAGATCGGTCCAAAATAACGACCGTCGAGACTGTTCTCGGCCTCCGGGTTCATCAGAAAGACTTCGTCGGATGTTATCCTGTGGCAGCCTTGCCAGACGGGCATTGGACGAGCGCGACTGTCGGTATGCTGCGCCTGTCCCAGACTGACCCCGTCGACAGAGATGCTGCGACCAAGTCGGCAGACGATCTGTCCCGGCAGCCCGGCCACATGTTTGAGGAGTGGGATATCTGGTGGCAGATAGCCCCGTTCGGCTATGAACGCGGCGATCTGGTCGGGCGCGGCAACGGCAACAAGATCGCGCGGGCCAAGATGGTCGACCGACTGCAAGCGATAGAGGCCCATTGAGACCGAAGAACTGGCGTTCCAGAGGAGCACTGACGGCAAGTCGACGGCAGTCGAAAGAGCAGTCGCACTGACTGTGATGAACGCGATGCCTGCCCAGATACGGCGCGTCATTGACCCGCCCTCTGGCGCTTGATCCAAGCAGCATGCCGTTCAATCGTGTAGAGGCGGGGCGTTTGACCCGCTGCGATCCGGTTGTGGACATGACGCCAATAGTCCTGTGCGACGTCCGCGGGACCGATGCCGAGCGCGTCGATGGCGTCAGTTGCTTGCAGCACCTGCTGGACATTTGGCCAGCCGGTCAGGTGCAGAAGACTTTCAGCTCCTGGCCGGACGCACGGTAAGGTTTGATGCGGTTCACTGGGATGAACGGCGCGCAGGACGTCGATGCGCGACAGGATCATTCCATAGTCGTTCGATCGCCAGCGGACCAAGGCGAAAACACTGTCCTGTGCAAAGCTGACAATGCGGCGATGACGATCCAGGATCTGCTCTTTCGCAACGCGACCGAAGCGGATCCAGTATTCGATTCTGCCTTCGACCCAGATCAACTCGACATGCGTAAGCGCATGAGTTTTCAGATCATTGCCTGTCCCGGAGACGGCTTGGGTGTAAAGGCGCTCACTGCTCATCGCGGGTCTCCGCCATGCTGGAGTCGCGCGTCTGTTCGTCTTTGTCCCCAACGCAACGGGCGCTACTACCAAAGTTAGAATCTCTGTTAGATTCTAAGTTAAGAGCCGGATTTTCTGCTTGTGTGTAAGGGTTTGGGTCGGTTTTCGGTTCCCGATAGCACGAGCCAGCGGTTCCTGATGGCACGATATGGCGGGTTCCCGATAGCACGAGGCCGTCCACAGGTTGTCCACAGCCGACCGGCGCAAATGCGAGGAGCGTTTGTCGGCGGGGTCCATTCTCAATCCACAAACGGTATCCGGGTAGGGGCTGGCGATGGACAATGCCGCGCAACTCGAAGGCAAAGCGCTTGAATGGCGAGAGGCTGCCGGATTTCAGATAGAGATGACGGAATTCGAACCGCCAGCCGTTGCGTTGGCGACCTCCGTGCTTGCGCACGATGCGGTAAAGCCACCGGTCATATCCGCCGGTAAGAGAAAAATAGTCAGGGTCGATGGTCAGGACCAGCGCGTCGTCAAGGACGGCATTGTAGAACCAGTCTGGTACGATCAACTCAATACCGGCTGGTCGGCCATGGGGATCGACCCTCTCAATCCATTCGTTGATCCAGGAAAAGCGATGCCGCCGACCTTCGCTGGGCTGGCGGATGGTCGTTGCGATTGTCGTGGATTGCAGGCGGTCCAAGGCCGCCTTCAGGCGCTGATAGTCACGCGCACTCACACCCCGTCCGATGAAGGTGAGGATATCGTAAGGGGTCGCGGCCATCAGGCGGGAAGTGCGCAGGCCTGCGTCGCGCGCCTCGACGATCTGGCTTGCGGCCCAGATCAGGATATCGGCGTCCCAGATTGTCGCCATACCGTGCTCGGCGACAGCCTCGACGCGGATCATAACCCCGGCTACCGCGTAGTCGATGGGCTGGATACGCCGCGATTTGGCGAGGCTGAAGAACGGATACGCCATCAGATCCTGCGCATCGCGCGGGGCAAGCGCAGTGCTGTGCGCCCGAAAAAGCTCCAGCTGACCGCGTTCAGATGGGATGGGGGTTCGCTTGATCATCACAGAAGACCGCTTACCGGATCAGCGCGACCGACCGCCGGAGCGGGTCAGCGCGACAGGGTCATGATGCTTTGCGGGCAAGACTGATCCGCGGGGGTCGGACGTCGACGTGACGGCACCGCGATTGGCCCAAGCTTGCAGGTCTTCGATGGAATAGACGACCCGACCACCCAACTTGTGGTAGGCGGGACCGGTGCCATAGGTGCGGTGTTTTTCCAGTGTGCGGCCCGACAGGCTCAGAAAGCGCGCTGCTTCAGGGGTGCGCAGGTAGCGTGGCGGCAAGTCGGTTGTATTTGCGGGCATGATCGGGCCTCCGTTGGTTCCAATGCGGCCACCAGAGAGGGGCGGCGGATTGCGGCCACGTTGGCGAAGAAGAACCGGGAAGGGGGATGGGGAAGAAACGGGTGCTTGAATCGCACCCCTTTGCCCAGTCGCAGCAGCAACGGCGATGATCATCGAGACGGAAGGACCGTTGGAATGGTAGCGGTCTACTTCCGGCGGCGCTGACGCAAAAGCGTGCGATATCCGCCATCAATCATGGCGCGACCGTCCCGGACGAGGCTGATCGTGCTGTCCCGCAGCGCCGAAGTCTTCCAGGCTTCGGCAGCGATGCGGGATTTTCCATAGAGGGCTTTCGCAATATCGCGGTAGCTCGCACCGTCGATATGTCCGTCAATTGCTTGCAGCATCCGGCGCAACCTTTGACGACGCTGAGCGGTCAGTCGTCCATTCGATGCTGATGGACGGCCCTGCAGCATGCGCCAGAGGCGCAAGGCCGCTTCGATGCGATCCAGACCGGTTTCATCGAGCGGTATAACCGCCACGAGGGGCGTGTCGGGCCCTGCGTCATCAATGAAGAGAACGCGCAGCGCCCCAAGGTCATCGGACAAAGTCAAACTCGTTCCATCCGGGTCATGCACGGTAGTGTCCGGTTCGACCGATGGGAAATCGACGGGTTGAAGACCTGCGATTGGCGATCTGGTTGAAAGAATGACCGTGCCCGGATCTATCTCAGGCTGCCAATAGACAACCGCCTGCAAGGCAGTCCGCTGTGGATCGATTGGGAAATCGTAACCCCCACGACCGACGCATCATGTGCATCAGATCACGGGGGTCCTCTTTCCTCTCAACGGCGCGGGCATAGGCTTTTTGATAGTCGACGTTTCGACGCAACCATTCCCAGGCGAGGTCCGGTGCAGTCAGGGATTCGACATAGTCGTAGTCTGATGCCGAGCGCCAACGCGATGGTCGACGGGGCATAGAGATCCTCCGGACATGCACATTGGTTTAAGGGATAGATTTTCAATCAAAAGGTGAGTCGAGACAAGCTGAGAGCGTGCTCAAAAATAGGGCAATGGCAGTATCCTGCCGGGGTCAGGGCGTGTCGCCGCCTAAAAGTTGCCGATAGCCGTGCTCCGTCATCCATTTGGCACGCGCCAGATGGCTGTCGTGGATGTGCCGCGCACGTTCGGGATCATTCGTAGGGTCGAACGCAAACAGGACGGAGACGACTTCTTGCCAATCTGCATTGTCGGCATAGGCGTCCAGCAGGCGCATGTAGAGTGTGACATGCGTCCGGTCGTAATCGGTCAGGACCGCACTTTCGGGCGGTGCGTCAAGGAAGTCTGTGTTCTTCAAAGTGCCCCCTTTATTGGCACGTTACTGCCGATTGAAGCATCTGTTAACCATTTCCATCCCTTGGGTGCCCAAGGCCCCAATTCCATGCAATGACGCAGACAACTGGTGCAGCAATCTGCTCTAACGGGTTCCTTTGCCAACCTCATCGGACTCGTTAATCAACACACCTTCGCCTTGAGCGGTCGTCAGAAATACGATGCCGGCGGCTTCAAGCGCCCGGCGCACTTGATCATCGGTCGACTCGTAGACCCGCTTGCCGTGGCGCGACTCGAGGCGTTTCAACGCGGTCAATGAGACCAGGGCCCGTTCAGCGAGCGTTTCCTGCGTCCAACCAAGTAACGCGCGCGCGGCCCGTGTTTGTCGGGCGGTGATCATGCATGATCACCTCCACGGACACATCTGCGCACGCCAGAAATACGACTATAATAGTCGTTCTTTGTACTGATGGCGAGAGATTATCTGTTCTTGGGCAGGTGTTTGGCGGAAATCGCGCAATCTGATTCGGGTGGGATTGGGTGCGTGTGTCCCCGCCCGAAGTGCTGGGCGGGGAAGGTAAAGCGGTGGCTCAATCGCCGTTGCGGCGGACCGGGCGGGACCAGATCAGGCTGTAGGCGTCGCCGTCTTCCTCGTCGAAGAGGTTGGCGTAGATCGGAGCGGTGAAGCTCGGATCGTCCAGCTTGAGGCCCAGATAGGTGCGGCCCTCGTTGGAGGTCTTCGACCAGGCGGCACCGATTTCGGCGCGGCCCACGAGGACGCGGTGGCTCGGGGCGTTCTCGCTGGTCTGGCTGGTTTCGGGAACGATGCGGACGTTCTTGGCCTGAACGTTGAGGGTGACGATTTCACCGGTGTATTCGGTGCCGGACTTCTTGAAGGTGCCGATGGTTGCCATTGTAGGTCTCCTTGATCAGATGTTTTCGAGCCCGCACCATTGCGGCCTCGATGGAGATCGACAGGCCGGAGGCGACCGACGGCTCACCCATGGTGCCGGAACGTGAGTGGAGGACGGGGACGAGAGACTTTCTTGTCGCGCGAGGAATGGCGGCGCAGCCGACAGGGGAAGAAAGTCGACCAACCCCGTTGAGCCTTAGGCGGTCGAGGCGCAGCCGTCCTTCGGTCAGATCAGTCCATTGACGAGGCCATATGGAGCGGTCGACCAAGACAGAGATGATCAGTGGAGAATTTGGCGACCAAACCCACTCACGGGGTCAGGTACGACCGAATGTCCGAAAATCGTTACGCGTTTCAGGTCAAATGCCTCGCAACTTCATTGTTCGAAACAGCCTGCGCGAAACCGTTGCAGCCGCAGATTGTGACGTGCTGCGTGGATCGGAACTGCCTTGAAGACAATTGAGGTGCTCCTCCTACGTCATGGCTCAAGCTGCTCGTCCAAGCAGTCTCAGCTCAGTCGCCCATCGAGAACGCCGAAGATAAGGTGACAGACCAGCAATGATCCTTCTTTCCGGCCACCACTGTGCGACTAAGCTTCGCTGGCCATTTCCGTGCGTGGATCGGGTGGGGTTACACCCGCCATCCGAAACAATGCGGTGATGCCGACTGCCAAGGCACCGATAAAGGCGACCGCCATCTGCCACGTCTCGGAGGGGATCGCGAGCCTGGCAATGCCAAGGGTGGCGGCATACCCGGCAACGGCAGCGGGACCGGCAAACAAACCTGCAACGATGACCCGGACCCAGAGCGGACGCGCAAAGGCGAACAGAAGCTGGCCGACAATCGCTACCGCCCAAGCGGCGGCTGTTCCCACAAGGAAACCTCCGACAGGCCCTGTTCCTGTCTCATAGGCCCACAGTCCGGCGGTGACGCCCACCAACAGTGGCAACGCAAAGACGGCAAGGGTGAATACGAGCCAACAGAGAAACCCGATGGTGACGAGCAATAGGACGATATTGAGGACAAGCATGGTGAATGCCTCCGTGCAAAAAGGTGATCGGTCGCGCCTGCCACCACCACCTCAACGCTAGCGGATTGTAGGTCAGAAAGCAGGTTTTAGGTAGTTTTGCGTGCTTACACCGAGGCTGATCGGCGAGAAGTTGCAAGCTATCGCCAGCCATCAAGGCTGATGACTGCGCGGCGTCGGCGCGACGCTGGCGCGTGTATGGGAGCTAAGTCCGGGTCGCACCTAAGTTCGGGAAAGGCTGCATCGCAAGCAATGCTGCGTGAAGTTCGAAAGGCGACTTGCGGAGATTAACGACTCGCACAACGATCTTCCTAGGAATATATTGTGCCAAACAATCGAATTTGGGGCAGATTATGCGGTTATCAGAATTTTGCATCACGAATTATCGGAACATCATCGACTCCGGATGGATCAAAGTGACCAATGTAACGGCAATCGTCGGACAAAACGAAGCGGGTAAGAGTAATCTTTTTGAGGCGCTGTATTGTCTGCACTCCTACGTCGAGACGCGGTTCAACCCCGATGAGGACTGGCCAGTCGACGACTGGAAAGGCAAAAAGAATGCCGAAGGAAAACCAGTGGCTCAGGCCTACTTTGATTTTGATGAAGGTGAAGCTGAAGCCCTGTTTGAATTTGCGACGGATATATCAACTGACGACGAGGGAAATGAGCTTGAAACCGCGATCGCAATTCCTCCGGATGGGCTTCGTCTCTTTGCTCGCCGCAGCTATGGGCACCTTACCGGGTTCAGCCTAAGCGATCAGGAGGGCAAATCCATTGCGGCGACAGATTTGGGCATTTCCAGGGAAAAAGTATCGGAATGGGCCAGCGAGCACGTCCCGCGCTTTGTTCTTATTCAAGATTATGAATTTTCCGGGGCGCAGGTTGAGCTAAACGAGCTTAAGAGCCGCTTGGATGCGGCGGGCAGCAAGCGCCATGAGCTTTCCACCGACGATCAAACAATCCTGATCGTACTCGATCTTGCCGAGATTGATCTCGATGACATTGTTGAGAAGGGCGCAAGCGCTGACGGCCGGACACTGCGCCAGTTTGATAGCGTCGCCGCTTCGACCTACCTCACCAAGCAATTTCAGAAATTGTGGAAGCAAAAGCTTGTCGAATTCGATATTCGCGTCGACGGCCAGACACTCAACATCTTTGCAAAGGACACGGCGATCGGATTTCCGGTGCGCCTGAATCGGCGCTCAACTGGTTTCCGATGGTACGTCTCTTTCGCATGGAAATTTACGCACGCATCTGAGGGTGACTTCGAGAATTGCACGCTTCTATTGGAGGAACCGGGCATTCACCTCCACTACAGTGGCCAACGTGACCTGCTCGGAGTGTTTGAAGACCTGTCGAAAACGAACACGGTCGTGTACACCAGCCATCTGTCTTCGATGGTCGATCAAGCAAACCCTGAGCGGGTTCGCATTATCGAAACTGACACTGACCACCATTTGCGGGTTACGCATGGCGTGGTGAGTAGCCAGTCTGCTCCAATGGCAGTCATTGAGAGTGCGCTTGGCCTCACGCCCGACCTCTCCGGCATGCTTGGCAACCGCAAAGTTCTGATTGTGGAAGGTGGCACTGACGCTCTGATATTGAGCAAGCTGTCAGGTCTGTTGACCAAGGGCGACAAAGTTGGGCTGTCTGATCAGATATATAAGTGGCCCGCGCAGACCTCAACCAAAGCACCGATGTATGCGGCGTTTGCGATCGGCCAAAGGTGGAATGCTGGGGTTTTGCTCGATACCGATGAGGCTGGCCATCAGGCGCACGAGAAGATCAAGGATATGAACCTCAAAGCGTACGCCGAGGAGACTGGCCATGATTTCCGGGTATTGATGCTTGGAGAAGCAGCCGGAGTAAAGAAAACGGACGTCGCGATCGAAGACCTGTTTCCAGACGAGTGGTTTCTTGACTGTGTAAACCGCGCCTACGGGCTGGCGCTCAAATTGGAAGATCTTCCAGAAGACGGTTCGACCCTCATTGCCAAGCGTGTCGAGATTGCCTTGAAGCAACGCCATGGGCGTGAGCTTAAGAAGAAAGATGTGCTGACAGAGATGTTAAAAGACTTCGACAGCTGGATGAAAATCAGTGACCTGCCAAAAGGCACTGCTGCCAATGCAGAACGCTTGTTCAAGAAGATAAATGCTGCATTTGGGATCGAGAGCTAGTGCGTCTTTAAGGCTGCAATCTGGATAGCGAAACAGACATTGAGAGAAGTTCTGTGGAAGGCCACTGTGCAGACCCCGTTGAAACCCTGACTCAGCGTCCGCATCTCGAGTCCTTCCTATATTGAAATTGCTCGGCAAATGCAGCGCTCACGCGCTGCACCCTTTGCGGAAATCGCAGGCCTTGATGCCGAGCTTGCGGGCCTTATCTGCGAAATTGTCCTGAATGCCGGTGCCGGGGAAGATGATGACGCCGATGGGCAGGACGTCGAGGATCTGATCGTTGCGCTTGAAGGGGGCGGCTTTGGCGTGGCGCGTCCAGTCGGGTTTGAAGGCAACTTGCACAACTTTGCGGGTCTCGGCCCATTTGGCGGCGATCAGTTCGGCACCGCGCGGCGATCCGCCATGCAGCAGCACCATGTCGGTGTGCTTGGCGTGAACCTTGTCGAGGGTGTCCCAGATCAATCGGTGATCGTTGAACTCGAGGCCGCCGGTGAAGGCAATTTTGGTTCCCGCTGGCAGATAGACTTCAGTATCGGCGCGGGTCTTCGCTGCAAGGAAGTCCCGACTGTCGATCATGGCCGCAGTGAGATTGCGGTGATTGACCCGTGACCCGGAGCGGGTCGACCAAGGCGAGCCCGTCAAGCGCAGATAGTGATCGGCGGCATGGTCTCGGAAGACCTCCATGCAATCACGTCGGTCGAGCAGGGATTGTCCGGTTGCAATCAGATGTTCGAGCTGAACTGATTTGACCTCGGATCCGTCCTGTTCGCGCTGGCGGCGTTTTTGCGCCTGCTCGTTGTCGTCCAGTTTGCGTTCGATCCGATCGGTCGCGCGGTGGAACATGTTGACCGCCGACCAGAGCATCTCGTCGAGATCGGCATCGAGGCTGGTGTCGGCCATCGTGGCGACGAGGGCGTCGAAGATGTCGCTGACGGCACCTGCGATCAGGCGATCCTCGGGTACGTCGCGGGGGTCGGGGTCGTTTTCGGAATGGCGGTAGCCAAAGAGTTCCAGATCGCTGCAGATGGCGTGGGTGGCGGACGCGTCGTGGTGCGGCTCGGCATCGCTTTGGTGGGGATCGGCATACATGGTGTGCTCCTTCGTCGGTTTGACCGCGACCGCCGCGGCCTTCATGGCGCCGAAAGAGGGCAGGCGGGACGGACCTGCACCCGGAAGGGCCGCAGCGCAGCGGAGGAGGGCGGAGGCCGGTTCTTTTGTCTCGCGATGCAAAGCGCCCGTTTGGGCGCGGTGGAAAAGAACCGGGCGCAGGCATTGCGGGGCTGTCCCGTTTGCCGTCCGGTCGCCCTCCCAATAAGGCCGGGGTCGCGCGTCTCTTCGAGCCAGGGGCACATCCCTTGCCGGTCACAGGCAGGGTGCACTAGCCGGGCGCGGTCTCATGCGCGTTCAAAGCTGCAGCATCCATGAAGCGGGCGACGTCTTCCGGTGCGATCTGGACTCGGAGCGCGTCTCGGAGGGCATCAGCGCCAAGCAGGCGGAGATCATCGTTGAAATCGCCCAGTTGCGGCGACAGGGTGATCGCCTCGATGCCCGCATCCCTAGCACGTTGCATCAGACGGGCCGATGCGCCGTCACCGGCTGGATCGTTGTCACGGGCGATATAGAGGCGTCTGAGGGATGGCGGGAACCGGATGGCGGCAAGATGGCCTGCGGACAGCGCTGCGGCCATAGGTAGATTGGGCAGGGTCATTCTCAGCGATAGCATGGTCTCGATGCCTTCGCCTGCCGCCATTACATCGCGTGCGGTGCCAAAACGGACAGCGTGGCCAAGCAGGTTGCCCATCGCACGGCGGGGCGTGTCGATTGGGGCCTTGCCCAAGTTCGTTTCCGAAAAGCCGATCGGATCAAGCCAAGTGCGATGCGCGCCGGTGATCGTCCCATCAAGATCGGTGACCGACGCAATGAGGGCAGGCCAGGCTTCGGTCTCCGAATGCCGATCTGGCCGGTAGTAGCAGCGTGGATGAAATCGCAGGCTCGCTGTTTTGGACAACGCCGCCAGCCCACGATTGCGCAGATAGGCTTCGGCCAGCGTCCCTGTAATCCCTTGCGACATGGCAAATAGCCGTCTGGCTGCTTTTGGCGATCCGGTCGGTGCGGGGTCAGATCGGGAGGCGGTGTCGCCTGAGCGCTCTGGTAGCGGCAGGCTGAGAAACCGCCGGGCCTCTTGTGCTATATCGGCAAAATCGACGAAACCGCAGGTCTCGCGAATTATGTCGAGCAGATCGCCATGCTCTCCGGTGGCCGCATCGGTCCATTTTCCGATTGCACCTTTCCCCGAAATTGGCCCTTTTAAGCGCACGAACAGGGAGCGTCCGGGCGTGTTGCGGGCATCGCCAACCATCCAGTAGCTGCCTTCGCGATGCCCGTTCGATAGGTAGTGCCGACAAACAGCTTCAGCATCGCTGGCGAGCGCTTCGGTCAGATCGGCAATGGACCCTGACATGAGGATGCCTCCAATAAAAAAAGGGCCCGCCTTGCAGCGGACCCAGTGGGGAGTGAAGTCGTCATTCCGCAGCGGTGCACTGCCTGTCCTGCCTCGTGTCGTCAGGATCACCCGAACCATCTTGCCGTTCCATGGCCGTTTTGCCGTCGTTTCTACGCTCGGCCGCGATGGGGATTGCCACCGGCACGTCAGGAACGGGTTCGACGGTTCTGTGGAGCGGTTGCGCGCGGCCCATCCACGGTTCGGGGCGGATGCAGCGCACCCAATCCGCGAAGCTCGGGATGAAACCCAGATCCTCGATGACATGCTGCTCGCCGATCAAGCGGACCGGAACCTTGCGACCCGTCGAGACGGTGATTGTCGTACCAAAGAAGCGCTCGGCCATGAAGATGCCCTCAGCGTGGTGCCTAAGCGCCCGGTGCCGAAAGTCCGCTGTGATGAGCTTGCTTTCGTCGAACCAGCTGTGCAGGGCCAAATAGTCGTCCGCCACGCCGCCAAAGCGCCGTGCGGAGGAGAGGGCGTGATGCCAGGGATTTGCCATATCAGCCGCCCTCAGAACGCGTGTTCGAAAGACTCGACGTCCTCGAATCGCTGGTTGTAGTCGAGTGTGATCGACTGGTCCGCGACGTCGAATACGAAGGTGCCGTATGCACCCTCATTGTTTTCCCAGCCGCCATGGGTCTGGGCGAGGCAGTCATAGGCGAAATGCTCAATGGCGTCGCGGATGGACATTGTGCGTTCCGTCGGATCGGTGTCTCGCCAGCCAATGATGCTGAGGGACACGGTTGCCTCTGGCAAAGGCACGTCCGTCTCGTCCGCTTTCGCATCGATGCTTTCGAGCTGCCCGCTGTCGCCATACCCGTCGAAGGTTACATCAACGCTGGTGATGCTGGCGGCGGACAGCACGCTGAAGAGGGCGGTCTTGTTCGCCGGTCTGATGGCTGCCTGGGCCTCTTCATGCGCGCGGCGTTCGACCTCCCAGGCGGCGACGTCGAAGGATGGGGCAGGTGTTGTGTTTGGTTCTGTCATCGGAATTCTCCTGTGCTGAAAGAGGAAGGACCCGGCGCGAGGCCGGGTCCGGGTGCGTTTGGAAGGAAGCCTGCGCTACTCGGCGGCGACGGTTCCAACCGTTTCGATCGGTGCTTCATCTTCCGCGTCGGGCGCATTCGCAGCGTCCAGGTTGCCGTCTGGGGCAAACTCGCCTGCGTCGGTTGCCTCGGCTTCGATGACCGAAGTTTCCTGCCCTTGCGTGCGGAGCGGTTCCGGCAACCAACCGGAGCCCTCGAGCAATTCTTCGGCAGTCGTGACCATTTCGGGCTTCTTCAGCCCAGCGATCCGGTCAGCGGCATCGTCACCTTTGGCCTCCCGCACCGCTTCGAGAATCTGCGCCTTGGTCACGCGCGACAGGTAGACCTCCGCCGTCGGTGTCCAGCCCTCTGCGGCCATGTTTAGCCTCAGCGCAGTGGCCAGAATGTCGGCATGGGCAAGTGCGCCGGGACGACGGTTATAGGCCTCATGCACCGCGTTGAGCGTCAACGACACGCAATGGGCGAAGAGGGCCTGACGGCTGTCGCTGTCGAAGTCGATCAGCACGTCCCAGAGGTCTTCCGGTGCCTTGGGCAGGTGCTTGGCCCAGTTCTCGGACCGCGTTTCGATGGCTTGGGCCGACGCCGTGTCGGCCAGACCGGAGGCCTGAGCCGAGAAGGCGGCGCTGCGGGGATCGATCTCGATGCAGCTGTTCAGCCCATAGCGGTAGAACAGCTTGAGCGTCAGCACATGCAGGGCTGCGACGAAGGCGATATGTGTATCGCCCGCAAGTGCGTCGCGCAGGGCCAGCGTCCGATGTGCCGTCAGTTCCGTGACGAGGCGGTCAGAGAGCGGTTTGATGCCGTCGTCTTCGTCCTCCTCGTCATGTGGTGCTCCGGCGTCAGGATCAATGTCGGTGTCATCGACATCCGCATCGGCTGTATCCGCGTCTGGTTGATCTTCAGAGGGCAACGCAGGTTCGTCTTCCGGACGCACATAGCCGCGTTCGACGCGCAGCCGCCCCGAACTGTCGATACTGACGAAGGCCCCGGCGATTGCCAGTTCGTACTCCTCGAAGCGGACGGGACGATCCTGCAACGTCTCCATCGCCGTTTCGATCTCGCCCAGCCGTGCATCGACCTCCTCTGGCAAGTCGTCGGCATCGGCATGATCTGCCTCAAGCTGGTCGAACTCCGCCTTAAGCGCATCGTAGGTCGCCGCTTCCTCTTCATTCATCGGCTCGGATTCGCCTGGGATGCGCCGCATGCCGTATGTATGGCCATAGGGAAAGTCGGTATCCACCTCGACCCAGTGCCAGCCTTCGGCCTGAATCGTCTCGGCATCTTCACGCAGTTTCTCGGTGACCATCAGGTCGAGGAGTCCGGCATCCTGCAGCCAACCACCATCATCGGTCTGGAACAGGTCGCGCAGGATCGCGCCACCTGCGTCCACATAGGCGTCCAGCCCGACATATTGGGCGCGACGGTCGGAGGCGCGCACCGCGCCTTCTGTGAGCATGCGGCGGATTTCATAGGGCTGCTTGGAGTAATGCCGCCGCAGCGCCTCCCAGACCTGCTCCTGCCGTTCGTGATCGGGATTGACTGTAAACGCCATGAGCTGGTCGAGGGTCATTTCCTCTTCCGCATAGGCATCGAGCAGGGACGGAGCGACGGCGGCGAGCTTGAGCCGCTGTTTGACGATGCTGGCGGAGACGAAGAAGGCCGCCGCGATCTCTTCCTCGCTCTTGCCCTTCTCGCGCATCGCCTGAAAGGCGCGAAACTGATCCAGCGGATGGAGCGGCGCGCGCTGGATGTTTTCGGCCAGGCTGTCTTCCTCGGCGAGACCATCCGTGCGGATGATACAGGGCACGGGGGCTGTGCAATTGAGGCGCTTTTGCTTGACGAGGAGTTCCAGCGCCCGGTAGCGGCGCCCGCCTGCGGGGATTTCGAACATGCCGGTCTCGGCACCGCTCTCGTCCAACACGGGCCGGACCGTCAGGCTCGCCAGAAGGGTACGCCGGGCGATATCCTCGGCCAGCTCCTCAATCGACACACCCGCCTTGATGTGCCGGACGTTGGACTGGCTGAGCAGGAGCTTGTTGAAGGGGATATCGCGCGAAGCGCTGAGGGTGATTTTCTGTTGCTTGGTCATCGGAGTTCTCCGCGACGGGCCGGTCGGGAACCTCTCTCGACCTTTCAAACCCGTCACGAAAAACCCGGCCCACCTCTTCCTCTGGGGAAGACGCGGACCGGGGCGATTTGGGTGCGACGAGTTTCAGGCGGCACTTTCCAAAAGTGTCTTGGCGCGGGTTTCCATCTCCAGCCGCGCGTCTTGCTGGGGTTTGTTGCGCGCGACCGCCGTGATGCCCTGTACGAAATCGAAGACGCTTTCGGGCGGGCGGCCTTCTTCGGTCAGCACGGTGTCGATGATAGTGGTCGCGGCAGCCTTGGAGAACCCGCGCTTGCGCAGAAAGTCCGACCGGTCCTCGTCGTTGCGCGCGACGATCTTCTCCCGCGCGGCGCGGATGCCGTCGATGAAGGGCGCGGGCGATGAGTTGGCGAAATTCTTGAGGGCCGGGGCCGCCTCATGTGCAAAGCGGGACGCGGCATATTTCGAATGGCGGATCTTGATCTCCTGGAAATCCTCGACGCCCCAGAGGTTGCGGTTCTGGCAGACGGCACGGAGGTAGAAGCTGGCGATGCCCAGCGTTTTGGCACCGACCTCTGAATTCCAGCAATAGAAGCCGCGGAAATAGAGGTCGGGCGAACCATCGGGCAGGATCCCCGCCTCGATTGGGTTAAGGTCATCGACGAGGAACAGGAACACATCACGATCCGATGCATAGAGCGTTGTTGTTTCCTTGGTCACGTCCACACGCGGATTGTAGATGCCGGTCGACCAGTCGAGGACGCCTGGCACCTTCCAGCGTGTATCACCGGTGCCATTGCCCGCGATGCGCTGCACGGCGGAGACCAGTTCGTGGTCGTAGATGCGGCCATAGTCCGGACCGGTGACGGCACGCAGTTCCGTGCGCCCGTTCGCGAACTCCATGGTCTTGATCTGCTCTGCCCGGTGGTTGGTCAGCCCGTATTGCAGGTTGATGCCTGCCAGCGGTGCGGGTAGCTGGCGCAAGTAGGCGGCAGGCGCGCCGACAATGCTGGACAGCTGCCCAAAACTCCAATGCGTCGGCGCGATGGGCTCGTCGGTCCCGGGTAGGACCAGCCCCAGTTTCTCGGGGTCATCGCGATGCGCCTCGACCCGGATCGCGGCACTCTCCACAGTGCGTGTTCGGCTCTGCTCAGCGCGGGTTTTCACCGACGCAAAGAGGTCGTCGAGTGACAGGTATCGCTCATCATCGGGGCGCGAGAACCACTCCGATGACACGCGATCCACGTTTTCACCGCGTGACACATCAATCTTGTAACCGCCGCTGGCGTCACGCCCGGCATCGATAATTTGGGTATTCATGAGAAAACCTCCGCGACGGGCGGTCAGGAGCCTCTCTCTCGACCTCCAAACCCGTCACGGGAACAGCCTCCGCTCTCCCACTCCGATGGTTTTCCGGATCAAACGCTTCTTAATGGGGCTCTGTTGCTTGGGCGGTCGTCCGATGTTTGTATACATATTTCGGACAAATCACTTCCACCATGTCCGAAATCATGCTACATATTTCGGACATGAACCATGCATCAACAGATCTAAAGAGCGATATCTTGACACGGATCGCGAATGGCACGCCGCGCGGCGTGTGGACGCCGAGGGATTTTCTGGATCTTGGCGAACGTGATGCCGTGGACAAGGTGCTGCAGCGATTGACGCGGGCAGGGGCTCTGCGCCGGGTGGATCGTGGCCTCTACGATCAACCGTCGACCAACCGCCTGACCCAGAAAGACAGCCCGGCAGATCCCCGCGAAGTGATTGATGCCATCGCACGCCGAGATCAGATACGCGTCCTTGTCGATGGGATGACGGCAGCCAACGATCTGGGGCTCACCAATGCTGTTCCGGCCAAGATCCTGGTGCATACGGATGCCCGGTTGAAATCGATTTCGCTCGGCCAGCTCGACATCGTGTTCAAACCAACAGCTGCCAGCAAGCTCTATTGGGCTGGCCGGCCGGCCATGCGCATTGTGCAAGCTCTGCATTGGTTGCGGGATACGATGGGGCAAGTCGACGAGGATCAAGTGCTGATCCGCCGTCTCACGGCTCTTCTCAATGATCCTGCGAACGGCAAGCGCCTTCGCGACGATCTCGAGGACGGGCTGACGACATTGCCGAGTTGGATGCAGAGTCTATTGCGCCCGATACTGGCAGAGCAAGCAGGTGCTGCGTGAACCCCGCGTTTGACAAGATTATTTCTGCGGATGATGAGACGCGCCTTGGTCTTTTCACGACAACAGCACAGCGCTTGGGCACTACACCGCAGAATGTCGAAAAGGACTTCTGGGTTTGTTGGACCCTCGACGCGCTGTTCAATGGATTGCCGGACGGGCCAAGGCTTCTGTTCAAGGGCGGGACGTCCTTGTCAAAGGGCTTTGGGCTGATCCGGCGCTTTTCGGAGGATATCGACGTCACGGTTTTCCGGGACGATCTGGGAGAAGCTGCAACGATTGAAGAGCTTGAGGCTTTGAGTGGTAAGAAACGCGCCAAGGCGTTGGATGCCATCAAGGCGGCCTGTGAAGCCTATATCCAAGGCGAGTTCCTTGACGGGCTGAACAAGATTGTTTCGGACGATGCCGGACGAAACGGCCTCGACATCGCCCGGTTCTTTGTCGAGCCAGATCCAGAAGACAGCCAGGCGTTGTATCTGCGGTATCCGACCGCGACACCGGTTGATGCCTACATTGCCAAAGCCGTGAAAATCGAGTCCGGTGCAAAATCGGCGCTTGATCCCAATTCTGTGCGCAGCATCAGCCCCTATCTCCAAGACGATGTGCCGGATATCGATCTGACTGTCGGTAACGTCACTATCGTCGATGCCGAGCGAACTTTTTGGGACAAGATTGTCATTCTGCACGGCCTGCGCCGCTGGTTCGACATACGCGGAGAACTCAAAGGAAGCGGTCAGCGCGTGTCGCGACATTATTACGATGCCTATCAGCTTCTCGGATCGGACCTTGGTGAGAGGGCTTTGGCGGATCGAGCGCTTGGTGCCGACTGTGTCGCCCACGCGCGCATGTTTTTTAACCGTCCGGCTTTCGATCTCGCCACCGCAGCTGCGCCGACTTTTTCGATTACTCCGGTTGGAAAAATGGTCGATGACCTGCGCCGCGACTACCGCGCGATGTCGGGCATGATCTTCGGGGAAGCGCCGGCTTTTGAGGCAGTGATCGAGCGGATTGCTGGTTTAGAGGAGAGGCTGAATTTAGGGTGACAGTCGTTAGCGTGTTGCCCTCGAGAACAGGTAATCGGGCGGAAAGTGTGCATTCGCTGCTCTACAGCGAAAATTTGCGGAGATCGAGAAAGCGGACGTTCGACCCCACGAACCAGGGTTGGTCATTTTTCTAGAAAGTTCTTCAGGGAGGCTGACATTCGCAGCGGCAAGCGCAAATGGCCGGTTTGCAGTCGATCGCGAGCCCAGGGTACTTTCGCGGGGTGCTGCATGGATCGTCAAATCATCGATCAAAATTCTGCGAAACCCGTGGTCAAAGTCGTTCGATCTCATGAGCTTCGAACCAGCCGTTACGAAGTGCAGAAGCTGCAAGAGTATCGGGATCTTCGGAATAGGCGACCAGCGCCAAGCTTTTCTTAGCTCGTGTGCAGGTGACGTAGAGCAGGCGGCGCGTGCGCGTAATGCCGCCTTCGGTGCCTTCGGCAAGATGCTTGCGGTCAGTATCCGACAGCGGCTTGGCTTCGAATAGCTTATCGTAAGAAAATAGGAAGCCTCGCGCGTCGCTGTCGTCAAGAATTACCAGCACACGATCGAACTCAAGCCCTTTTACGCCCTGATGGGTTCCGAACGGACCACGATCACTGACATATTCGGCGAAAGGGACCGTTTGGTTGTACGGAGTCTCAAGAAATGCCCGCCAAGCCTCTAGGCTTTCAGGAGACGTCTCCGCAACTGCTTGCTCCTCGTTCGACTCTGCTTCTTCATTTGTCTTTTCAGGCTCCGCAATTTCAGCCTTCGGCTCATCAGCTACAAACGGCTGCAAGGCAGCAGGAATCTCGAACAGCCCGTGTTGCGCCACGCATTGGAGAACGGTGAGAAAGGTTGCATCTGGGCTTTCAGTGTCGAGGCCCAGCACCGCGTCCACACCTGCACGTATTGTCTGCAACGGATCGCCGGTTATTGACCTCTCAGCAATTGCTGATCGCTTAAGAAGGGGAGAAGTCGCACGTAGGTGAGCCATGACCGCGAAAGCATTGTTCGCCTGTGCAGCCGCGACTAGTGGAGCGACGCGTTCAGTAAAAAGCCTTAGGCCCGCCAGTTCACCTGTCCGAACCCCGGTAGATAGGCGCGAGTCCCGGTTAAGCGCCTGGAACATCTCTAGGAACCCGTACCTTGAAGCCGCCATATGGTGTTCAAGCGTGAGCGCCTTAACTCCAGCTTGATCCCGCCAATTAGGATCGTTGCAAAATTCAGCCATTCGATCCTGAACCTGCCGCTCAAACGCTGGCTTGTCGGACGAGTTGCTGGAGGCAACAAACAAGCGAACGATGCCGACATCGCTATCGTCTCGGGCCACCTGGCGTTGGCGATCAATTGGGGCGCGAAGTACATTGCCAAGCTCGATCACGCGTTGAGGCGATCGGTGATTCATTCTCTTCACGGGACGCGCCCAATCTTCCGGAACGAGGCGCTCCAGTTCTGGATGGCCGTCAAGAAAGATCCGCTGCATCATATCCCCGAACAAGCCCACCGCAAACTTGTTCTTGTTCGCCGCAGCAAGTGCGAAGAAGGCCTCGAGTAGGCCCTTGTTAGTGTCCTGACTCTCGTCGACGAGCAAAAAAGGATACTTGTTGACGAGGACTGCCTGCATTGATCGTTTGGTTTCGATGAAGGCCGCCGTGATCTTGAGCACCTCGGAATGGGACAGCGAGTCCTGGCCGAAAATGTCTCCGTTTGGATTGTAAACAAACCGCCGAGGAGTACTAAGCCACTCGAGACGCCTCACGACCGAGGCGATTGCGCGTTCGCGGTCCAGCGCCGCCTTCGTACCAGCGCGCCCCTTTGCTTGCTTCTCGTGCAGTTCGGCTAGGTCGTCAGGGAGTGTCGCGAGCAGCCATGCTTGGATATCGCTATGGTAGGTTCCAATATGCTTCCAGCAAAAGCTGTGAATCGTTGAAATCGGAAACAAGGAATCCTCACCAACGCGTTCCGCGATCTCGTCGGCGGCCGCATTTGTATAGGTGATTACCGCAATCTTCTTGCCGCTACGCCTGAAGGCTTCGCCATGTTCTTCGCGGAAAGTATCCAGCGCGTTCTTAAGGGAGCGGGTCTTTCCCGAGCCCGCGCCTGCATACAGGAAGAAGCTCCGTGGATTGAGGGGGTTCAAGCAGTCTCGTATCTGGGCGTCGGCGCCATCATCGAAGTCCGACGGCGCAGTCTCAACGTCCGTCATCAGCTTTCCCCTGTCTTGAGTTCGCTTCTTGCAATATCTTTGCTGACGGCCCGTTCGAACCATTCGAGCCCAGCCGCGATATAGCTCGGAGGCATCAAGATCTTGGGATCTTCAAGCATCAGACAATCGAGTGCGAATGCCGCTTTTTCCGCAGTCTTCAATAGCTCGAAGAGCCCGTCTTCGAGATCATCTCCAGAAAGACCTTGTGCAACGATCGTGCGGATCTTGCCCGATGTCACAGAGCCTTGAATTTTTTCGACAACATCGAGGTTCTCTAAGACTAGAGCGTCTTCGAATGTTCGAGGAATGGCGATGGCGTCGTCCTTACTGCTGGAAGCGATCTTCACCGGCTTCTGATAGGCAACATAGAGCTCGTAATCCTCATCCCCGTCCGATACATGCCCTTCGGGCGGAAGGGACACCAAATCGTCGATCAGCTTTTTCTTGGGATGCCATTCCTTGAGAACAGAGTTGGCTGTCTGTTGCCCTTTTCCTTTTTCGGGGCGCGCCGATTTCCAGCGGGTCGTTTCATTTTCGTTCTTGTCGATAATTTTGACCGCCGCAGTCGCATCGAGATCACCGATAATCAGGGTTGCGATCCCAAGTGCATCGATCAGATCACGGAAACTGTGCACATGGCTGCCACCGAGTTCGAGCAATGAGACATAGCGACGTGAAAGCTCCGGAAAGTGATGACGAATGAAGTGTGGTACTAGGATTCGCTCGGCCTGGCCTTCCACGAAGATGACCCCGTCCGCAAAGAACAGGTCACAATGCGTCGCCTTGAGATAACGCTTCACAAATCTCTTGGTTTCGTCGCCGTCACCAAAAATATGTGAGAGATTCGCGACCGTTGTGGTGGGAGTTTCCCCTTTACTCACGGCTGGTCGGCGCCGAAAATATCGCAAGCTTGCGAAGTCGGCCTCATGCGCAACATGGCTGGAATGGGTGCTGACGACTAGCTGAGTGGCGTAGCTGTCTGCGGCTCCAAGATCGGGATGCTTTCTGAGCAGGTTGTAAGCCTTGTTGATGAAGACCTGCTGCACCTGCGCATGTAAATGGGCTTCCGGCTCCTCGACAAGCACCAAGTGGAGAGGCTGAATCTCGTGTGAGACATCCACTCCTTCGAGGAGCCCCGCCTTTTCGACGCGCATCCATTCGTCACGAAAACCCATCAGCATGAACACCATTGCGATCAGGTTCTGATAACCGAGGCCTGAATAGTCTTCGGGTAGCTTGAGGGTCTTGGTGCCGTCCCCAGAGGGATCGGCTACTTGATACTGTACCGAGGATCCATGTTTCAGCCCATCCGTCGCCCGAAGAAGTGTTGAGATTTTGAGTTTCGGATTGCTCATCCCCGGATATCCAAGGTCTTCCAGTTCTTCAAAGGCAGTTGCGAATCCGGCCTCAAGTCGCGCGTCAAAGCTGCGTTCGGCAGCTTGGATCGCCCCGAGCGCCTCGTAGTCCTTGTCAGATGGAGTTTTGGACGGGTCGAGATGGCGATCATAATAGGAGCGCAGCTGGTCGGATAGACGGCGCTTGAAACGGCGGTTTGTCATCTCGCCCTTTTCTTCTCCACCGTCGTTGCCGCCGGCATCGGCGAAGTCACGCTGTGCCGCGATCTCGTCGATCTTAATGAGATTTTTGAAAGGCGGCTGTTCGAATGCAAGAGCACTGGCGGGTAAGGTTTGAGGTATCGCCAGACCATTCTTGCCTGGTGGCGTGGCCGCAGTCGGATCAAGCGGGTAGGCCGAAAGTTCGACATGCGCTCGCAGTCGCCGTTCGAGGAAGTCGGTGAGGCTGCGAGGCCACACCGCTATCTTGGTCACTTTTCCCTTCGGGTCGGTAGTTGACGCATCTCGTGCTGCATTGCGCTGCGCGAGATACTCTGCCTTTAGCTTTTCCAGGTCTTTGGCATGGTAATTTAGTCGTACGCCCAGCGATCCGCCGGACCAATCCAGCGTCGGCAATATATGTACGACGTGCTGAATCTCGCAGAGTGGCACGTCGAGCCAGACGTCCATCGAGGGAAGGAGCGCATCAAAATCGACCGTGGATACAGCATCCGTCTCCCACTCCTCACCCAAGAGGTCGATCTTGGTCCAGTTGGCGATCGTCACGTCGCGCAGCCCAAGGCGGTTCGGCGAGAGGAGAAAGATGCGCAGAGCGACCATCGCAGAAGTCTTGCCGCTATTGTTAGCGCCGACCAAAATTGATGTCCTTTGGTCGAAATCCAGATGTGTATTTTTCAGCTTCCGAAAGTTCGAGATCTCGATAAATTTGATCCGCATGATACTGCCTCCTTTTGTCAGCGTAGCACTCACAGGTTGAGTTATCGACATTACTATGCGCCAACCGGCCGCTTATATGCGGAGGATTAATGGGCGGCTTTGGGCTACCAAGCAGCACTACTTTCGATTGAAAAGCTCTCGGCTTCCCCCTAGGCTCGTCGGAGCGAAAAAAGAACATCTGAGGTGGTGCTATGGGTTATGCAATTGAGCTTACCGAAGATGAGTCAGAAATCCTCAGCGGCATTGAATTCGATCAACCAGCGCTGGATCATGAGCAATACAAGCGTCAAGGGCTATTGGTCCTGAGGTTGTTGAAGTCGCTTGTTGAACGAAGCGCTATACCCGAAGCCCGTTTGCGCTATTGGTCGGACCCAGAGTACCAGATCGGGCGCTCAAAGGCATCGCACAAAGGACTGTTTGAGAGGAACGGACGGCAGGGCGACGAAATCTACACACATCCACATTTTCTTAAATATCTTCGGTACTTTCTCTACGGGGCAAATCTTCCTGAAGGTGCAATCTCCGAATTCGAGAGGGTGATTGGAAACCCGGAATGGGTGTCGTCAGGCGATATCACCGATATTACCAAGGGAACTCGGGACATCGTCCGAAGACATGGATTGAAGGATCAAGACGAAGAGTTTTTTCGGCTCGCACTTGATGTTGGCCTAGACGTCTGGTTCGCCAAGTCGGTCCGGGATTCCGTTAAGCAAGTTCGCTGACCTCTGCCAATGCGTGACTATTACCGGAACAAGCTGAACAAGCATTTATCGTGCGCAGGTGATGAAGAGTTTATCCAACTCTTGTGGGCCACTCATATTCTGCAGACAGAGAACCCTGGCCCTGCGCGAAAGTTTTTTCTTCCGGAAACCATTCCTAACGGCGCAATGAGCGCAAAGATGCCAAGCGAGCATTCGATACATAAGTGGGAGATCGAGACGCTGGCAAACGAGCTGATGACAGTTCCAAAGGCCAAGCCGAAGAAGAATGGCCCGACAAGGACATTGCGCTGGGACCACTTTGGCGCTGCGAGGGATTGCGTGAACTGGCTACGTAAGTTGGAAAACGTCGAATATCGCGTCCAGAAGAAGCGTGAGGACATATTCGTCGAAATGGGGCGTATAGCTGCGCGTCAGTTTGACTGGCAGCGTGGGTTTGTGAACATTCCACAGTTTTTCCGCAACGCCTTTGTTTACGGTCAAGGGCCATGTGCTGCGCAATTCGAGAAAGCACACGGAATCACGCTGAACCGCTTTTCGCAAATCGGATTCATGCTCTTCGTATCTCTGACCAACTTCCCGATCGTGCGAAACGACAAGTCATGGATGAAGATGGCAGTCGATTGGGAGGAGGTCGAAAGGGTCTTGGCTCTGATAGCAATGCCGTTTCCGAAGGCTGCGGCTCTGGCAAGAGACAGGCGACGCAAAACAATCCACACGGCAGACAAACCTAGCATTCTTCGGCAAGCTCCTTGCTTGCGCTTCGGCGAAAACGGCGAACGTATTCGCGCGCCTTTGCCGGAACTCATTCTTGAGCGGGTCACATCTGGAGTCTTCTATGATGTGGTGGGCGGCGGCGGGCCGATCCGAGACGACTACGGAAGAAGGTTCGAGGACTACTGTGCACGGTACCTTGCTGAAACGTTGCCCGGTTTCGAATGGGAAAGAGAATTCAGCTACCGGAAGAAACCGAACAACCTTGATACCCCAGATATGCTTTGCAAGCAGAGTGACCGGATTTCTGTCGCATTCGAGTGCAAAGCAACGCGAATGTCACAAGAAGCAATGTTTGGATTAAATCCGATTGAGGCGAGAGGCTATCAGGACATAACAAAGGCAATATTCCAACTGTGGCGGTTCTTTTCCCACTGCCGCCGGGGCTACACAGGCAAAATTGCCAATGACGACGCAGTTGGAGTTGTGCTCACCTTGGACAACTGGCTTGTGCTGGCCGACACCCTGAGAAAACAGGTCTTGGTAGATGCGGAAAAAATGGCGGCTGAAAAGGACGCCGGTATTTCTGAAACCGATAGGAAACCAATCGTCTTTGTAGCAGTGCCGGAACTTGAGCGTATGCTCTCGAAGTCAACGGAAGTGACCTTTTTGCAGGCATTGAAATCGTCCAACACGGAAAAGTATCGGGGATGGCGATTGGATGGGGTACACGACGATCTGGTTGCGGGGACAGCGCATCCAAATCGAGACTATCCGTTTGCCGATGAGCTTGGAAAGCTCCTGCCGTGGTGGGATGAGCTTGGCGAAGAGCGAAGCGATCGCGGCGGTCGCTAAACTTGAAAGAACCCCAGGTCCCTAACTTTATTGCTCAGAATACTCTCACAAGTAGGGCGCGTGCTTACAGCAATTCTCTGGTTCGAAGGGTTGCAGCTTGGCGTGGCCAAAACAAATTGATTTGCAGCTAGGGGCCGATTTCCTCAGATGTCTCGTGAACTATTTGCCGTCCACCGTCCGGCGTGCATCAACAATACGCAAAAGATGGCTAGCGAGCAAAACAATCTCAATCGCTTCTTGAGCATCGTCCATAGATACATTTCGGTGAGAGTGCGGGTTCTTGTAAGACCCGATGGCCCCCGCAAATAGGTGCATCAATGCTTCAGCCTCGGCGTCCTGTTGCGTATGGTCACGTAGTGGCCCATCCTTGAGATTGAAGGCGCGGCGTATCATTGGGACACCATGATCTCCTTCAGGAAAACCTGCGGCACTACGAACCCCAATTTCGACCGCCCGCATCGCTTTAAAGACGGCTTCAGCATAGTCGCCCCGAACAAACGCGATCCAGACGTTTGTGGCGATCTCAGGGTGAAGTAGATCGCGTTGCAACCGACGTGCTGTTACATATTGATCGAAGTCTGTCTCCGCTTGGAAGGATTTTGCACGCCTGCTGAGAAGCTTCCAACTCTCGTTTCCGGGTTCCGGCACAAGAAAGCCCTGAGATTGTAGCCATGCCAGAGCTTCTGAAACAGCCAGGCTAACTCGCTCTATATATTCTCTTGGATAACTAGGAGTCCGGTCATTGTGCCCGGCCGAATTCTTTGTCTCCAACATCAAGTTGTGAATGCTGAAGGTGCGATCGCCGCGTTCACATCTCTCGCGAAGGAAGAAAAGCAATTTACCCGCCAACTCTTCAGGTTCAAACGCAAGTACAACCTCTGGATCCGGAAAGTTCGTGGGCAGTTCATGCACAATAAGGTCCCATCACTGAATCTATGTCGATGTTTGTGCATGTATCAAACAGCTGGCCGCCTTCCAAGTTATACGAGTGGCCGTTCTGGCGAATGCGGGCTGCGGAGCCAGCGCCTTTAGCGGTCGGTTTGCCGCTGATCTGGGTCGTCTCGAATGTAGCTAAACCATAGCGGTTCTTGCGATTTCGATGATTTGCACCCATCTCCGGTGCATGGAACTGATTTACCCAATAAACTTCGTTGGCCACGATGAGTGGATGGACAGTGGATACGAACCCAAATTGGCGCATGGCGACGTCATCACTCGCGACGGTGAAGTTCTCGGATGTTGGCGGGTTGTCGGCTACAATCACAACGATGATTATTCGAGTGGGAGATTTGAGTTTGTCTTGAACGGCGAAAATGATGTGAAGTTCGCGGAGGATTTTGCGATGCTCGATGTCCGGAACAGCCGCGGGTTTGCATTGTCAAACCTGACCAGAACCATCCGCGAATGGCACGAAAATGAATAGAAACGAGAATTTGACCAGATTTGCTTGCCTTGGTTGGGGGTCGTTGATTTGGGAACCTGGCGATCTGCCCATTGCGCATGAATGGCGGGAAGACGGGCCAAAGTTACCGCTTGAATTCGCCCGGAAATCAAATGATGGCCGCATGACTCTTGTCGTGTGTAAGCAGGGTACTGTGTGTCCAACACTTTGGAACACTCTTACGTCTACTTCGTTAGAGGAAGCGCGCGAGGCACTTGCTAAGCGTGAAGGCCTCCCAACACAGAAGAATGCAGCATTTTGGACTAGTTCTGGCGCTTCTGATCACCTTGGTACGGAGCTAGTTGAGGCTTGGGCGAATGAATTTGGTTTCGCGGGCGTCGTATGGACTGGTCTTCCGCCAAAATCACCAGTCACCGATCAGAATAACGATCATCCTTCAATTGAGGATGTCATCTCGCACCTAGGCGGACTTGGGGGAAATTCAGCAAGTCGGGCCGAAGAGTACGTTCGTAGAGCACCAAACCAGATTGCAACCGCATACAGAACTCGCATTGTCGAAGAGTTTGGTTGGAATGACTGACCCATCCGAGATTTGCAGGCCAAGGTCAGCTTTGCAGAAGCTGCAATGCGGCATCGGTCGTAAAGACCAATGTCCGGAATGGGCCGTTCATGCCGAACGGTGGCCATCAACGGTGCAGTTTTTCGAGATAGTGGCGTGTAAGCATGCCCAAGCGCAAAGGGGCGCTTCTCAATTTGGGTTTTGCGCCGAACGACGTCACGTCGACTAAACGCCTCTGTCCGAGCGACGTTTCCGTGGAAACTGTCCATTTCGAACCAACTTGAGCGTGTTGTCACGCTTCGTGACTTCAGCCAGCCAAGTCCAATCAGCGTACTTGTCGCCAGTTTGACGTAGGTGCGTATAGCGCTTTAGTGACGTCCAAGACCGATGGCCTGAATTGGCGGCAACGTACGGAATATTGAGGCCGAGCTCGAACAGCCGTGAAACTCCGTCATGCCGCAGATCGTGAAAGTGCAGCCCCTCTATTTCCAGAAGTTTGCAGGCGCGCGTGAACGCTGCGCTGATGGCATCCGTTGAGTAAGGGAATATCTCGTCTTCTATCAATGGCATGGCTTCGATGATCGCCAGAGCCTGTTCCTGCAGATCACACCAGACATCGTTGCCGATCTTTTCGCCGGGGTTCTTCATGTCCCGGACCAATACGCGTTTGCCTTCCACGTCGAGATCTTTCCAGCGAATGCGGACGATTTCTTCCTGCCGTCGAGTGGAAAAGATGGCAAAGGCGATGATCCGGTGCATGGGGATTGACGTGGGGCGACGTCGCGAGCGGTCGAGGAAGTGTTGCATCAGTTGGTCTAGCTCATCGAGCGTGGGACGCCGATCTCGTTCGCGGCTCTTGCCAGTGATACCCAGTTTGTCCGCCACTTTCCGGGCGTCCTCCATAGCCTGCGCGTTTAGTGGAAAGCCCCATGCGGGTCTGGCGATGGAGAACACCGCGCCGAGATGCGAGAGGTAGTTGGAGACTGTTTGAGGCTGAACGCCACTATTGAGCTTTTCTTGCGCAAATTCGACGATGTCAGCGCTGGTTATCGCGTCACAGTGTTTGTCCGCGATATCAAACGTCTTGATGCTTTTCAGAACCTGAGTTTTGGTCCGACCGATCTGTTTGTTACTTTCTTGGACATACTTGTCGATGGCATCGGCCAAGGTCGGTGCCTTCTTGCTTTTCGGTTGAGATTTGAGCGCATCAAGGGCACCGGGTCGCGCAAGACTTTCTTCGCGGTTTTCGATCCACGCCGCAGCGGTTGATCTGCGCTCGAATGTCTGACTTTCGCGAAGTAAGACTTTACCTTGCCGCATCACTGAGATTTGAGCGAGCCAAGCTATGGTGCCATTCTTGCGACGACGCTTTATGATGGTTCCCATGATTTACAACATGGCCTTTCATTTTACAACACGTGTTGTAAATGTAGCAGGTAATGGGCTTAAATGGCAAGATATCGAGCATAGACGAACTTGGAAACTCGGAGCTAAGTATTGGAAAAGGCGGTAAAATCGCAGATTGGCGTAAGTAGCAGATTATCCGTGGCTCCGATGATGGACTGGACCGACCGCCATTGCCGGTATCTTCATCGGCAGCTGAGCCAGAATGCTCTTCTTTACACCGAAATGGTCACCTCACCTGCGTTGGTGCGGGGTGGGGCCCTGCATCTGCTGGACTTCGCGCCCGTGGAGCAGCCTCTAGCCCTTCAGCTTGGCGGTTCAGACCCTGCCGAGCTGGCGGCGGCGGCGCGGTTGGGGGCGGCGGCGGGTTATTCGGAGATCAATCTCAACGTGGGCTGCCCGTCGGATCGGGTGCAATCGGGCACATTCGGTGCCGTGCTCATGCGCAGCCCGCGCCTTGTGGCGGAATGCTGTGCTGCGATGATCGCGGCGGTGGATATCCCCGTGACCGTGAAATGCCGGATTGGCGTGGATGACCAGATCCCCGAAGAGGTGCTGCCCGAGTTTCTGGCCCGCGTGGCGGGGGCAGGGGTCACCCGCTTTGCCATTCACGCGCGCATGGCGTGGCTTCAGGGGCTGAGCCCCAAGGAAAACCGCGATATTCCGCCGCTGAACTATGCGCTGGTGCAGCAGATGCGCGGGCTCTTCCCGCATATGCATCTCTCGGTGAATGGGGGGGTGGAGACGCTGGACGAGGTGGAGGCCTTTCTGGACGCGGGCCTTGACGGTGTGATGATCGGGCGCGCGGCCTATCACCGGCCCGTGGATATTCTGGGCGCTGCCGACCGCCGGATTTTTGGTGCAAGCACCCCCGACCGCACGGGCGAGGACGCGGCGCGCGCGATGCTGCCCTATATCGAGGCGCATCTGAGCGCGGGTGGGCGGCTGGGCCAAGTAACGCGCCATATGCTGGGCCTGTTTGCCGGGCGGCCCGGTGCGCGCGGCTGGCGGCGCACCCTGTCGGAGGGTGCTCATCTGCCCGGCGCTGAGCCGGAGCTTGTCGAGGCCGCGCTGCGGTCCGTAATGCGCGAGGGGGCGGACGCGGATTTGGCGTTGTGATGAGGGGTGAAAACCGCTCTAACCTGCACGGTATATCGAAGGGCGTGGGATATGGATGACCCGGTACTATTGCTGAGCCTTGGGGCCATGTTGCTGGCCATTGGCGCGTTTGCAGGCGTGCTTGCGGGCCTTTTAGGTGTGGGCGGCGGCATCATCCTTGTGCCTGCGTTTTTCTACGCGTTTCAGACTCTGGGCTTTGGCGGTGCGCAGCTTATGCAGGTGTGTCTTGCCACATCGCTTGCCACGATTGTCGTGACCTCTCTGCGCTCGGTCCTCAGTCATAACAAGAAGGGTGCAGTCGATTGGGAAATCCTGCGTACATGGGCGCCGGGGATCGCGCTCGGGGCACTGATAGGCGTGGCTGTCGCGGCGAACCTGCGCTCGGGCGCGCTTCAGGCGATTTTTGGCATCCTTGGCGTTTGTGTGGGCCTCTATATGGGCCTCAGCCGTAGCGAATGGCGGCTGGCGGACGCCATGCCCAAGGGCGTGCGCCGCGCTGTGATGAGCCCGGTCTTGGGGTTCATGTCGGTTCTCATGGGGATTGGCGGAGGCAGCTTTGGCGTGCCCGTTATGGCGCTTCATGGTGTCACGATCCACCGGGCGGTGGCCACGGCTGCGGGCTTTGGGATGCTCATTGCGGTGCCATCGGTGGCGGGCTTTTTGCTCTTGGATATTGCCGAGGACAGCCGCCCGCCCTTTACAATCGGCGCGGTGAACCTCGTGGCCTTTGGGATTGTCATTGCCATGACGTTGATCACCGCCCCTATCGGTGCGCGGCTGGCCCATGCGATGGACCCTAAACCGCTCAAGCGTGTGTTTGCGGTATTCCTCACACTGATCGCGCTCAACATGCTGCGAAAGGCTCTGGGATGGTAGGGCTCAAAACCAAGGGCTGGATACAGTTTGCCTATGATGCGGGGCTTGCGCGCTGGGCGGACGCGGCCCGCGCGGCAGCACTCGTGCGGATGGCGGAGCCTGCGCATCGGGATGAGTGGCTGCAATGTCAGGGCACGTGGTTCGTGGGGGTCGACACGTTGACCAATGCGCCCGATGGGTCGGTGGGGGGCGTGCCGCTCTCTGGCCCCGGCTTTTCGGCGGCCTGTGCGGATTATGGCGATCTGCCGCTCCATGCGGCGCAGGTTTCTGTGGTCTATCCGGGCTATCCCAAACCGCGCGAGGGAGAGTGCGAGGGTGCCTTTCGCTATCGTTTGAACCGCGATGCGGCGCATGTGGATGGCCTTTTGCCCGTGGGCGCGGCGCGCACGCGGATGTTGAAGGAACGGCACGCCTATATCCTTGGCCTGCCGCTCAATGATGCAAGCGCGGATGCGGCCCCACTGGTGATCTGGGAGGGCAGCCACGAGATCATGCGCGCCGCGCTTCATGGCGTGCTCAAGGATGTGCCAAGCGAGGAGTGGGGGGAGGTGGATCTGACCGAGATTTACCAAGCGACCCGCCGCGAGGTGTTTGAGCGCTGCCCGCGCGTGGAATTGCCCACTGTCAAAGGCGAGGCCGTGCTCGTTCACCGCCTGGCCCTGCACGGCGTGGCGCCGTGGGGCGATGCGGCCTCAGCCCCCGAAGAGGGCCGGATGATCGCCTATTTCAGGCCGGAATTCCGAGGGCTTGGGCCCGAGTGGATGACCGCGCCCTGAGGCGGCTGGCGAAATGCTTCAGCCGCCGCGCTTCAACCGCGCCTCGCGGCCGCCGCGCCGCTTGCGCAACTGGCCCGCGCGCCCAGGCAAAGCCTCCATGATCTCGGCCCGCTCGGCATTGCTCATCTTGGACCAGCGTGTGATCTCGTCGATGGAGCGCAAACAGCCGGTGCAAAGCCGCGCCTCGGGATGCACCACGCAAACCCGCACGCAGGGCGATTGCACCTCTTCACGGGTCCAGACCGGGATTTGGTCGCTCATGTCGTCTTTCATGGATCGTCCCTCATTGCGCGGTCTTGAGATGGTGCAACCTGTCTAGCACGCCTTGGAGAATATACGAGGCGGCGATATGGTCGATCACCTCTGCGCGACGCTTTCGTGTCGTATCCGCCTCAAGCAGCGCCCGTTCGGCGGCCACAGTCGACAAACGCTCGTCCCAAAAGCTGATGGGCAGGGGGGTGAGCGCCGAGAGATTGCGCGCAAAGGATCGCGTGGATTGACAACGCGGCCCTTCCGAGCCGTCCATATTGCGCGGCAGCCCGAGAATGATACCTTCCAGCGCGCGCCCCTCGATGATCTCCAGAAGCCGCGCGGCATCAAGACCAAATTTGCGCCGCTTCACCGTCTCCAAAGGGGTGGCCACGCTGCGCATCCCGTCAGATACAGCCACGCCGAGGGTCTTTTCCCCAAGGTCGAGCCCCATGAGCGCCCCGGCAGGGGGCAGGGCGCTCGCGAGATCCTCAATAGTGGGCACGATCAATTGATGATCCCTGATTCCTGCGCCGCATCGGCGATGATACGCATCGCGGCCGTGTTGCCCTCAAAAACGCTGCGCGCTTCATCCCAGATCGCGTCCGCTTGGTTCGTCTCGCCAATGACTGCCAGCGCCGATATCGCGCGCGCCCAATCCTCGGGCGGCCCGCCCTCGCTCGCCAGCCGCTCCAGAAGGTTTGAGACCATGCCGCGGATCATCTCTTCGCGGTCCTCGGGGCTCATGTTTTCTGCCGCCTCGATCTGCTCACGCGAGGGTTGAATCCAGCCCTCTTCGGGCGGCAGGGAATAGCGTACGCCCGCGCGGTCAGCCAATTGCTCAATCTGGGCGCGGATCGGCGGCACCCATGAGGCATCGGCAGGGCTGTCGCGCAAAAGCTTCTCCCATGTGCGGAAGGCCGCATCGGGCCTGTCGACTTGCGCATAGTAAAGCCCAAGGTAGAAGCGCGCCTCCTCCTGCTCGGGGTTGCGCGCGAGCGCCTCGCGCAGCGCCGTCACCGCATCGGAGGACACATAGCCCCGCGCCGCCAGAACCATCAGGTCCGCCAGAAAGGCGAAATCATCCGCCGTGGCATCTTCGCCCTTGGCCGCGATTAGCCGGGTTTGCGCCACATGGGCGGCGCTGTGATTGCCCAGCTGCGCTTCGTTACGGGCCAAAAACCCGAGCCCTTGGATATCATTGGGACGGTCCGCCACCACGGCGCGCAACCGCTCGATCAACTCAAGAAACTCTGCACTTGGCTCCTCCGCCGGACCGGGCAACAGCTCCACCGGCAGACGTTCCTCGACCTCGGCCTGCGACAGCCTGTTGTCGCGCAACTCCTCTGATACAGCGAGGCGCAGGTCGCGCGGCATGTCGCGATACCCCGGCGCGCCCTCAACCCAGTAGAGCCCGAACGCCGCCCCCGCGATCACCAATGATCCAGCCGTGGCCAAGGCCCAGCCTGCGGGTTTGGGTTGCGCGCCTTGCGCGCCAAATGTCTGTAGCGCCGCGTCCGCCGCCAATATCCGCCGGGAGACTTCGGTGCGCAGGCGCGCGCCCTCTTCCTCGGTCAGCACGTTGCGCGCGACATCCTTGTCAACATCGCGCAGTTGCACGCGGTAAACCTCGAGATCATAGGCCGCAGGGGCTTTTTCCCCCACGCGACCCCTCAGCGCCGCCTGCGCGAAGACTGCACAAACGGCCAAGGTCAAAATACCAGCGACACTCCAGAAAACCATGACTTCTCCCACCTCTTTGCCCCCACATAGACGCCCCGGCGCGCCAAAAAAAGGGGCGCAAAGTCGCGGGCTGTGCGCATTGTCGCATTGTGCGCCCTGGATGCCGCACTGCGTATCTTGTAGGGTCCGGCATGAGAGCATACCACAGCTTAGAACGACGCCACCCGCTTGAACCGCGAATCCCCTTTGACCCGAGCTGACCCGAGGCCGCGCATGAAACGTTATTCCGCCTTTGCCATCGCCCGAGAGGCACTCCGCAACCACACCGGATGGGGCCGTGCATGGGGCGCGCCCGAGCCGCGCAAGCAATATGACGTGATCATCATCGGCGCGGGCGGGCATGGTCTGGCCACCGCCTATTATCTTGGCAAGAATTTCGGCATCACCAATGTGGCGATCTTGGAGAAAGGTTGGCTCGGCGGCGGCAACACGGGGCGCAACACGACCATCATCCGCTCCAATTATCTGCAAGACCCTTCGGCGGCGATCTATGAAAAAGCACGCAGCCTCTACGAGACGATGTCACAGGACCTCAACTACAACGTCATGTTCAGCCCTCGTGGCTGCATCATGCTGGCCCAGACCGAGCACGAGGTGCGCGGCTACAAACGCACCGCTCACGCCAACGCGCTGCAAGGCGTGCCGACCGAATTCATTACGCCCGAGCGCGTCAAGGAACTCGTCCCGATCATCAACCTTTCGGGGCCGCGCTATCCGGTTCTGGGCGGGCTCTGGCAATCGCGCGCAGGCACCGCCCGCCACGATGCGGTGGCGTGGGGCTACGCGCGGGCCTGCTCGGATATGGGCATGCACGTGATCCAGCAATGCGAGGTCACCGGCGTCCGCTCCGAGGGTGGCAAGGTCACCGGGGTCAGCACCTCGCGCGGCGATATCGGCTGCAAGAAACTCGGCATGGTCGTCGCGGGCCACTCGGGGCATCTGGCGGACATGGCGGGCTTCCGCCTGCCGATTGAGAGCGTGGCCTTGCAAGCGCTCGTCTCCGAGCCGATCAAACCCTGCATGGACGTGGTCGTCATGGCGAACACCGTGCACGGCTACATGAGCCAGTCGGACAAGGGCGAAATGGTCATCGGCGGCGGCACGGACGGGCACAACAACTTCACGCAGCGTGGCAGCTTCCATCATATCGAAGAAACCGTGCGCGCACTCGTTGAGACCTTCCCGATGGTCGCCCGCCTCAAAATGCTGCGCCAATGGGGCGGCATCGTGGACGTCACAGGCGACCGCTCGCCGATCCTCAGCACCACCCCACTGGAAGGCTGCTTCATCAATTGCGGCTGGGGCACAGGCGGCTTCAAAGCCATCCCCGGCTCCGGCTGGGGCTTTGCGGAACTGATGGCCAAAGGCCACTCGCCCCTGACGGACGCCTTCGGGCTGAACAGGTTTTATGAAGGCCGGTTTATTGATGAAAGCGTGGCGGCGGGGGTGGCGCATTGATTATGGTGGAGGCACTCAAAACTGAGCGAAACGCTGAAATCCTCAAGCGTCGGATACGTGGAGAGTCGTTAAAGAACATTTCTCATGATTTTGACAGTGTTTCGTATGGGCGAATTGTGGATATAGCGCGCGAGGAACGTGAACGCATTGAGCGACTAGCCTCGGCTAACGAAGTTGCGCTTGAAGAGCTAGCTTCTTCCTACGGACTGACTGAACAGGAAGTTGGTGAGATAATCTCTGACGTTTCCAACCGGAAATCCAAGAGAGCACTGGAATGGGAAGAACAAGAACGTGTGCGCCTGTCAGAGCAGGAGCGCCAATTGAAAGAAATCTATCGCGGCGATCTGGAGGACTTCTGGAAACCGATCTTGGAATGCCCGGCTTATATATTTGTCGCTTTCCTCTACGATGGTTCAGACGTTTTTGTAGGTTCACGTGCATCTTCTTTCGGAAACTGGAGCGCGAATGGTTCCGAAGTTGCCCCTACCCACTTCATCCGTATTCCAGCACCACCGAAAGGGCTTTGACATGCTCATCCTGACCTGCCCCTGCTGCGGCATCACCGGCGAGGAAACCGAATTCCACGGCGGCGGCGAGGCGCATATCACGCGCCATGGCCCCACGGCGTCCGAAGAAGAGTTCCACTCCTATCTCTTCTCCAAGGAAAACCCCAAAGGCGTCCACTTTGAGCGCTGGCGACACAATAACGGCTGCGGCAAGTGGTTCCACGCCGCCCGCTGCACCATGACGCTTGAGGTCTTCGGCACCTACGCGGCCCAAACCTACGAGCCGCCTCAGGATATCAAGGACAAGATCACCGCCAAGCGCCCCGGCTGGACATGGCGGGAATTCTCATGAGCTTTCTTCTTAGCAAAAATACTCAAACCGCAACACCAACCATAACCGAGAGGGCCACAGCATGAGCACACGTCTGGCAAAAGGCGGCCGCCTTCTCAACAAGGCGCGCGCGCTTGATTTTTCGTTCAACGGCAAGCGCTTGCGCGGCTTCGAGGGCGACACGATCGCCTCGGCCCTTTTGGCGAATGACCAGATGCTGATGGGGCGCTCGTTCAAATATCACCGCCCGCGCGGTGTCGTGGCTTCCGGCGCGGAAGAGCCCAATGGCCTTGTCCATATGGGCGAGGGGGATCAGTTCGAGCCCAACCAACGCGTCACCACGACCGAGCTTTATGACGGGCTCAAAGCCTCCAGCCAGAACCATTGGCCCAGCCTTGAATTCGATATCGGCGTGGTGAATTCCAAGCTCTCGCGCTTCCTGCCTGCGGGTTTCTATTACAAGATGTTTATCTATCCGCGCCCCTTCTGGAAGCATGTCTACGAGCCGATTATTCGCAAATCCGCAGGCTTGGGTAAAGCGCCCGAGAGCCGTGATAATGATAGCTATGAGCATTTCTACGCGTTCACGGATGTTTTGGTGATCGGTGGCGGCATTGCGGGGCTTCAGGCCGCAAAATCCGCCGCACAGACTGGCGCGAAAGTGTTGTTGCTGGAGCAAACCGCGCATCTCGGCGGACGCACCCCCGTGGATGGCGGCACGATTGAGGGTCAACCGGCGGCAGACTATATCGACGTTCTGACAGCTGAGCTGCGCGCGATGGAAAACGTCACCCTGCGTACCCGCACCCAAGGCTCCGGCGTCTATGATCACGGCTATGTCCTCGGATACGAGCGCACAGGCGATCACCAACCCGAGGCCGCTGGCCCCCGTCACCGCCTCTGGCGCATCCGCGCGGGCCACGTGATCACCGCCACCGGCGCGATTGAGCGCCCCCTGAGCTTTGCGGGCAACGACATTCCCGGCGTCATGCTGGCCTCGGCCATCCGTGATTATGCGGTTGATTTCGGCGTGTCCTGTGGCGACCGCACGGTCGTTGTGACCAACAATGATGATGCCTACCGCACCGCGATCACGCTCGTGCAGATGGGCCTCTCGGTCCCCGTCATCCTCGACGCGCGCGTTCTGCCCGCCGACAGCCCGCTGATGGCCGAGGCCAAGGCGCTGGGCATTCGCGTCATGATGGGTCACGCCGTGGCCTCCGTCAAAGGCGGCAAGCGTGTGACCGGGGTCAGCATCTGCTCGCAAGCGGGCGAGGGTGCGACGCTGGAAGAGCTGGCCTGCGATGCGGTCGCCATGTCCGGTGGCTGGTCGCCTGTCGTGCATCTGTGGTCCCATTGCGGTGGCAAGCTCACATGGGACGAGGCGGGCGCGTTCTTCCGCCCCGATCCCGCACGCCCACCGTTGGGCGCGGAGGGTACGGGCTTCGTCACACCCGCGGGGGCCGCAAATGGCGCTTTGCACCTTTCCCAGACCGTGGCCGATGCGCATCAAGCGGGCCATGACGCCGCCGCGGCGGCAGGCCACGCCGCGAAGGCGAGTGCCGCACCGAAGACCGTAGCGCCCGACGAGGCACCGCTCACCCCCGTCTGGATGATGCCGCAGGGCGCGGGCTATGCCAAACGCTCCAAAGCGTGGTTGGATTACCAGAACGACGTAAAAGTCTCCGACGTGCAACTCGCGGCCCAAGAAGGGTTCGAGAGTGTCGAGCACGCCAAACGCTACACCACGCTCGGCATGGCCACGGATCAAGGGAAGCTCAGCAATATCAACGGGCTGGCCATTCTGTCTGATGCGCTGAACCAGCCTATTCCGCAGACGGGCACCACCACGTTCCGCCCGCCCTACACGCCCATCTCCATGGCCTCCATCGCGGGAGAGGCGCGCGACGAGCGGTTTCAGCCCCTGCGCCGCACGCCCATCCACGCGTGGCACGAGGAGAACGGCGTGGAATGGGAGCCGGTCGGCCACTGGCGTCGCCCCTATAGCTATCCGCGCGCGGGCGAGAGCCTGCACGATGCCGTCAGTCGCGAGGTTCTGGCCACCCGTAACAGCCTCGGGATGCTCGACGCCTCGACGCTGGGCAAGCTGATCGTGAAGGGCGCGGATGCGGGCCGCTTCCTCGACATGCTCTACACCAATATGATGAGCACGCTGAAGCCGGGCCGCTGCCGCTATGGTCTGATGTGTTCGGAGAACGGGTTTCTCACCGATGATGGCGTTGTCGCCCGCCTCGATGAGAATACGTTCCTGTGTCATACCACCTCGGGCGGGGCCGATACGGTCCATGGCCATATGGAAGAATGGCTGCAAACCGAATGGTGGGATTGGGACGTCTATGTCGCCAATGTGACCGAGCAGTTTGCCCAGATTGCTGTGGTCGGGCCGAAATCGCGCGAGACGCTTCAGGCGCTCAGTTCTGATGATCTGTCGGCTGAGGCGCTCAGCTTCATGGGTTGGGCCGATGCCACGCTCGCGGGTATTCCCGTGCGCATCTTCCGGATCTCGTTTTCTGGCGAGCTGAGCTATGAGATTGCCGTGCGTGCGGGCCAAGGCCGGGCGCTCTGGGATGCGCTCATGGCTGCTGGCGCGCCGCATGACGTGACCGCCTATGGCACCGAGGCGCTGCATATCATGCGCGCCGAGAAGGGCTTTATCATGATCGGGGACGAGACGGACGGGACTGTTATCCCGCAGGATCTCGGCATGGGCTGGGCGATCTCCAAGAAGAAAGAAGACTATCTCGGCAAGCGCGCGCAGGCCCGCAGCCACATGACCGATCCGACCCGCTGGAAGCTTGTGGGGCTGGAAACTGTCGATGGCTCTGTCCTTCCTGATGGCGCTTATGCTGTGGCCGATGGCAAGAACGCCAATGGCCAGCGCAACGTGCAGGGCCGGGTGACCTCGACCTACCATTCGCCCACGCTGGGGCATGGTATCGCAATGGGCCTTGTGCTGCGCGGGCCGGACCGGATGGGCGAGGTTCTGACCTTCCCGAAGACAGACGGGAGCAGCGTCAAGGCCAAGATTGTTGATGCGGTATTCTTCGACAAAGATGGGGAGAAGCAAAATGTCTAATACACTCAGTGCGCTGCAAGGTGCCAATTATGACGGCTTCGCTCAGGTTCAGGAAATGGGCCTGCAAGGGATGATTACCCTGCGCGGCGATCTGGCCGAGGCCAAGCTGCGCCGCGCCGCCGAGAAGGCCACGGGCTGCAAAATGCCCGAGCAGAACCGGATCAGCGCCAAGGGACGCAGTGCAATCGCATGGATGTCGCCCGATGAGCTTTTGCTGCTGGTGCCTTACAGTGAGGTCGACACCCATCTGGTGGCGATTGAAAAATCGCTGACGGGCGAGCCTTCGCTGGCGGTCAATGTGTCGGACGCGCGGGCGCTTTTCGAGGTGTCGGGCGGTGCGCAGGTGCGCGAGGTGATCGCGAAACTGGCCCCCGTCGATATGGCCGCCTTTGCGCCCGGCATGTTCCGCCGCACCCGTATGGCGCAGGTGCCGGCCGCGCTCTGGATGCCTGATGATAGCGCTGTGCGCATCGTCTGCTTCCGCTCGGTCGCGCAATATATGTTCGATATCCTCAAAGGTGCTGCCGCGCCGGGCAGTGAGGTTGGTTACCTCGTCTGAGGTGGCGCTTTGAGCGGAACAAACCGATCGCTCTTGACGTTTGCCCCGCAGGCCCTCCATTTAGGGCCACATATATTTGAATCCTGACGAGGGGGCTGACCCATGAGCTTTGAACTTCCCGATCTTCCCTATGCGCATGACGCGCTGGCCGGCAATGGCATGAGCCAGGAGACGCTGGAATACCACCACGACATCCACCACAAGGCCTATGTTGACAACGGCAACAAGCTAATTGCCGGAACCGAATGGGAGGGCAAGTCCCTCGAAGAGATCATCACCGGTACTTATGACGCCTCTGCCGTAGCGCAGTCGGGTATCTTCAACAACATCAGCCAGCTCTGGAACCACAACCAGTTTTGGGAAATGATGAGCCCCGGCAAATCCGACATGCCGTCTGAGCTGGAAGCGGCCATCAAAGACAGCTTCGGCAGCTATGATGAGTTCAAAAGCCAGTTCGCCGCCGCAGGCGCGGGTCAGTTCGGCTCGGGCTGGGCATGGCTTGTGAAAGACACCGATGGGAGCCTCAAAGTCACCAAGACCGAGAATGGGGTGAACCCTGTCTGCTTCGGCCAGACCGCTTTGCTGGGCTGCGATGTATGGGAGCATTCCTACTACATCGATTTCCGCAACAAACGTCCGGCCTATATCGACAACTTCCTCGGCAGCCTTGTGAACTGGGAAAACGTCGCCAGCCGCATGTGATCTACGCCGTATGATTGCAAGCGCCCCTGCTGGAATCGGCGGGGGCGTTTTGCGTTTCTCACCCCTTGCCAAGGGCGGCCAAAAGGCTCAAGGCTCGAGGCATGACGATGCCACGCCCCTCCACCCCTCATGGGTCCGACACGACCGAAAGCCCCGGCAGCCCGCTCAGCGGGGTTGTCCTTATGGTGTTGGCCTGCACGGTCTGGGGCCTGTCGGGAATGTATTACAAACTGCTCGATCATATCCCGCCGATTGAGGTTCTGTGCCACCGCACGCTGTGGTCGGCGGTGCTCTTTACTGGGGTTCTGGCGCTTCAGGGGCGTCTGCGCGCGCTTCCCGCCGCGATGCGCGCGCCGCGTCAGGCCGTGATCATAACCCTTGGTACTGTGATGATCTCCATCAACTGGTTTGTCTTCATCTGGTCCATTCACAACGACAGGGCGATGGAAGCCTCAATGGGCTATTTCCTCTTCCCGCTGGTGGCCGTGATTTTTGGTACGTTCTTTTTTGCCGAGCGTTTGGCTACCGGACAAAAGGTGGCCGTGGGCCTTGCCGCGCTTGCCATCGTGGTGCTCACTGTGGGGCTTGGCGTCGCGCCTTGGATTGCGCTCCTGCTGGCGGGGTCGTTTGGGTTTTATAGTGTGGTCAAGAAATCGCTTGGCGTGGGGCCCGTGGTCTCGGTCACGCTGGAAGTTTTGTTGCTCGTGCCGATTGCGCTTATCGTGCTGTGGTCTCTGGGTGGCGGCAGTTTCGGCTCAAACTTCCAAGACAGCGTCCTTCTGGTCCTGTCGGGCGTGCTCACAGCGATCCCTCTGATCTTGTTCAGCGCGGCCACGAAACGCGTCTCACTGGCGGCTATCGGGCTTGTGCAATACCTCAACCCGACGCTGCAATTCGCTGTGGCCACGTTTGTGTTTCTGGAGCCGTTTACCCTCTGGCACGCCATTGCCTTCCCGATGATCTGGGCGGCGCTTGCTCTCTATAGTGCGGTGTCGCTCGGTCAGGGCAGGGCGGCGCGCAAAGCAGCGAGGGCGGCGGGCACATCCGGCACCACAGTGTAGAAATCCCGCACCGACCCTTCAGCGAACCCCTCGGCGATCACATGGTCGATCAAGTGAATGAGCGGTTGCCAGTAGCCGTCTATATCCAAAAGGAAAATCGGCTTCGCGTGCAGGTTAAGCTGACGCCATGTCAGCAGCTCGAAAAACTCGTCCAACGATCCCGCACCGCCGGGCAGAACCACGATGGCGTCGCAATTCATGAACATGACCTTCTTGCGCTCATGCATCGTTTCGGTGACGATATAGCGGTTCAGATCCGTCTTGCCGACTTCCCAGCGCACCAGATGCTCGGGGATCACGCCGAATGTGGCCCCGCCTGCGGCTTGTGCCGCCCGCGCTGTGCGCCCCATCAGACCCACATCGCCCGCGCCATACACCAGCCGCCAGCCTGCCTCCGCCAAACCCGCTCCCATCGCATCGGCCGCGGCACCATAGGCCGCACGCGCGCCCTCGCGTGCGCCGCAAAAGACACATACTGATTTCTCCTGCATGGGGACATGCCTCGCTCAAAGGGTTGTTTTGACCGGTGATAGCCTTGTTGCTAGGGTGCATCAACCGCGCGCAAGGTAGCGGGGTCGGGATAGGATTGAGGCATATGAGCAAAGCGGCAGGGATGACGGGTGGACAGATCGCAGCGGGCGGTGCGGCGCTGATAGCAGTGGTGTTCGTGGTACTCTATGCGGCTGGCGTCTGGACACCTGCCGCGGTGCAGGCCCCGGACGAGGTCGCCCAGATTGCGGCACCTGAGCCCGCCACGACCGAGCCTGCAACGCCAGACGCATCTGAGCCCGCACCGCCCAGCGTTGATGTTTTCCGCCTTGAGCCTGGCGGCAACGCCCTAATCGCTGGCAGTGCCGCACCGGGTTGGTCCACCACAATCCTGATCGACGGGGCGGAAATCGCCGCCGCCGCAACCGATGCTGCGGGGCAATTTGTGCAGTTTTTGACGTTGGAGCCGAGCGATGCACCCCGCGTGCTGACCCTCGTCATGCGCGCACCGGAGACGGGGCGAGAAATCCAGTCGGAGGCGCAGATCATCATCGCACCGAATACGGCACCGATGCCACCATCGACTGCAGAGGCAGTTGATGGTGCAGACGGCACCGCCCAAACCGTCCTCCTCTCCGCGCCTGAAGGCATCAGCGTCCTGCAAACTCCGACCCAAGTCGCAGGGCCGGGGCCGGATGTCATGTCTTCTGTGGCGCTTGATGCGATCACCTATTCTGATGTGGGCGAGGTGCAGCTTTCGGGGCGCGCCGCCGGCACGGGCGAAATCCGCGTCTATCTCGACAACCGCCCGGTGATCACGTCGCGGATCTCGGACGCTGGCGCGTGGCGCACCGATCTGCCGCAGGTGGATACCGGGGTCTATACCCTGCGCATCGACGAGATTGCCGCCGATGGCACCGTGACCAGCCGGATTGAGACCCCGTTTCAACGCGAGGATGAGGCTGTGCTTGCCACCGCGCAAACCGCTCAGACGGCGGTGGGGGCTGATGGCCAGACCGTCCGCGCCGTGACGGTGCAGCCGGGAAGCACGCTTTGGGCCATCTCGCGCGAGGCCTATGGCGAGGGCCTTGCCTTTGTGCGTGTGTTTGAGGCCAATCGCGACCGGATCCGCGACCCGGATCTGATCTATCCCGGTCAGGTTTTCACCCTGCCGGAATGATGGCCTGCGCCTGCGTCTTACCGCTGGAATTTCCGCTCCGTATACCCCTGCTGCGCTGGATATCTCCTGCACGCCGGGCTATGTAGAAGCCCTTGTAATACAAAGACCAAACCATGCGCCCCGGACCCGATCCCACTGATGCTGAAATGCCCGCCAGCGGCTGGCGGACCATTGCGCGTGTCGCGCCCTATCTCTGGCCGCCCGAGGCACCGTGGGTCAAACGACGCGTGGTGATGGCGCTGGTGGTGCTGTTTGTCGCCAAGCTGATCGCGGTCGGCACACCGTTTTTCTACAAAGCTGCCGTGGATGCGCTGGCCGGTGAGGGGCAGGACGCGGCGTGGATGCTGGGTGCGGGGGCCGTTGGCCTGACCGTGGCTTACGGCGTGGCGCGTCTGATGAATGTGGGCTTTCAGCAATTGCGCGATGCGATCTTTGCCCGCGTGGGGCAAAGGGCGTTGCGGTCGCTTGCGCTGCGCACGTTCGGGCATATCCACGCTATGTCGATGCGCTATCACATCACGCGCAAGACGGGCGGCCTCAGCCGCATCATTGAGCGGGGCGTGAAGGGCGTCGACTTCCTCTTGCGGTTTTTGATTTTCTCCATCGGGCCGCTGCTTTTGGAGCTGATGATGATCGGCGCCGTGCTCGCTGTGCTGTTTGATGTCTGGTATCTGGTCGTGGTGACTGGGGTTATCGCGCTCTACATCGCGTTCACCTTCCGGGTGACGGAATGGCGCGTGAAGCTGCGCCGCGAGATGAATAATCAAGACACCGACGCCAACCAAAAGGCGATCGACAGCCTTTTGAATTACGAGACAGTCAAATATTTCGGCGCGGAAGAGCGTGAGGCCGCCCGCTATGACAGCGCGATGGAGCAATATGAGCGCGCGGCGCTCTCCACCTCCTATTCGCTGGCCTTCCTGAATTTCGGCCAGAGCTTCATCATCACCGGGGGGCTGATCGCCGTCATGGTCATGGCGGCCATCGGCGTGCAAAACGGCGAGATGACGGTGGGCGATTTCGTCATGGTCAACGCCTACATGATCCAGATCACTATGCCGCTTAATTTCCTTGGCACGGTCTACCGCGAGATTCGTCAGGCGCTGGTGGATATGGGAGAGATGTTTGGCCTTCTGGATAGGCCACCCGATGTGACGGATGCCAAGGACGCGGTGGAGTTGCAAATCAAGGGCGGCGAGGTGGAATTGCGCGATGTTTATTTTGGGTATGACCCGGAGCGGGTGATCCTGAAGGGGGTGTCCATCAAGGCTAAACCGGGCGAGACTGTCGCCATTGTCGGGCCAACGGGTTCGGGCAAATCCACCATCGGTCGGCTGCTCTTTCGGTTTTATGACGTGCAGCAGGGCGCGCTGTTGATCGACGGGCAGGATGTGCGCGATGTGAGCCAAACCAGCCTGCACGCGGCCATTGGTGTGGTCCCGCAGGACACGGTGCTGTTCAACGATACGGTGGGCTATAACATCGCCTATGGGCGCGAGGGTGCCACGCATGATGATGTGGTCAAAGCGGCCCGCGCCGCGCAAATCCATGATTTCATCGAGAGCCTGCCGGATGGCTATGACACCACTGTGGGTGAGCGTGGTCTGAAGCTGTCGGGGGGTGAGAAGCAGCGCGTAGGCATTGCGCGCACCTTGCTCAAAGACCCCGCAATCTTGCTGCTGGACGAGGCGACATCGGCGCTTGATACCGAGACCGAGCGTGGCATTCAGGGCGCTCTGGCCGCCGCAGGGCAGGGGCGCACGGTGCTGATGATCGCGCACCGCCTGAGCACCGTGGCAGAGGCCGACAGAATCGTGGTTCTGGAAGAGGGGCGCATCGTCGAGACAGGCACCCATGCGGAGCTTTTGGCGCGCGAGGGCCGCTATGCGAGTCTGTGGCAACGCCAGCAGGCGGATGAGGCGGCCTGAGCGTTACTCCGCCGCGCGCAACGGCCCGTCGGGCTTTGTCTTGCCGTCGCTACCTTCGTCTTCGCCTGCATCCTTTTGCACCGCTTGCGCGCTGTCTTCGGCCTGTGTTTGCCGCTCGGCGAGCACGCGGGCGAAATCGTCAAAGCCAAGCTTGTCTTCCTCGGCCTCCATGTGGGTCTCTTGAGGAACCGCAACGGTTGCCGCCCCGGTTTCCCACAGGATTTCCGGTGCGCGTGCTGCCCGTGCGGCGCGTGCGAGCGCCCAATCCTGCGCCGCCCGGCTGGAGCGGCCCATCGAGAGCGCCGAGAGCGCGCGGGCCAGCCACGCCACATAGGTCGTGGCCCAGACCCGCAGCGCCAGCATCGAGGGGGTGAAGACCAGCGTGAGCACCGTCGCGATCCCGAGGCCAAAGACCACCGCCGTGGCCAGTTGCTTCCACCAAAGGGCTGTGGGGCTGTTGAAGCTGTAGCCGCCATTCACGAAATCCAAACTGAGGCCGAACATCATTGGCGCGAGGCCCGCCATCGTCGTGATCGTGGTCAACAGAACGGGGCGGATGCGCGCCTCGGCGGTGCGGGTGATCGCCTCGGTTTTGGGCATGTAGCGGCTATATTCCTGATAGGTGTCGATCAGTACGATGTTGTTGTTTACCACAATCCCGGCCAAGGCCACGATCCCCGTGCCCGTCATGATGATCGAGAAGGTCTGCCCCATCACAAGCATCCCGATGAGAACGCCCGTGGTGCTGAGAACCACGGCGACCAGCACCAACGCTGCGTTATAGACGCTGTTGAACTGCGCCAGAAGGATAATGAACATCAGCCCGAGCGCGCCGATAAAGGCCTGTTGTAGGAAGGCGCCGGATTCCTCCTGATCCTCCGCATCGCCGGTCCATTCAGTATCGACACCCGCAGGCAACACGCCACTGTCGAGCCATTCTGTGAGATAGGCGATCCGCTCATTCGGGGTAAGGGGCTGAGTGCTGACCTCGCCCGTCTCTGGATCGGTGCGGGTGGCGGTGAGGCCGTCGATGACGCCTGCTTTGACGTCGAAATAGCGTTGTTGGTTCACCCGGTCGATCTGGGCGAGCTTGGGCGTGGGCTGCCGGGTGATGAAATTGCTCAACGGGACCAGCCCGTCATTGGTGCGGACCTTGAGGGTGTCGAGGGTCGAGAGGACGCGGTACTGCTCGGGCAGGCGCACGCGGATGTCGATCTCCTCATCCGACGAGGGCACGCGCATCGTATCAAGGAAGATCCCACGCGTGACCAGCTGCACCATCGCGCCCACGGTGGCCACATCCGCGCCGAACCGGCCCGCGCGCTGCACGTCCACGTCGATCTGCCAATCAATGCCGGGCAGGGGCAGCGTGTCCTCAATCAGCTCCAGCCCTTCGGTCTCGTCAAACTTGGCGCGCGCCAGCCGTGTGGCCTCCTGAAGCGCCTCCCAATCATCGCTCTTGAGGCGCAGATGCACAGGCTTGGCTGAGGCGGGGCCGCCCGTCTGCCCGAGGATCTCGGTCTTGATGCCGGGAATACCCGCGAGCTTGGCCGACAATTCGGCAATAATAGTGTCGCCATCGACAGAGGCGTCCTTCACCTGCCGCTCAATGAGGCCAAAGAGCCAAGGCTCGGCCACATTCGGGCGGTCGTCCCACGGGGTGGTTTCAAACTGCACCTGCCCGATCGTGTCGAGCGGGGGCTGCACGCCGCCGGTATTGTTGTTGAGCCCGCCATCGCCTGCAAAGGCAAAGGCCGTCTGCACCCCGCGCTGGGCCAGCACGACCCGCTCCACTTGGGCGACCAGATCGTCCTTTTGCTCAATCGAGAGATTGCCGCGTGCACGGACATAGACGATGGCCTGCTCGGGCTCGGATTCCACGAAAAACTCGGTGCCGTTATTGTTCTGCGTGTAGTAAACGAGCGTGCTGCCGACGATCACGAACACGGCGCAGCAGGCCACCAGCGGCATCACCGGATTGCCTGCGATGGAATGGATCACCCAGCCAAAGGCGCTGCGCCGATAGCCGCCCTTGACCACCGGCGTCGCGCGGGGGCGCAACCTGCCGCGTGCCCAGGATGCGCCATTGGAGAGCCGCCGGAAGATGGCCATGAGGCCCAGAAGGCCCGCAACCACCCCCGCCAGTCCAAGCCCCGCCAAGATGGCCACACCCAAAAGTAGCACGAAGGCCGTGATAAGCGCCGGGATGACCGAGCCGAGGATCGCCCCCATATCCATTGCGCCAAAGACGGCCATGACGGTTTCCAAAAGGCGCGGCGCAAAGGTCGCGGCGGCCATGACCACGCCGAGAGCCACAGGGAAGAGCACCACATGCCAGAGCCAATAGCCGCCCGCGATCTGCCCGATGCGTTTCTCGAACCATTGCTCCAGTCGCCCGGTCACGCCGCCCATCACGGGTAGGTAGACAAGCGCCACAAGAAGCGACGCCGAGAGCACGAAAATCAGCGTGACAGGCAGCATCCCCATGAATTGCCCCGGCACGCCCGGCCAGAACAGCATGGGCAGGAAGGCGCACAGCGTGGTGGCGGTGGAGCTGACCACGGGCCAGAACATCCGCTTGGCCGCGTCCACATAGGCGGTCATCGGGCCCGCGCCCTCGTCGATGCGTTTGTCTGCGTATTCGACCACCACGATGGCCCCGTCCACCAGCATCCCCACGGCCAGAATAAGACCAAACATCACGATGTTGGAAATCGTGATCCCCATCACCGCCAGAAGTGCAAAGCACAAAAGAAACGATGTCGGGATAGCAAACCCGACCAGAAGGGCGGGGCGGATGCCCAGCGTGGCCAGCACCACAATCATCACCAGCGCAATCGCCGTGAGGACCGAGCCCTCAAGCTGGCTGACCATGGAGCCCACGATGCGGGATTGGTCATTCGACGTGCCCACCTCGACCGAGGCCTGAAGCCGCTCGGGCCAGCGCGCGGCCTCATCGGCCACGGTGGCGCGCACCAGATCGGCCATGTCGATGATGTTGAAGCCTTTGCGCTTGACCACCTGAAGCGCCACGGTGTTTTCGCCATTAAACCGCGCCGTGCCGATGCGATCCTCAAACGTCAGGTTGATCTCGGCCAGATCCCCCAACGTGACCTGACGGTCGCCATTGGTCTTGATCGGCAGGGTGTAGATATCGCGCGTCTCATCAAAAGAGGACGGAATCTTGACCGAGAATGTGCCGCTTGAATTGCGCACTTCACCGGCAGCGATCAGAAGGTTGTTGTTTTGCACCACATTGATCAGCTCGCCCGCCGTGACGTTGTAGGCCTCCAGTCGCAACGGGTCGATTACCACTTCGACCATCTCATCGCGGCTGCCTGCGATACCCGCCTCCAGCACCGGCTCCAGCCCCTCAAGACGGTCCTGCAACTGCTTGGCATAGCGCGTCATCGTGCGCTCGGGCACATCGCCGGTGAGGTTGACGATGATGATGGGGAATTCGCTGAAATTGATCTCGTTGATCGTGTATTTCTCGGCCCCGTCGGGAAAATCGGCCTCAGCCTTGTCCATCGCATCGCGCACATCGGCCATGATCTGGGTCTTGTCCCAGCCGAACTCGAACTCAAGCGCCACGCCTGCGAAATTCTCGGCCGCCGTGCCGCCCATTTCCTTCAGCCCGTCCAGATCCGCAAGCTCGGTCTCCATGACCTTGACCAGCAGTTTCTCTGCATCTTCTGCGGAAATGCCGGGGAAGGGGACGGTGACGAAGAGGGCTGGGATTTCGATGTCCGGCTCGCCCTCTTTGGGCAGAGAGATATAGGCGATTGTGCCCGCAAGGATCGACAGGATGATGAAGGCCACCACCATGCGCGCCCGGCTGGCGGCCCAATCGACGATCCCGGTCATTGCGCGATGCCCTCAAAGCTGGGGGCGATGGCCACGCCGTCGGTCACGTATTCCTGCCCGATGATGATCACATCAAGCGTATCGGGCAGGTCCGCAAGCCAGACCCCATCCACCGTGTCGCGCAGCAAGCGCACTGGCATGAATTCTGCGCGCGCGCCCTCTGCCAGCACCCTCAGGCCCAGTGTGCCCTCGTCATTCAGCGTCAGCGCCGATTGCGGCAAAAGATGCGCAGGCGTGCCATCGGAGGAGATGAGGATTTCGGCGGTTTGCCCGTCGCGCAGGCTCAGATCGGCGTTGGAGACTTCGATTTCCACACGAAACGTGCGGGTCTCAGGATCGGCGGAGCGCGACAGGAACGTCACACGGCCCTCGACCTGTCGCCCCGATACCGTCGTCGCACCTGCGCGCGCACCGGGTGCGATGCGGTCCACTTCGGTTTCTGGCACGAACCCCACAAGCTTGATCGGGTCAAGCTGGATCACCGTCCCGCAGAGCGCGCCATCCTGAAGAAGGCTACCAAGCTCGGCTGTATCGGTCTCCAACATCCCGGCAAAGGGCGCGCGGATCTCAAGGCGGTCTATCTCTTCTTCCCACACCGCAATAGACGCATCCGCCGAGGAAATTCCGGTGCGGGCCGCGTCCAGCCCTGATTTGGCGCCCTGCACAGCGGCCTCGGCCGCGCTGACCGATGCCTTGGTGCCTGCCACGCGCACGGCGGAGGCAAAGCCACCCTCGCTGAGCTGCTGCGCGGCATTGTCGTTGATCTGTGCCTCCTCAAGCCGCGAGCGCGCCTCTGCAAGGCGGGCGGCGGCCTCTGGCACGCGGGCTTCGGCCTCATCGCGGCGCGCCTTGGCCTCTGCGAGGCTTGTGAGGCGGGTCGCGGGGTTGAGGCGGCACAAAAGCGCGCCTTCATCGACAAATGCCCCTTTGCGCAGGGGGTCGGACACGATCTTGCCCGAGGTCTCGGCGCGCACATCCACCTGCCGCAACGCCTCGGTCTGGCCGCGCACGATGACTGCACTGTCGATGGTTTGCGCGACCGAGTGCATGGCAACCACACCGATGGGCGCTTGCGCGGCAATGTCGGGGCCAGCCTCGTTTGTTTGCTGCGCCGCCTCGGGGGGCTCGTCGGGGCCGCCGAGGAGGGTGGCGGCGCTGTCGCGCTCAAACACGAAGGCGTAAATCGCCACGGAGACGATAACCGCTGTTACTATTGGAAGAATTCGCATCAAGCACCTTTCGCGCTGCACTCGGGCATTTTGATACCAAACGCCTGAAATTCTCTACAGCGGCATACGCTAAACTATCCAGTTTAGATTAAACTTTTTGCGGCCAAAGTTCAAGTCGCACATGCGCTGAGGCGTAGCACAGCCCTTGGCACCAGAGCCGCAGCGCGTTATGAGGGGAAAAAGTGGCCAACGTGAGGCGAGGCAGGCGTGTGAGCGATAGCGACAGTTTCATCAATGAGGTGACCGACGAGGTTCGCCGCGAGCGGCTTTTCTCCTACGCAAAGCGCTATGGCTGGATCCCGGTTCTGGCAGTTTTTTTGATTGTGGGCGGTGCATCTTATAACGAATGGACCAAGGCGCGCGAGCGGGCGACAGCCGAAGATCTGGGCGATACGATTTTGGCCGCCATCACGATTGAGGATCGTGCAGAGCGCGGCGCTGCTCTAAGCGAGATTGACGCGCAAGGGCCGGCAAGCCGCGCGATTATCGACATGATGGCTGCCTCCGAGATGCTCGAAAGCGACCCGTCCGGCGCGGCCACTCGTCTTTTGACAGTGGCCGATGATGCGGAGGTGCAGACCATCTATCGTCAGATCGCCACGCTCAAGGCCGCAATGATCGACGGCAGCGGTCTGAGCGACGCTGAGCGGCGCGAGCGGCTGGACGGGCTGGCGCTCGGCACCGGAGTTGTCCGGTTGATGGCCGAAGAGCAGATTGCCTATATAGATATTGGCGCGGGCGACATAGCGGGCGCGATTGCGCGTTTGCAGCAAGTCTCCGCTGATGCAGAAGCAACGCCGGGCTTGCGCCGCCGGGCGACACAAGTGATTGTGGCTCTGGGCGGGGAATTGATCCTGCCCGAGGGGCTGGACGCAACGGAATTGAACGGTGCAGACACGCAGAGCGGTGAATAAACCGCCATGCCTCGCGCAAAGCAGAGGCGATTTGGGAAAAGTGAGGATCGACCGGTGAAACTGAATACGATGATCTGGGGCCTTGCGGCCGTGACGGTTCTCTCTGGATGTGCGGCTGACGATCCTCTGCTGACGGGCGAGCGTGAAGGCATCCGCGAAGTGCTGAGTTCTGACCTTGCGGCGCCAGAGGTAAGCCAAGTGCCCGGATCGGGCGCGCCAAACGTTGCCGAAGAGCTGCGGCTGCCCGCTGTTGCCACCAACGCAGACTGGCCGCAGCGTATCGGCTCACCCGGCACGCGTCCGGCGCATCCCGCTCTGTCGTCGGCACCCGGTCTCATCTGGTCGGCCTCCATAGGTGAAGGTGATGGCGCACGCAGCCGCATTACGGCCGATCCGGTCGTGGCGGGCGGGCGTGTCTTTGCGATGGACGCCAATGCACAGGTCACAGCCGTCAGCACGTCAGGGGCAACGCTTTGGACACGCAGCCTCGTGCCTGCCAACGACTCGCCCAAGGATGGCAGCGGCGGCGGTATTGCCTTTGGCGACGGAAAGCTTTTCGTATCCTCCGGTTTTGGCCGTATCCACGCGCTTGATCCCGCCACGGGCGCTGAGATTTGGATGCAAGAGCTGCGCGCGACGGGCGCGGCTAGCCCTGCCGTCAATGGCAAGCTGGTTTATATTGTGGCTGGGTCTGAAGCGGCCTGGGCCCTCGACACCGATACTGGGCGCATCGCCTGGCGGCTGACGGCCACGCCGGATGTGAACAACATCCACGGCGGCCCGGCCCCGGCGGTATCGGATAAATATGCCGTCTTCGCTTTTGGCTCGGGCGAGGTTCAGGGTGCGTTCCGTCAAGGTGGCTTGCGTCTTTGGGACGCACAGATTGCCGGGCGCCGTGAGGGGCTTGCGCAATCGTCGATCGCGGATATCACGGGCGATCCCGTGATCCGGGGTGACAGGCTCTATGTCGGCAACCACTCGGGCCGAATGGTGGCCCTTCGCCTTGCCAATGGCGCGCGCATCTGGACCGCCAATGAGGGGCCTCTGAGCCCCGTATGGGCCACGGATGAGGCTGTGTTCCTCGTGTCGGACCGCAACGAGCTTGTGCGCCTGCGCGCCGAGGATGGCAGCCGTGTCTGGGGGGCGAAGCTGCCTTTCTTCACCAAGGATCGCCCGCGCCGTCAGGCCGAAGTCTTCGCCCATCACGGGCCGGTTCTTGCGGGGGGGCAGCTTGTCGTCGCCTCCAATGACGGCTTCTTGCGCTTCTTTGATCCGGTCTCGGGCACGCTGCGCCGCCAGATCGAAGTGCCCGGCGGTGCGACAACCAACCCTGTTGTGGCGGGTGGCACGCTCTACGTGGTGTCGACCAAAGGCACGCTTCACGCTTTCCGTTAGGCGCTGCTTGCTGTATCAGGCGGCGTGATCTGTCCGCCTGACCCTGGCGGACCAAATGCGCCCGGAGCCAAGACATGAGTTTCTCCCTCGCCATCGTGGGCCGCCCGAATGTGGGCAAATCCACGCTGTTCAACCGCCTTGTTGGCAAACGCCTTGCACTGGTCGATGACCAGCCGGGTGTGACACGCGATCTGCGCGAGGGCGCGGCGCGTCTGGGCGATCTGCGCTTTACCGTCATTGACACGGCGGGGCTGGAAGAGGCCACGGATGAAAGCCTTCAGGGCCGGATGCGAAAGCTGACCGAGCGGGCTGTGGATATGGCTGATATCTGCCTTTTCATGATTGATGCGCGGGCGGGCGTCACGCCCACCGATGAGATATTTGCCGAAATCCTTCGTAAGCGCGCAAAACACGTGATCCTTGCCGCCAATAAGGGCGAGGGGAGTGCCGCGGATGCGGGCGTGATTGAGGCCTATGCGCTGGGCCTTGGTGAGCCTATTCGCCTCTCGGCAGAGCATGGCGAAGGGCTCAATGATCTCTACAGCCATCTCATGCCGCTGTCCGATGCGTTCGCCGAGCGGGCCAAGACCGAGGCCCCCGATGTGGATGTGGCCATCGACGAGGATGACCCCGAAGGGCCGCGCGTGCCCACGAAATCAAAACCCCTTCAGGTGGCTGTGGTGGGTCGGCCCAATGCCGGAAAATCAACGCTGATCAACAAGATACTGGGCGAAGATCGCCTTCTGACCGGGCCAGAGCCGGGGATCACCCGCGATGCGATCTCGCTCCAGATTGACTGGGACGGTTTGCCGATGCGTGTCTTTGACACGGCGGGCATGCGCAAAAAGGCGCGCGTGCAGGAAAAGCTGGAAAAGCTGAGTGTGGGCGATGGTCTGCGTGCGGTAAAATTTGCAGAAGTGGTGATTGTGCTGCTGGATGCCGATATCCCGTTTGAGCAGCAAGACCTGCGTATCGCAGACCTTGCCGAGCGCGAGGGGCGCGCGGTGGTCGTCGCGGTCAACAAATGGGATCTGGAGCAAGAAAAACAGGAGAAGCTGCGCGATCTGCGCGAAAGCTTCGAGCGGCTCCTGCCACAGCTGCGCGGCGCGCCTTTGGTCACGGTCTCGGCCAAGACGGGCAAGGGGCTCGATCGGCTGCGCGCGGCGGTGGAGAAAGCCTATGATGTGTGGAACCGCCGCGTGACCACGGCGCATCTCAACCGCTGGCTCACGGGCATGCTGGAGGCGCACCCGCCCCCCGCACCGGGCGGACGGCGGATCAAGATGCGGTACATGACGCAGGCCAAAACGCGGCCACCGGGATTTGTCGTGATGTGCTCGCACCCCGATAAACTGCCCGAGAGCTATTCACGCTATCTCGTGAACGGGCTGCGCGTGGATTTCGATATGCCTGGCACGCCGATCCGTCTGCATATGCGCAGTCAGGCGGACAAGAACCCCTACAAGGCCAAGAAGAAAACGACGCCCTCACGGCTGCGCAAACATCTGGGCCGACCGCCCCGCGACTGAGGGGCGGGATTTCGAGTGTTTTTGCTAAGAAGAAGGGCCTTAGTGGCCATTCTTGATGTTTTGAACCATGGTGAACATGAGCGTCGCGGCACCGGTCGCCGCGAGGGCCAGCACCGCGACTGAGCCGCCGATATTGGCGACGCAGACGCCGATCAGCGCCCAGATCACCGCCGCCGGAAAGGTGGGCGCATCGGGGCGCTGCCGTTGGATCAAGAGGGCGAGGATCAGCGCGATTGTGATCGACAAAAGGGCTGCTGGCACTTGTGGCAAGACGCCGTAGCCCGCGGTCATGAGCCCGATTGACACACAAGACGCGGCCGTCAACCAGCCTGCGTAGAGGCCGATCGGCCCGCGCGCCCACATCCGGTCCGTCACCGGTGTGCGCAAGAGTGCCATGACAGCCCCCGCCCACATGAGCCAGATCAGCGCCGAGGCCCAGACCGGGCTCATCACCGCCACGGGCAGCCATGCTGCACCGATGCCCACGGATACCAGAAGCGGCGCGCGCAGGGCGGCCCATTCGGGCGCATTAAAGCGACGCCGCGCGCCGAAGGCAGCTCCGACGATCAGCCACAGATAGATGACGCCCCAGATCGCAAAGGCATAGCCTGCGGGCTGTACGGGTGGGTTGTCTTGGGGAATTGGGAACTGACCCGCGTCAAACCCGCCAAAATCGGGGACGAACCACGGCGAGGCGGCAAAGATAAGCGTAATCGCGAGCAAAAGGTATGGCATGGGTTTCCACCGTTTACGGGAAGGGGGCGTTAGGCGTAGCCTTACTCTAGCGCTTTGGGCGCGCCGTCAAGATGGACTGCCAAGGAGGGTCAGCAAGGAGGATTGCGCGATGACCTGTATTGCCGTGTTTTGCGATGGCACCTGGAATGCGGCTGATAATGTCGAGCCGACCCATGTTGTCGCGTTGAGCCGCACCTTGGTAAATGATCCTAGGGCGGGGCAGGTGGTGGCCGATTTCGCGGGGAGCGGCACGGATCGGCGGTTTGAAGACCCGTTTGCGCGGTTCGTGAACCGTTGGGGCGGGCGGGGCGTTTGGCTGGGGGCTCGATACCAAGGTGAAGCAAGCCTATCAGTTCTTGTGCCTCGCCTGTCGGCCTGGTGACCCTATTTACCTTTTCGGGTTCTCACGCGGCGCGTTTACCGCGCGGTCGGTTGCTGGGATGATCCGCAAACGTGCGCTGATAGAGGGTCCGATCGAGGCGCGGCCCGAGTATCGCCCCGGAAGCCTCTTTACAGGGGCGCCCGCGCCGCGGCCGGGGCCGCAGCAGCCGGATCGTTAAGCGAGCATACCGTCCGCGCGCAGCATCGTCTTGCCGCCCAGATAGGGGTGCAGCACCACTGGCAGGCGCACGCCCCCATCGGCGCTTTGCCCGTTCTCCAGCACTGCGATCAAGCAGCGCCCCACCGCCAGCCCCGAGCCGTTGAGCGTGTGCATGAATTGCGGCTTGCCCCCCGCCTCGGGCTTGAAGCGGGCATTCATCCGGCGGGCTTGGAAATCGCCGCAGACGGAGACGGAGCTTATCTCGCGGAAGGCGTTCTGCCCCGGCAGCCAGACCTCAATGTCATGGGTGCGCCGCGCGCCGAAGCCCATGTCGCCGGTGCAAAGCGCGATGGTGCGATAGGGCAGGCCGAGCTTTTCCAAGATACCTTCCGCGCAGCCGGTCATGCGGTCCAGCTCGTCGCGGCTTGCCTCAGGGGTGGTCAGGCTGACCATCTCCACCTTCTCGAACTGGTGCTGGCGCAGCATCCCGGCGGTGTCGCGCCCGGCGCTTCCGGCCTCGGAGCGGAAGCATTGCGTGTGCGCCACATAGCGGCGCGGCAGCGCGGCCTCCTCCCATGTCTCGCCATTGGCGATGTTGGTCAGCGTCACCTCCGCCGTGGGCACGAGCCACCAGCCATTTGTGGTGCGGTAGCTGTCCTCGCCGAATTTTGGCAATTGCCCGGTGCCCAGCATCATCTCATCTCGCACCAGAACCGGCGTCCAAGTCTCCTCCAGCCCGTTCTCGTCCACATGCGTGTCGATCATGAATTGCGCGAGCGCCCTGTGGATGCGCGCCACGGCGCCTTGCAGGACCACGAACCGCGTGCCGCTCAGCTTGGCTGCCAATTCAAAATTCATGCCCGGCATGACGCCGGGCAGCTCAAAATGCTCCTTGGGGGCGAAATCAAAGGTTGCCGGCGTGCCCCAGCGGCGCATCTCGACATTGTCGGCCTCATCCGCGCCCTCGGGCGTGTCCTCAAAAGGCAGGTTGGGCAGGCTTAGCAGCATCTCTTCAAGCTGCACATCCAGCGCTTTGGCCTTGGCCTGCATCTCGGCCACCTCGGCCTTTTTCGCGCCGACAAGGGCGCGAAGTCGCTCGAATTCCGCCTCGTCACCCTTGGCTTTGGCCGCGCCCACCTCCTTGGAGGCCTTGTTCTGCTCGGCCTGAGCGGCCTCGGCGGCCGCGATCTTGCCGCGCCGGGCGCTGTCCAGCGCGAGGATATCACCCGAGACGGGGGCCACACCAGGGCGGCGCGTGAGGGCTGCGTCGAAGGCGGCGGGGTTTTCGCGGATCGCACGGATATCATGCATGGTCTGAGGTCCTTGGCTGGGGCGAGTCGGAAGCGTTCGGGCCGGGTTATGCACCAGATTGCACGCGCAGGGTAGACCGCGCGCCCTAACGCGGGATTAACCGTATCTCGGGATGCCGCGCTCGGCCCAGCACATCGCGCCGAAGGCCGCGATCCCCATGGCGGCAAAACCCACAACCAAAGGCGTCGCACTGCCCGAGAATTGCTGCCCGATGAGCCAGGCTATGGGCAGGGAGATGACATTTGACAGGCTGCCGATCATCGCCGCGCCGAGCCCTGCGATATGACCCAAAGGCTCAAGCGCTATGGCGTTGAGATTGCCGAAGAGGATGCCGATGCAGAAGAATGACGCCAAAAGCCAACCCATGAAGAGCCAGAACTCTGGCAGGCCATCTGCCGCCCAGACCGGCCCCAAGAAGGCCAGCGATAGCGCGCTCAGCCCAAGCACAGCCAACACTGACAGGCGGCGCATTCCAAAGCGCATCACCAAGAGAGAGTTGACCAAGGACGCGGCCCCGACTGCCAGTGCCGCAATGGCGAAATAGAGCGCGAAGAGCGAACCGCGATCAAAGGTGATCGAAAAGATCTGCTGCGCCGTGCTGAGATAGGCCAGAAACGCGCCAAAGATCAGCCCCGTGGCCAAAGTGTAGCCCATCGCGATGCGCGAGCGCAGCACCTCGCGCAGACCCGCGCCAAGGGTTGCCGCGCGAAACGGGCGGCGCAGGCTGGGCAAAAGCGTCTCGGGCTGGCGCGCGGCGAACCAGATGGCCGCAATCACCGCAAGTGCGATGAGCACACCAAAGGTCGCGCGCCACCCGCTCAGCGCGATAACGCCTTCGCCCAGCGCGGGCGCTATGCACGGAACGAGAATGAAAACCGCCATCACCACCGACATGATCCGTGCCATTTCGCGGCCCGCATAGCCATCGCGCACCAGAGCAAGGCTCACGATCCGAGGGCTGGCCGCACCGACCCCTTGCAGGATCCGCCCCGCGATCATCATCTCCCACGTGCTGGCCCACAGCGACATGGCACAGCCCAGAAGGAAGATCGCATAGCCACCATAAATCACTGGCTTGCGCCCAAAACTGTCCGAGAGCGGCCCTGCCAAGGCCTGACCCACGGCAAAGCCGAGGAACAGCGCGGAGACGATGAATTGCACATCATTGGGATTGGAGACGCCAAGCTCTGCGCCGATCAGATCAAGCGCGGGCAGCATGATATCCGTGGCCAGCGCCACGATGGAGATCATGAAGGCGAGAAGGACGACGAATTCACCGATCGAGAGGGGCTTGGGTGTGCTCATGGCCGCGTGGCTATGCCGATTGCCGCAGGGCTGCAAGAGGGGCTTTTGCACAGCTGCCCTGCACAGGTGCTCAGGTCCAGCGCAGCTCGGCCGGGCGGATCTCGAAGCCGATGTGATGTGCGCCGCCCGCAAGCCCCTTGCGGGTGTGGTTGTAGAGCCTGCGCCAATAGGGCTGCACCGTCACGCCCGCATCCTGCACCATGGTCTGTAGCTGCGCCATAAGCCTGCGCCGCACTTCGATATCCAGCGTGGCCAAAGCCTGCTCCAACATGGCGTCAAACGCGGCATCCGACCAGCCAAACTCGTTCCACGCCTCATTCGTGCGATAGGCCAGCGCATAGGTCTGCACGCCCAAGGGCCGGTGGCCCCAATCGGTGGAGCTATAAGCAAACCGCGCCCACCCGGCCCAATATTCCGGTCCGGGCAGGATGGTCCGGCGCACCTTGATGCCCGCATCGGTCAAAAAGGCCGCCACCGCGTCGCAGGTGTCGCGCCGCCAGCCATCGTCGAGCGAGATGAGATTATGCTCAAACTCCGCCATCCCGGCCTCCGCCATCAGGGCGCGGGCGGCGGCAGGGTCATATTGTGGCGCGGGCAGGGGGGCATATTCGGGATGCAAAGGTGCGATATGATGGTTCTCGGCCACAGCACCGCGATTGCCGTATCCAAGCTCCAGAACCACCTCATTGCTCACGGCAAGTTGCAGGGCGCGGCGCACACGCAGGTCGCTATAGGGCCGCTCTCCGTCCACCTCGGCCAGTTGGTTGGGCCGGATCACGATTGTGGCGGCGGTGTCGATCTCGTTTTGATCCCAGCCGTCCAGCGCGCCGAACGCGTCGATGAAAGGGTCTTGGATGGAATGGGTCATGTCGATTTCGCCAGCCCTGGCAGCGGTGAGGGCGGCGGAGGGATCGGTGCCGGTGTCGATGAACTCGATCCTTTGCATCCACGCGCCCTTCCCGGCGTTCCACCACGTATGGTCCTCATTACGCACCAAGATGGCACGCACACCCGGCTCCACGATTTCCGGCAGGTACGGCCCCGTGCCGATGGGGGCGTCGAGCATGGTGGCCGGATCGAACCCTTCCGGCACAATAGCCGCCGGATAATCAGCCATGCCCGCGATCAGCGAGATATCAGGCCGGGGCAGGCGGAGCGTGACCTGATCCGGGCCGCTTTGCATCACAGCGCCCGCGCGTAGCTGTCCGGTGGCCGGGTCCACAAGAACTGCAAACCGCCCGGCCATCGAATTGCCCGGCACATCCCGCTCGCACCAGCGGGCAATGTTGCGGATCACATCCTCAGCGGTAAAGGCGTTGCCATCATTCCAACGCACGCCGGGGCGCAGGTTCAGCACATAGCGGGTGGCGTCATCGCTGATCTCCCAACTTTCTAGAAGCTGGCCGCGAAATGTGCCGTCATTCTCATAGCTTACAAGGTATTCCAACCACCCGCGCGAAACATTGGCAGCCTGAAACCAGTCATACCGGCGCGGATCACGCAGGGCGCGGACAGTCATCTGAATACGCACAATGGCCATATCGGCCTGCGTCACGCTAGGCTCATCCGCTTGCGCTGGGGCGGGCAGGCCGAGGGCTGCGTAGGCGGCGGCTGTGGAGGCCCCGAAGCTGCTGGCTTGGGCCAGAAACTCCCGGCGGCTGATCGGGTCCTGCTTGGCGTGGACGGCTTGGTCAAGCAGATGCGCAGGCACAGGGCGCAGGGGGCGCACGGGGCGCGGTGAGATCGGCCGGGATGGTTTGGGACGCTTGGAGGTAGGGCGATCTGGCATGTAAGGCTCTCCTCAGGCGGCGTGGGTGTGTCCTTTTTCCATCATGTGAAGAATGAAGGCAAATCACATATCCCTGCGCGGATGACGCACGGCGTGTGCAATCGTCAGGTGGCCGAACCTTCTGGCGGGTTTGGATAGGACGGCGCTGTGAAGGGCGTGGGGCCGAGCCCTTCGGCCTTTTGCGCCGCATGGGTGGCCGCGCGAGCCTCCATAGCGGCGGCAAGGGCCGTCAGTTTTGGGAAAGCGCCCAGATCAAACCATGCGGTCTGGCCCTTTGGATAGATGCTGAGCCAGCGCAACATGCAGCACAGATACATATCCGCAGCAGACGGCTCCGCCCCCAGCAGGAATGGTCCCGCCGCCGCACCCTCCAAAAGCGCCAGAATCCGCTGCACCTCGGCTTGCATTTGCGCTTGCAAAGCCGCCTGATGCGCGGCCTCGGGGCCTGCATATTTGGCAGTGTAGAAGAGCATCCGCAGCGCGGGGTGCAAGGTGTTCGATAGGAAAAACAACCATTTGAGAAACGGCGCGCGCGCGGTCGCGCCGGGCAGGGGGGCAATCGTGCCGGGATGCGCCTCGCTCAGCCACAAAAGGATCGCCCCGGTCTCGAAGATAGGCCCTGCCGGCGTTTCCAGCACCGGGATCAGCCCGTTGGGGTTGAGCTTGAGATAGGCTGGGCTGCGCTGCGCCTGCATGCGGCGATCCACCAGAATTGTGCGGTAAGGCTGGCCAATCTCCTCCAGCGCGAGGCGGATGATCAAAGAGGCGTTATCGGGGGCGTAATGCAATAGATATGTCATGACCTATGTTATGCCGCCGCCGCGCCCACCAGCCTGAGATTTGCGACATTTGATCCGTGTTTTACGCAAAATTAACCAACGTGGTGCGAGGGTGGTGCCAAGACAGTCTAACCCGACATTCGGCCACGTTGCGCAGGTATCTTATGAAACACCCCATCAGACCCCGGATCAGCCATTCCGTGAAGCGCTTTGCTATCATCGCGCTCCTGTGTACGGGGCTGCTCTTTGCTCTGCCGCTCAGCGCGCTGCCCTAAGGCGGATTTCGCCCTCGCACCCCGGCGGCAATAGCCCTATACCTTCGGGCAAGAAAGCTGAGGAGTCGCTGCCATGACCGGAGAATTGTCGCCCATCGATAAGGCCAAATTTGTCGCCGCCAAGCGGGCGGTGGATTATGTCGAGGATGGTATGCGCGTGGGGCTCGGGACCGGCAGCACCGCTGCGTGGATGGTCCGCTGTCTGGGAGAGATGGTCCGCAATGATGGGCTCAAGATCAAGGGCGTGCCGACCTCCACCCGAACGGCGGAGCTGGCGCGCGAAGTCGGCATCGACGTGATCAGCCTTGATGAGGCCAAATGGCTTGATCTGACGATCGATGGTGCGGATGAATTTGACCATGAGCTGAACCTGATCAAGGGCGGCGGTGGCGCGCTTTTGCAAGAAAAGATCGTGGCCACGGCCAGCGACCAGATGATCGTCATCACCGATGCGGGCAAGGAAGTGGGCCATCTCGGCGCGTTCCCCCTGCCGGTCGAAGTGATCCCGTTTGGCTGGCAAACCACCCGCGCGCTGATCGAGGAAATGCTGATTTCCGTCGATGTGCTGGGCCGGGATGTGACGCTTCGGATGAACGGCGATCACGCTTATGTTACGGATGAGGGCAATCATATCCTCGACCTGCATCTGGGGCGGATCGGCAATGCACGCCAGCTTGCCATGGTGCTCAACCAGCTGCCGGGCGTGGTGGAAAATGGCCTTTTCATAGATATTTGCGATATTGTCGTGATCGGCCACGGCGATGGCAAGGTGGAACTGCGCGACATTAACGAGGGCACGGTGCAAACGGACCGGCTCGATTTCGTGGACTCCGACAACCTCTTTACCGACATGATGGACTAAGACACGGACACCGGATGCAGGTCCGCCGAAACGGGCCTTAAAAAACAATTGCAAGATAAGGCGAGGCACGAAGGCAGAGATGGAATTTGACTATGATCTTTTCGTAATTGGGGGCGGATCGGGCGGCGTGCGCGCGGCGCGCGTGGCCGCCGCTGAGGGCGTGCGCGTGGCACTGGCCGAGGGGGATCGCTATGGCGGGACCTGCGTGATCCGGGGTTGCGTGCCGAAGAAGTTCATGGTCTTCGCCAGCGGCTATCCCGAGGCAATGAAAGACGCGCAGGAATATGGCTGGACCGTTCATGCGGGCGGCTTTGACTGGCCAAGGTTCCGCAGCAAGATGCACACTGAACTGGACCGGCTTGAAGAGATCTACCGCAGCATGCTGAAAAACAGCGGCGTGGTGAGCTATGACGCCCGCGCACGGCTGAGCGATGCGCACACGGTCGCCCTCAGCACCGGCGAGAGCTTCACGGCCAAGCATATCCTGGTTGCGACGGGCGGGCGTCCGGTAAAGCCCGATATTCCGGGGGCGGAAGGGGCCTTGGTCAGCGATGATATTTTCCTGCTCGACGAGATGCCAAAGTCGATCCTGATCATTGGCGGCGGCTATATCGCTTGTGAGTTTGCCTGCATTCTCAACGGCCTGGGGGTTGAAGTTACGCAGTATTATCGTGGCGCGCAAATCCTGCGCGGCTTTGACGACGAGGCACGCGGGCTGGTGGCCGAGGAAATGAAAGCCTCCGGCGTTGATCTACATCTGGGCACCAATATCATTGATATGGGTCCCGCCGAGGGCGGCTACCGGGTCAAATCCACCAATGGCACCGAGAAGGTGTTTGGGCAGGTGTTCTTTGCGACGGGCCGGAACCCCAACACTGCCGACATGGGGCTGGAGGAGGCTGGCGTCTCGCTGGGCCGTCATGGGCAGATCGAGGTTGATAACTACAGCCAGACCTCCGTGCCGTCCGTCTATGCGATTGGTGATGTGACCGACCGGGTGAACCTTACGCCTGTTGCGATCCGTGAGGGCATGGCGTTTGTGGAGACCGTGTTCAAAGGCAACCCCACACCTGTCGATCATGAGTTGATCCCGACCGCGATTTTCACCCAACCTGAGGTTGGCACGGTCGGCCTGAGCGAGGAAGACGCCCGCGACCAAGAGCCCATCGAGGTCTATTGCACGTCTTTCAAGCCGATGCAGGGCGCCTTTGCCGGCCGCTCTAGCCGGGTGTTGATGAAACTCGTGGTCAGCCAAGCCACCCGCAAGGTTTTGGGCTGTCATATTGTCGCGCCAAACGCGGGTGAGATCATCCAATTGGCAGGCGTGGCGGTCAAAATGGGCGCAACCAAAGAGGATTTTGACCGGACCTGCGCAGTGCACCCGACGATCTCCGAAGAAATTGTTACGATGAAAACCCCGGTGCGCACGGCTTGATTTTTGCCGCGGACTATACAGTTTAAGCAGAACTGCGGCGCACAGGCTGTCGCGGAGGACTTCAAGAAGGGAAAGACGTTCATGGCAGGACCATCTGGCGGCCCGTGGGGCGGCGGCGGCAACTCGGGGAATGGCGGAAGCGGTGGCGATGGCCGCGACCGCGGCGGACGCCGCCCGAATGAGGGAGGGGGCAAGCCCCCAATGCCCGAAATCGACGAGCTGATGAAAAAGGGCCAAGACCAGTTGCGCGTGCTCATGGGCGGGCGTGGGGGTGGCAGTGGCAGCAATGGTGCAGGCGGCGGCGATGGCGGCCCGGTCTTGACCAAAGGCACAGTTGGTCTCGGCATTGTCGCACTGATCGGTCTGTGGCTGTTCGCGAGCTTCTACACCGTGAAGCCCGAAGAACGCGCCGTGGAGCTTTTCCTCGGCGAGTATTACCGGACGACCTCACCGGGTCCGCATCTCGCGCCATGGCCGCTCATCACGTATGAAAAGCTCGTCACGACCCGCGAGCAAAACGAAGATATCGGCGTCGGCGCACGCGGCAGCGAGGCTGGCCTCATGCTGACGGCGGACGAAAACGTGGTCGATATCGACTTTCAGGTGGTTTGGAATATCAGCGATCCGGACATGTTCCTCTTCAACCTGCGTGATCCGCAGGCCACGATCCGCGCTGTGTCAGAATCGGCTATGCGTGAGATCATCGCGCAATCTCTGCTCGCGCCCGTGCTCAACCGGGACCGGGGCATCATTGCCGCGAACCTTGAGGAGCTGATCCAAAGCACGCTCGACAGCTATGACAGCGGCGTCAATGTTATCCGTGTCAACTTCGACAAGGCTGACCCACCCCAACAGGTGATCGACGCCTTCCGCGAAGTGCAGGCCGCCGAGCAGCAGCGTGACCGTCTTGAGAAAGAGGCCGACGCCTATGCCGCGCGTATCCTCGCCGAGGCTCGTGGTCAGGCCGCTCAGACGTTGGAAGAGGCCGAAGGGTATCGCGCCCGTGTGGTCAACGAGGCCGAGGGTGAGGCAAGCCGCTTCACCGCCGTTCTTGAGGAATACACCAAGGCCCCCACAGTGACGCGTCAGCGCCTCTATCTTGAGGCGATGGAAGAGGTTCTGGGCGGGATGGATAAGATCATCCTCGACGAGAACCAAACGGGCGGCGGCTCTGGCATCGTGCCATACCTGCCACTCAATGACCTGCGCCGTAACACAGGAGTCCAGTAACATGCGGAAAACAGCTCTTATTCTGCCCGTCATTGCCGTTGCGGCCATCACGGCCCTGTCGTCGGTCTTTATTGTGGACGAACGTGAGAACGTGCTCGTTTTGCAATTCGGTAAGGTCGTCAAGGTTGTTGATGAGCCAGGTCTCGGCTTCAAGCTGCCGTTGGTTCAGGAAGTTGTCCGTTATGACAACCGCATCTTGAGCCGCGATATCGAGCCTTTGGAAGTCACGCCCTTGGATGACCGCCGCCTCGTGGTCGACGCCTTTGCGCGCTACCGCATCACCGATGTGGAGCGGTTCCGCCAAGCGGTCGGCACCGGGGGCATCCCGGCGGCTGAAAACCGGCTCGATTCGATCCTGCGCTCGCGGACACGGGAAATTCTCGGCTCGGTAAGCTCGAATGATATCCTGAGCTCGGACCGTGCGGCGCTTATGCTGCGCATCCGCAACAGTGCGATCCCTGAGGGGGTCGAATTGGGGATCGAGATCGTCGATGTGCGTCTCAAGCGCACAGATCTGCCGCCCCAAAACCTTGACGCCACCTTCGCCCGTATGCGGGCCGAGCGTGAGCGCGAGGCGGCGGACGAGATCGCACGCGGTAACGAGGCAGCTCAGCGTGTGCGGGCCCAAGCCGACCGGACACAGGTTGAGCTTGTCTCGGATGCGCGCCGTCAGGCGGAGATCACCCGAGGCGAGGCGGATGCGCGCCGCAACGCGGTCTTTAACGAAGCGTTTGGCGCGAATGAGGAGTTCTTCGCGTTCTACCGCTCGCTTAATGCCTACCGGATTGCGCTGCGCGGTGATACCTCGACCATCGTGATGTCGCCTGACAGCGATTTCTTCGATTATTTCAACTCGCCAACGGTTGACTAATGCTTGGCATTGTCGCGCTCGCCCTCGGGCTTGTGCTTATTGTGGAGGGGCTGGTCTATGCGCTGGCCCCTTCGCTTGTTGAAAAGATGCTTTTTGCGTTGCGTGCCATGCCGCCTGAAGCGCGCCGTATCTTGGGCTTTTTGTCTATCGTTTCAGGGCTCTGCCTTGTCTGGATTGCCATACTTCTTGGCGTATAATACGCGCCTGGATCAGATCACCATAGCGTGACGAGATGTTGCATTCTTTGCGAATGGGTAAAACCCGCCTACATTACATTCATATTGCGGTGCAGAGGGTTTCAGCTGTGCCGTGCCTTTTTTCAACAAAGGAGTCTTGGAGTTGACACTCGCAACCCAAATCAAAGCCACATCAGCCCCTGAGCCGCGCAGCGCGCTGCGCATCTTCGTGCTGGGCGCGCTGACCACCCTTCTGGTGGTCGCACAAGCCACGTTTGCAAACGCCCGCCCCGACAGTTTTGCCGATCTTGCGGAAAAGATCAGCCCCTCGGTGGTCAACATCACAACATCCACGGTGGTCGCCACAGGCACGGGGCCTTCCCCCGTGGTCCCCGAAGGCAGCCCGTTCGAGGATTTCTTCCGCGAATTCCGCGATCGGAGCGGCAACGGCGATCGCCCCCGGCGCAGCTCCGCGCTTGGCTCGGGCTTCGTGATTTCCGAGGATGGCTATATCGTCACCAACAACCACGTGATCGAAAGCGCCGACGAGATCATCATCGAGTTTTTCGAGGGTGGAGAGCTTGAGGCGACCGTGATCGGCACCGACCCCAAGACCGACATCGCCCTTCTGAAAGTCGAGACCGATGTGCCGCTGCCCTTCGTCAGCTTCGGCGACAGCGACACCGCCCGCGTGGGCGATTGGGTCATGGCGATGGGCAACCCGCTCGGTCAGGGCTTCTCGGTCAGCGCCGGGATCGTCTCGGCCCGCAACCGCGCTCTGAGCGGCACCTATGACGATTACATCCAGACCGACGCCGCCATCAACCGGGGCAACTCGGGCGGGCCGCTCTTCAACATGGACGGCATGGTTGTCGGCGTGAACACCGCGATCCTCAGCCCCAATGGCGGCTCCATCGGCATCGGGTTCTCGATGGCATCGAACGTGGTCACGCAAGTGGTGGATCAGCTTCAGGAGTTCGGCGAGACCCGCCGTGGATGGCTCGGCGTGCGTATTCAGGACGTCACTGATGATGTGGCCGAGGCCATGGGTCTGGACGTTGCATCAGGCGCTCTTGTGACCGACGTGCCCGAAGGCCCCGCCGCCGACAGCGGGATGCAGGCGGGCGATGTGATCCTCAGCTTTGATGGTACCGAAGTGGACGACACGCGCGGTCTGGTGCGCACGGTTGGCAACACGGCTGTGGGCAAGGAAGTCCGCGTCGTGGTCTTCCGCGATGGTGGCACGCAGACCTTGAGTATCACACTTGGCCGCCGCGAAGAGGCCGAAGGCGTTGTACCCGTAGCCCAGCCGGGCGATCAGGACGAAGCGGACGAGCCCGCAGAGAAGTTGATCCTTGGCCTCACGGTCAGCCCGCTCACAGATGAGCTGCGCGAGCAGCTTGAGGTGGAGGCGTCGGCGCAAGGCCTCGCTGTCACGGATGTTGATCCGCTGTCTGACGCCCATGAGAAGGGCCTGCGCGCGGGCGATGTGATCGTGGAGGCCGGTCAGGAAGTGCTGACCTCAATCTCAGAGTTTGAGGACAGCATCGCCACCGCAGAGGAGGCGGGCCGCAAGTCGGTTCTGCTTTTGGTGCGGCGGGCAGGGGAGCCACGCTTTGTGGCTCTGTCTGTCGAGGAGGCGGCTGAATAAGCCACGCCGCGCTCCCGCAAAGACGAAAAAGCCCCGTCCGGTGTCATACCGGGCGGGGCTTTTTACATGGGATGACAAAAAACGGCGCCCCTCTCAAGGGGCACCGCTCAGTCATAGCGCCAAGGGCCGTGGGCCCAGGGCGGGACCAACCAATTCGGCGGGCTGCTCAAGCAGGCCGCGCTTCTCGCGCAGCCCGTCACGGTAAAGCGCCTTGATCAGCGCGATACACATCAGGCCCATGACCATGGTGAACGGCAAAGCCCCGATGATCATCGCATTGCGCAGCGCATCCATCGGATTGTTCCCACCCGCTGCAAGGATCAGCGTGCCGATCACACAGCGCCCGAAAAGTGGTGTTAGCGCCGAGCGGATCGTGAGGGGCATGTTGTGGGTCTGGGCGTGGTAGGCAAGGCTCAGCCCTATAACCACATAGATGGCCCATGCGTGAAACCTGTAATGCAGGAATGTCTAGCGATACCCGGCTTCAACGGCAGCGACGGTGTTGGCTTCAACCGCGTCCGCAACCACCACGGGTGTGTTTGGGGCGGACGTTGCTTGAATGCGGCGTGGATTTTGTCCTGTGGCGGGGTGTCGGGCATGGGCGCATTTTTGTAGCGCCCGGAGCGCTGGTTGCTTCGGGTTTTTCGGGGACTTCCCGGCCTATGTTTCAAACCCGCGCTTGACCATGGCGAGAAAGGCGGCTTTTCTGCGCGCCATGACCTTAGATATAGACTTCGTCCGCGCCCAGTTTCCCGCCTTTGAAGAGCCCACCCTCCAAGGTCAGGCCTTCTTTGAAAATGCTGGTGGCAGCTACATGTGCCGCCCGGTGATCGAGCGGCTGGAGCGCTTCCATCGCCAGCGCAAGGTGCAGCCCTATGCGCCCTATGCCGCCAGCCGCTTGGGCGGCGAGGAGATGGACGAGGCCCAGACCCGCCTTGCCGCCATGATGGGCGTGCAGACAGATGAGCTGAGCTTTGGCCCCTCGACCACGCAGAACACCTATATCCTCGCCCGCGCCTTTGCGCAGTTTATGTCACCTGGTGATGCCATCGTCGTCACCAATCAAGATCATGAGGCCAATACCGGCCCATGGCGCCGCCTCGCCGATGAGGGCTTTGAGGTGCGCGAGTGGAAGATCGACCCCGAGACCGGCCTTTTGAATCCAGAACACCTCGTGGACCTGCTGGATGAGCGTGTGCGCCTTGTGTGTTTCCCGCATTGCTCGAACGTGGTGGGGGCGGTCAATCCGGTGGCCGAGATCACAGCACTTGCCCATGCCGCTGGTGCCTTCGTCTGCGTTGATGGGGTGAGCTATGCGCCGCATGGTTTTGTGAATGTGGACCTGCTGGGCGCGGATATTTACCTCTTTTCGGCCTACAAGACATATGGCCCGCATCAGGGGATCATGGTGATCCGGCGCGCCCTGGGGATGCAGCTGCCCAATCAGGGGCATTATTTCAACGCGGGCCATCTCGACAAACGCTTTACCCCCGCAGGCCCTGATCACGCGCAGGTCGCGGCCTGTGCGGGTATGGCCGATTACATGGACGCGCTCGCCGCGCATCATGGGATCACGGGCGATCCGGCCGCGCGGGCGAGCGGCGTGCATGACCTGATGCGCGCCCATGAGGAGGCGCTCTTGCAGCCGCTTCTCGATGATCTGGGCGCGCGCAATTCCGTCCGCCTGATCGGCCCAGCGGAGGCTGCAAACCGCGCGCCTACCGTGGCCGTGGCTCTGGCGCGCCCGGGCGAGGATGTCGCCCGCGAACTGGCAGGGCATGGCATCATGGCGGGGGGCGGTGATTTCTACGCGGTCCGGGCCTTGGGTGCACTGGGGGTGGATACTAATAAGGGCGTGCTTCGGCTCAGCTTTGTGCATTATACCAGCCGCGATGAGGTGGACCGCCTGCGCGCGGCGCTGGATATATGTCTTTGACGCAGCTCTAAGCGCGCTATGTCAGGGCCAAAGAAGATAAAAGGCCCGATATGACTGATATTTCCCCGACAATCCTTTGGTTGCGCCGTGATTTCCGGCTGACCGATCACCCTGCTTTAGCCACCGCCATCGAGGCGGGTGGGCCGGTGATCCCCGTCTTTATCCATGACACGGAGGTGGAGCGGCTGGGCGCGGCTCCCAAATGGCGGCTTGGCCTCGCGGTGGAGAAGTTCAGCGAAACCCTTGAGGTGATGGGCAGTCGCCTGATCCTGCGGCAGGGCGATCCGCTGGAGGTGCTGCGCGCGCTGATCAAAGAGACAGGCGCGCGGGCGGTGCATTGGTCGCGGCTCTATGATCCCTGCGCCATTGCCCGCGACAAGGCCGTGAAGGCCGGGCTGAAAGAGGACGGCATCGCGGCGGAAAGCCATCGGGGGCATCTGCTCTTTGAGCCATGGACGGTGGAGACCAAGACCGGCGGCTTTTACCGGGTCTATTCACCCATGTGGCGCGCCGTGAAAGACCGCGATGTGCCGCAGCCCCTCAAAGCGCCCGCCAAGATCCCCGCACCAGACGCGTGGCCCGCCTCGGACACTCTCAGCGATTGGCGCATGGATGCGGCGATGAATCGGGGGGCCGCGATCTGCCGCCCCTATCAATGTGTGGGCGAGGCCGCTGCACAGGACCGATTGGCGTGGTTTCTGGACGGGCCGATTGATCCCTACAAGGATGACCGCAATCTGCCGGGTCGCGATGGCACCTCCAACCTGTCGGAAAACCTTGCCGTGGGCGAGATCAGCCCCGCGCAATGCTGGCATGCGGGGATGCGCGCCCGTGAAGAGGGTGCGAATGGTGCCGAGCATTGGGTTAAGGAGGTTGTGTGGCGCGAGTTTGCCTATCATCTCATCTACCACACACCGCAGATCACCCACCGCAACTGGCGCGAGGATTGGGACGCCTTCCCTTGGTCTGAGGATGCAGGCTCTGAGGCCGTGCTGCGCTGGAAACAGGGGCGCACGGGCGTGCCCTTCGTGGATGCGGCCATGCGCGAGATGTATGTGACAGGTCGGATGCACAACCGGGGCCGGATGATCGTGGCCTCATACCTGACCAAGCATCTGATGACCCATTGGCGCATCGGGATGGAGTGGTTCGATGAGTGCCTCACCGATTGGGACCCCGCGAGCAACGCGATGGGTTGGCAATGGGCCGCAGGCTCGGGCCCGGACGCGGCACCTTATTTCCGCATCTTCAACCCCGAGACGCAGCTGGAGAAGTTCGATCCCAAAGGCCACTACCCCGCCCGCTGGATCGCGGAGACGGCGCACCAGCCCTCGGAGACGGCGCTGAGCTATTTCGACGCCATCCCGCGCAGTTGGGGCCTTGCGCCCGATGCGCCCTATCCCGACCCGCGCGTGAGCCTGTCGGAGGGGCGAAACCGCGCTCTGGCCGCTTATGAAAGCCGCAGCTTTTGAAGAGGCGCGGTGTGGTGCACATTATCCTCTTGCCGCCTCTGGGCCGGGCCAATACCTTGGCGAAAAAGACAGGAAATACCCTTTCATGATCCTCACTGACACGCATGGCCAGCCCGGCCTGCCGCGATACTTTTCTTCGGTGTTCTCAAAGCTCAAAACCTCTGTGCGCAACGGGAAGGTGGATTTCGTCATGCCCGACGGGCGCATCTTCCGCGCCGAGGGTCCGGGGGCAGGGCCGGTGGGCGTGGTCGAGGTGCATAATGACGACTGTTTTGCGCGGCTGGTACGCGAAGGCGATATGGGATTTTCCGAGGCCTATCTTGATGGCTGGTGGAGCACGCCGGACCTGATGGCGCTGATGGATTTCGCCCACGCGGATAATTGGGAAGTCTATGACGGGTTTCCCGCCATGGGCCTTTTGCGCGCCTATGAGCGGCTGCGCCACTGGCTGCGCCGCAACTCGCGCACGCAAGCCCTGAAGAATATCAGCTATCACTATGATCTGGGCAATCAGTTCTATGGGCTCTGGCTTGACGAGACGATGACCTATTCCTCCGCGCTTTTCACCTCAGGCCAAGAGGATCTGGAGAAGGCGCAGACCGCCAAATATGCCTCCATGGTGGATCAGATGGGCGTGAAACCCGGCGATCACGTGCTGGAGATCGGTTGCGGGTGGGGCGGTTTCGCGGAATATGCGGCCAAGGAGCGGGGGCTGAAAGTCACCGGCCTCACGATCAGCCGCGAGCAATTGGCCTATGCGCAGGCCCGGATGGAGCGCGCGGGCCTGTCTGATATGGTCGAGCTTAAGTTGCAAGATTACCGCGATGAGCGCGGCACATATGACGGCATCGCCTCCATTGAGATGTTCGAGGCCGTGGGCGAGCAATATTGGCCTGTCTATTTCGAGACGGTCCGCGAACGGCTCCGCCCCGGCGCGCAGGCCACGCTTCAAATCATCACCGTTGAGGATCATCGCTTTGAGGCCTACCGCAAGGGAATTGATTTCATTCAGAAATACATTTTTCCCGGTGGGATGCTGCCCAGCCCCTCCGCGCTTCATGGCGAGGTGGAGAAGGCCGGGCTCACCATCGAGCGGTCTCTGGAGTTTGGCAAAAGCTATAGCCAAACGCTGCGCCGCTGGCACGATACGTTCAACGACAAATGGGATGAGGTGGCAGCCCTCGGGTTTGACGACCGGTTTCGTCGGATGTGGAATTTCTACCTCACCTCTTGCGCGGGCGCGTTTGAGGGAGGAAACTGCGACGTGATACAAATCACCATTGCCCGCCCGGTCAAATAGCCCGGCTGGCCGCAAAAAAGACGAGGGCCCATGATCAAGACGCGCTACATGCCCACCGCAGCACGCCTTGTGGGGGCGGTGTCGCTTGGCGCGCTGGGCTGGCTTGGCTCGGACATGGTGCGGCCTTTGATGCCCGATCACACCGCCTTTGGCTGGTTCAACTATGTTAATCTGGTGCTGGGCATCCTGTGCGGCTGGTTTGTCATGGGCAGTCGCGCGGGGCGCGGTTGGGGCGAGGCGATCAGCAACGGGCTGACGGGGCTCTTCGCACTGGTTTTCTGGGGCTTCTTTGCCCAGAGCTTTAATCTCATGCTCAAGCAATCTCTGGAAAATCGCTATGATGGGCCGATGGAGGCGATTCTGGGGATGTTTAGGAATGCCGCCGAATATGCCGAATATCTGGTCGATCCGATGCTGATTGCGACGCTCACGGTTGGCGCGATAGCCTGCGGGCTTATCACCGAAATCGCTGCGCGTCGCTGGAGCTGACGAGCTTTGTCCGCGCTCTTTGTCTATGGCTCGCTGCGCGACCGGGCGCTTCTGGAGATCGTGTTGGGCCATGCCGGCGCGCAGGTTTGCGCAGGCACCTTGCCGGATCACCGGGTCAGCTGGGCCGAGGGGCAGGTTTTCCCCTATATCGAAGGCGCGCCGGGCGTCTCTGCCGAGGGGCTTTTGCTCAGCGGGCTGACCGCCACGGATATTACGCGGCTTGATTTCTTTGAGGGTGGGTTTGGCTATGACCTGCGCGCGGTTGAGGTCTTGGCGGGCGGTATGCGGCCAGCCGAGGTATATTTTCCCCGGCCCGGACTCTGGACTGCGGGCGCGCCCTTTGTGCTGGGCGATTGGCAGGCCACATATGGCCCGCTCAGCCGTCATGCCGCGCGCGAGGCGATGGGATATTTTGGCCGTTTCAGCGGGGCGGAGTTGGCCGTGAAGATGCCGATGATCCGCGCCCGTGCCGCGGCCCAGCTTTTGGCGGGTGGCGTCTCACACGCGATCCGCAGCAGCACCCCCGCCAGCGCCGTCGAGGTGATCGCGGAGGAAAGCCCCCATGCCGGGTTTTTCGTGACCAAGGCGCTCACCCTGCGTCACCCCAAATTCGACGGCACGCTGACGGAGCCTCTGCGACGTGAGGTATTTGTCTCCACCGATGCGGCCATCGTGCTGCCCTATGATCCGGTGCGTGACCGGGTGCTGTTGATCGAGCAGTTCCGCATGGGGCCTTTTGGGCGAGGCGATCCGCACCCTTGGATGCTGGAGCCTGTTGCAGGCCGTGTTGACCCCGGTGAGACGCCTGAGGCGGCCGCCTACCGCGAATGTGCCGAGGAAGCCGGGCTGACCCTCACGGGGCTGGAGCAGATTGCATCCTACTACCCCTCGCCCGGCGCAGTGACCGAGTATTTCCACACCTATCTCGGTCTTGCCGATATCCCCGACGATCTGCCGCGCTTGGGCGGGCTGGAGACCGAGGCTGAGGACATCCGGCTGCATCTTATGCCGTTTGAGCGTGCGCACGCTCTGATCGAGACAGGCGAGGCTGATAACGGCCCGTTGATCCTCGCGCTGATGTGGCTCGCGCGCGAACGCGCCCGCCTGCGCGCAGTCGCTTGAGTTTCGCCCCTTTGGGGCCTACACCAAGTCTAAATCAGGCGCGGAGGACCACCGACATGCGAATAGCTCAGGATCTGGCCGAGGCGGTCGGGAACACACCCCTTATCAAGCTGCGCCGTGCGAGCGAAGAGACCGGCTGCACAATCCTTGGCAAGGCCGAGTTCATGAACCCCGGCCAGTCGGTCAAGGACCGCGCGGCGCTCTACATCATCCGCGATGCAGTGTCGCGCGGCGCGCTGAAGCCCGGCGGTACGATTGTCGAAGGTACGGCGGGAAACACGGGCATTGGCCTCGCACTTGTTGGGGCGTCGATGGGGTTCAAGACCGTGATCGTCATCCCCGAGACGCAAAGCGAAGAGAAAAAAGACATGCTGCGGCTCGCCGGGGCGGACCTCGTGCAGGTTCCCGCAGCACCCTATTCCAACCCCAACAATTTCGTGCGCTATTCCGAACGTCTGGCCGCCCAGCTTGCGCAGACCGAGCCCAACGGCGCCATCTGGGCCAATCAGTTCGACAACACGGCCAACCGGCAGGCCCATGTGGAGGGCACAGGCCCCGAGATATGGGAACAGACCGGGGGCAGGGTCGATGGCTTCATCTGTGCGTGTGGGTCGGGCGGCACGCTGACGGGCGTTGGCATGGCGCTGCAATCCAAGGGCGTGAAGATCGGTCTCGCGGACCCGATGGGCGCGAAGCTCTATTCCTATTACACAACCGGGGAACTGGCATCCGAGGGCGGCTCCATCGCCGAAGGCATCGGGCAGGTGCGCATCACCCGCAACCTTGAAGGGCTAAAACCCGATTTTGCCTGCCAGATTCCCGATGAGGAAGCGCTGCCAATCGTTTTCGACCTTCTGCGCGATGAGGGGCTGTGCATGGGCGCATCTTCGGGGGTGAACATCGCGGGGGCTATTCGCATGGCGCGCGAGATGGGGCCGGGGCATACGATCGTGACCATTCTTTGTGATTATGGAACCAGATATCAGTCCAAACTGTTTAACCCTGAGTTTTTGCGTGAAAAAGGCCTGCCTGTGCCGGATTGGATGGGCGCGGCCCCACGATCCATTCCGGGAGTTTTCGAAGAATGATAAGGGTTTTCAAGACTTTGATGCTCGCCCTTGCGCTGCTATCGTTGCCTATGGGAAGCGGGTTTGCGCCGGGGTTTAATGCAGGGTCTGTTCACGCGCAGCAAACCGACGAGGCCCCCGATTACGACCGATGGGCCCTGATTGCGAGCCGCGCCTCCGAGGCGGTGGAGGCTGCACGCGCTTCTACCGGCGCGCTGGAGGATCTGCGGACCCTTCTGTTTGAGTGGCGCGATCGCTTCAACGCCGCGCAAAATGTCAACGCAAATGCAATTGCCACCGCCGAAGCACAGCTTCGCGCGCTGGGTCCGGCCCCCGCCGAAGCCGCCGCAGAAGGGTCACAGATCGCGGCGCAGCGTGTCGCGCTTAACTCCGAGCTGATAAATTTGCGCGAGCCGATCCAGCGCGCGCAGGTTGCCTATAGCCGCGCGGACGGGCTGATCAAATCCATCGACCGGATCATCCGCGAGCGCCAGACCGAAAAGCTGATGGAACTGGGTCCTTCACCTGTAAACCCGCAGAACTGGCCCGATGCTGTGAGTGCGTTCCGCGAAACCATCGCGGATATACGTGCCGAAGTAAGTAAATCCCTGCGCGGTGAAGTACGGCGCGCCGAATTCTATGGCGCACTGCCGCTCAGTATCGTCCTCACCCTGATTGGGTTTGTCTTGCTTTTGCGCGGGCGTTTCTGGGCCACGCTGGCTTTGCGGCTCGTCATGCCCAAAAGCACGGCATCGGTGCAATGGGTGCTGGGCTGGATCATGTCCATGGGCGAAATCGTGGTGCCCTTCATCGGATATCTGCTGATCAATGGTGCAGTCTACAATACAGGTCTTGTGGGTATCCGGGGCGATCTGATCCTGACGGCGCTGACACCTGCGGTGCTGATTTTCCTCGTCGCGCGCTGGCTTGCGCTGCGCTGTTTTCCACGCGGAGAGATAGCCCACCCACCACTGGTTCTAGGCCCTGAGGACAGGCGCTCTGGGCGGCTTTATGGCGGCGCATTAGGGCTTGTGATCTCGATCTTCTATTTCGTGCGCGAAACCAGCCAGGAGATGGCGTGGTCCAATGAGGCCGATGTTGTTGTCCTCTTCCCGGTCATGGTGTTGGCTGGGCTGATTCTGATCCGGCTGTCGCGTCTTTTGACCAAACACGCGCGCGCGGCCTCTGAGGATGAGGCGTTCGACACATACCGCAACCGCCTCACGCGGCTCTTGGCCAAGGCCCTCTTCCTGCTGGCGTTGGTCGCGCCGTTCCTTGGCGGGGTCGGCTATTTCACGGCTGCCGAGTCGCTGCTTTTGCCTTCGGTCCTGTCGCTGCTGCTTCTGGCCGCGCTGTTGATCTTTCAGCGGGTCATCAACGAGGTCTACGTTCTGGCCAATGGCGGCCGCGAGGAGGTGCGCGAGGACCTGATGCCGGTCCTTCTGGGCTTTGGTATGGTTGTCTTGTCACTCCCTGCCTTCGCGCTTGTGTGGGGCGCGCGGGTGGCGGATCTGTCAGAGCTTTGGGTACGGTTTACCAAGGGGATCACGCTGGGCAATATCACGATTTCGCCCACGATCTTCCTGATGCTCGCGGTGGTGTTCGCCATGGGCTATGTGCTGACCCGGCTGTTACAGGGCACGCTCAAGAACACCGTCCTGCCCAAGACCAAGATGGACGCGGGCGGGCGCAACGCGATCGTGTCCGGCGTGGGCTATATCGGTATATTCCTCTCGGCGCTCATCGCGATCACTTCGGCGGGCTTGGATCTCAGTTCCATCGCCATCGTTGCGGGTGCGCTCTCTGTCGGGATTGGTTTCGGCCTTCAGAATATCGTCAGCAACTTTGTGTCCGGCATCATCCTTCTGATCGAGCGGCCCATCAGCCAAGGTGACTGGATCGAAGTCAACGGCCAGCACGGCACGGTGCAGCAGATCTCTGTCCGCTCCACCCGTATCCAAACGTTCGACCGATCGGATCTGATCATCCCCAACGCCGATCTGGTGAGCGGTACGGTCACCAATTACACCCGCGGCAACACGGTGGGCCGGGTCATCGTGCCCGTGGGCGTGGCGTATGGCACCGATACGCGCCGGGTGGAGGGCATCTTGCGCGAGATTGCGCGCGCGCACCCAATGGTGCTGATGAACCCTGAGCCCACGATCCTGATGAAAGGCTTCGGGGCCGATAGCCTTGATTTTGAGATCCGCGCGATCCTGCGTGACGTGAATTGGATCATGAGTGTGCATTCCGACATGAACCACGAGATCGCCAAACGCTTCGTTGAAGAAGGCATCGAGATTCCGTTTGGGCAGCGCGACATCTGGATCCGCAATCCCGAGGCGCTCATGGGCGGCACACCCATCGCCCCGAACGCGCCGGAGCCGAAAACGGACACGCCAACCGAGGCGCGCGAGCGTCGACCGGGCGAAGTGGCCCAACGTGTTGCCGAAGGGGGATCAGTGGAAGGGGACGGGGGCGGCGATAAGTGACCGAGCCGCTCTTTCGCACGGATGCCTACCGCACCGAGGCTGTGGGCATGGTGGTTGCACACACGCCAGAGGGCGGTGTGGTTTTGGATGCGAGCGTCTTTTATCCCACCGGCGGTGGTCAGCCCGGCGATAGCGGGCGCATCGATTGGTCCGGCGGGGGGATGACTGTGGCCACGACGGTAAAAGGGCAGGGCGCACAGATCGCCCTCGTCCCGGCCGCGCCGCAGTCCCTGCCGCCCATTGGCTGCCAAGTACAGCAAACGCTGGACTGGCCACGCCGTCTGCGGCTGATGCGGATGCACACGGCGCTACACCTCTTGTCGGTCGTGATCCCGCTCCCGGTGACGGGGGGCATGATCGGTGAGACGCGCAGCCGGCTTGATTTTGAAATGCCCGATATGTCGGTGGACCGCGAAACATTCGAGGCGCATTTGGGCGAAATGGTTGATCGCGATTTGCCGGTGACCGACGGCTATATCACCCATGCCGAGTTGGACCAACAGCCCTCTCTGGTCAAAACCCTCTCCGCGCCGCCGCCCCGAAATGCTGGCAAAATTCGCCTCGTAAGGATCGGCGAGGGCACCGACCAAGTGGATTTGCAACCGTGTGGCGGCACCCATGTGGCACGCACCTCCGAGGTCGGCGCGTTGCGCCTTGGCAAGATCGAAAGCAAAGGCCGCATGAACCGCCGCGTCTATCTTCATCTGGACGATTGATACAAAGCGCAGGGTGCTCGCGAAAAACGCAACCTTCCCCTTGCAGCCCCCCCCGCACAGACGCTAGAAGCCCTCCAACGGAGCGGTGGCCGAGTGGTCGAAGGCGCACGCCTGGAAAGTGTGTAGGCGGGAGACCGTCTCCAGGGTTCGAATCCCTGTCGCTCCGCCAATACTCTACCTGATTTTTTAAACAACTGTCGGCACTTTGGCCGCTATTCCGTGCTTTTGGCGCGGGTAGGCAGGTAAGCGTACTCGGCGCGTCAGAAGGGCGTTTTATGCCTCGCACGGGTTAATTGTGCGGTGGAGGTTTCAATGGGAGCCAAACCAAGGGCCTCGGTCGGGCCAACAACGATACATCGCTCCCTGAGAAATGCTGTTGCGGGGGCTCTGGAGTGAACGGCGCGGGTGCCATGAGAGCACCCGCGCCTTGGTCAGAACGTCTTGGCCAGTGTGATTTTGAAGTTCCGGCCTGCGGCGGGGCGGGTTGAGAGGCGTTGGGTGTATTGCGTGTCGAACAGGTTCTCGATCCCGAAACGCACTTCGGTGCCTGCCCAGACGCCACTTTCCGGCGCGATCGTCGCGCGCAGGTTGTGGGCTACGAAACTGGATGAGCGCTCTCCATTGACGGTGATCCCATCATTCGCGACCACTTCCCAGCTCACGTCATAGGCTTCGGCAAACTTCTGACCCAATGTAAACCGCAGGCTGTTGGCGGCGAGGTTGCGCCAATCCTGACGGACGCCTCGACCTGTGGTCTCTTGGCCATCGGCAATGTTAGCGTTGAGATCCATGTAGAAGCCGGTGGCCGTAGCATAGGCGGCCTCAATCTCGATCCCTTGGGTGTTGACCTGATCCAGAGCGAGGAAAACGGGCGGCCCGAATGCGGCTGTGTTGGTGACATAGGAGGTCACGTCCCAAAGCTCCGTGTCATAGGCGTTGAGCTTGAACGACAGGCTGTCGCCTTCGCGGAACGCCCCTTCGGCCTCATAGGCAAAGCCAAGCTCAAAGGTGCGGGATTTTTCGCTATCCTCCATGCGCGCCACATTGTCCAGATCGTCAATCGGGGGCAGGACCTCCGTGTAGGCGGCTGAGCCAAATACCGAAAATCCGTTCTGGAACGCATAGCGCAGCGACAGCCCACCCATCAACGCGTCATGCTTGAACCGGCCATTATTGGGCGCGGTGCTGCCCTTCACATCCGATGTCTCATAGCGAAAGGCCGGCGTGACGGTCCAGCCATCTCCAAACGACATCTCGTTGATCGCGAAGATGGCCCAGCGATTGTCTTCACCGCCCGGTGCGGAAGCCGCGTTCTGGCGCTGGCGAAGGATATATTCTATCCCCGCCGTGAGGTCGTGGTTAACCGCTCCGGTCTGGAAAAGGGCGGTGTTCTTGAGGGTGAGGGTTGTCGTCTCATAGCGGTGGTCAGCATCGTTCAGTGGGCTGGCCCGTCCGATAGCCGTCTGAGTGATCTCTTCATCCGCGTAGGAATATTGCAACGTCAGATCAAGCAGATCATTGCCCACCGGGTTGAAGCCGTAGCGCAGGATTGTCGTAGCGCTGCGCACATCGCGGTCGACATTGCCGAAATTGGCAAGGCCGAAGCTGTCATATGGCACGTCTCTTTGGGACGATTCCGTCTCCGTATGTGTGAGGGTTACGGACTGCGCATCGCCCTCGCCGAAGGTCAGCTTACCTTTAACCAACCACGATGGGTCGTTGGTCGCGCCGCCCGCAGGGTTGATCAAACCCCCGTTGCCGTCTTCTTGCGGCTCTGTGGTGCGGCGGGTGTAGTTGGCGAGGAACTCAATGTTTTCCGTGGGTTGCCACGCAAGGATGCTCGATGAGGTTATGCCGCTGCCGTTGGTTGCGAACTCCAGCATCTGGCGGGCGGCAAAGCCCACCTCGCCGCCGGTGAAGTCCGATGCGTCCTTGGTCTCAAGCCGCACAACACCACCCACCACGCCCGAGCCGAACTCGAATGAGCCGATCGTGCCGCGCAGCACCTCGACCTGTTTGTAAAGCGCGGGGTCGGTGAAAAGCTGATTGCCGATGCGGTACAGCTCTTCGCTGCCGCGGGTGGCGCCATCGACTTGAATGAGGATCTTTTGATCGGTGCCGAACGAACCTGTCGCACCGAAGCCGCGGATCGTGATGCCTGAGCCTTGCGGGGTAGACCCGTTGACCAATGTCACCCCTGGTACAGTGTCGATCAACTCGGCAACGGTTCCCGCCTGCCGGTCGTCGATCTCGGTCTGGTCGATTTCGGTCACTGGCACGGCGGTGTCGGTGCGCACATCGCGCTTGCTTTCGCCCAATATGATGGTCCCAAGAAATCCATCCTCCTCCTGTGCCGCAGCGGGGAGGGCGGCGGCCAGTGTCAGGCAAAGGGCTGTTGTCCCCCATAGGGGCGCGCGCATTTTTCGTGTCATTATGGTGTCCTTCTGAGATGCTTTGGTTTGGCTGAAACCGTGGCTCGCAGAAGCTGGCGCGGTAATTCGTCGTCTGCCCGGGAAAATCGGGTCTTGTGCCGGATAGATGAATCAGACTAAATTAGTCAAGAATAATCTGCGCAGTTGATATGCGCCGGTTCGCCACGCAAGCGCTTTCGCACGCTGCGCAGCCATATTTCTCAGACATTCAATACAAGAGGACGCCATGGCTGATACCATTGCTCAAACACACACCCTTCAAGCACCCGCACCTGAAGATATCCGCGCAGCTCAGGCCGATCACCCAAAGCTGAGGGATCGTGATCTGGCAGGTAGGCTTGGTATCAGCGAGGCACAGCTTGTCGCTGCTTCCTGCGGTATCACCGCCACGCGCATCGACGCGCATCCCGACCGGATCATGGATGCGGCGCAAAAATTGGGCGAGGTGATGGCACTCACCCGTAACGAAAGCTGCGTGCATGAGCGGGTCGGCACCTATGAAAATTATCATTCCGGTGGCCATGCGTGCATGGTGCTTGCCGACGAGATTGACCTGCGGATGTTCCCAAGCCATTGGAAACATGCCTTCATGGTAGAAAAGGAAACCGACGCGGGCCTGCGCCGATCGCTTCAGGTGTTCGATGCGGCGGGTGATGCGGTCCACAAGATTTTCCTGCGCGACGGGTCTGATCTGGCCGCTTGGGACGCGTTGCGCGATGACTTGCCCATCGGGGATCAGAGCCAATCGCTTGAGGTCAGCGACAGACAGCCTCCCGAGGCCGCGAAATCCGACATGTCCCGCGTGGACGTGCTGCGCAAGGAGTGGGCGCGGATGACCGACACGCACCAGTTCATGCGCCTGACCTCGAAGCTGAAGATGAACCGGCTCGGGGCCTACCGCATTGCAGGCGCGCCGTTCGTTCGCGCGTTGGCCCCCGGCGCGGTGGGCACAGCGCTGGAGCGGCTGGCCAAGGATGGCACCGAGGTGATGATCTTCGTCGGCAACCGTGGCTGCATCCAGATCCACAGCGGCCCCATCGTGCAGCTGCGCCCAATGGGCCCGTGGCAGAACGTGATGGACCCGCGCTTCAATCTGCATTTGCGGCTCGATCACGTGGCCGAGGTCTGGGCGGTGGACAAGCCCACGCAGCGCGGTAACGCCATGTCACTTGAGGCATTTGATGCGCAAGGTGGCCTGATCTTTCAGATATTCGGCATCGGCAAAGAGGGCCGTGACAGCCGCCCGGCATGGCGCGCATTGGTGGGTTCGCTGCCAGACGCACCGGCGAAGGAGGCGGTATGATGCGGCTTTTGTCGACAATACAGATAGGGCGCATGTCGCTTGTGACCGCCACAGCCCTTGCGCTGGCAATAACACTGTTCGTGAGCGTTCTCCCGTTTCAGAAGGCGGTCCAAGCAGCCAGCCCTGGTGATGTCGTCTCGCTTGGCGGCTCGGTGACGGAAATCGTCTATGCGCTTGGTCAGCAGGATCGGTTAGCGGCGCGTGATACCACATCGTCCTACCCGCCCGAGGCCGAGGGCCTGCCTGATGTGGGATATGTTCGCGCGCTCTCCGCCGAAGGGGTTTTGTCGGTCAATCCGGCGCTGATTCTCAGCGAAGATGGCGCGGGCCCGCCTGAGGTGATTGAGGTGTTGAAGCGCGCAGGCGTGCGTTTTGAGCAGTTGGAGCCAGCGATGGACGGGGAGGGGATCGCGGCCAAGATCCGCGCCGTTGGCCGCGCGCTTGAAGTGTTGGACGCAGCTGAGGATCTGGCGGGCCAAGTGGAGGCTGATATGCGCCGCGTCACGGGAAGTGCGGCCAAACTGGCCGGGGACGCGCCCAAGCGCGTTCTCTTCATCCTCAGCACGCAAGGTGGCCGTATCATGGCGTCGGGTACCGGCACGCAGGCCGATGCGATGATCCGTCTTGCGGGCGGGGTGAACGCGATTGACGGTGTTGAGGGCTATAAGCCCCTGAGTGATGAGGCCGTAAGCACCGCCGCACCGGATGTGATCCTGATGATGGATCGTGGTGGCGATCATTCGGTGGCCGATGATGTGCTCTTTGCGATGCCTGCGATCCGCCCGACCCCTGCGGCTGTGTCCGAAAGTGTGGTGCGAATGAACGGGCTCTATCTGCTCGGTTTTGGGCCACGGACGCCTGATGCCGTGGCCGAGCTGAGTGCTGCGCTCTATGGCGACCCGTAGCATGGTGGTGATCGACGCGGCTTCCCCCCTTCCGTACATTGACCGCCGCACTGTAGCACGGCGTGCGCATATTGTGCTTGGGCTGTTCTGCGCAGCCTCTATGGTGGCAAGCCTTGCGATTGGCCCAGCGGGGACGTCTCTGTGGGGCGCGCTTGGGCAGCTTATGCGCGGGGAGGTACTGAGCACGCTGGATCAGGTCGTGCTGCGTGATATCCGCTTGCCACGCATGGTTCTCGGCGCCCTTGTGGGGGCGGCGCTCGCTGTGTCGGGCGCTGTGTTGCAAGGGCTTTTTCGCAATCCACTCGCCGATCCCGGCATTGTCGGTGTCAGTGCAGGCGCGGCACTGGGTGCCACCAGCGCGATCGTGCTGGGCGCAATGCTGCCGCTAGCGGTGCAAAACATCGTGGGCAATGCGCTAATCCCGCTCGCCGCCTTTCTTGGCAGCTGGATTGTTGTTTTCGTGCTCTACCAGGTGGCGACGCATCGGGGCCGCACCTCTGTGATTACCATGCTTTTGGGCGGTATCGCGCTCGCGGCGTTGGCAGGGGCCTGCATGGGCGTCCTGATCTATATTGCGGATGATGCGCAGCTGCGCGACCTCACGTTCTGGAGCCTTGGATCGCTGGGTGGTGCTACATGGATCAAGGTGGCGACTGCGGGGCCGATGATTGCGCTTGCCATTGTGGCGGCAGCGCTGCTTGGAGGGTCGCTCAATGCTTTGGCGCTGGGCGAGGCTGCGGCACATCACCTTGGCATCCCGGTGCAACGGGTGAAACGCGGGGCGATCCTCTGCGTTGCGGTGGCGACGGGAAGTGCTGTGGCCGTCTCGGGTGCGATCGGGTTCATCGGCATCGTGGTGCCGCATCTTCTGCGCCTCTCGACGGGCCCTGATCATGGACCGCTCTTGATTAACGCGGCCCTTTTGGGCGCGGCGTTTCTGGTCTGGGCGGATGTGATTGCCCGGCTGATCGTGGCTCCGGCGGAATTGCCCATCGGCATCATCACGGCAATCCTTGGCGCGCCGGTTTTCCTTTGGATTTTGCTGCGTCAACGCGGCAGCCTCATGGCATGAGCTTGATTGCACGCGACATAACCTTTGCCTTGGGTGGCAAAACAATCCTGAGCGATGTGGCCTTCACCGCCCGGCCCGGTGCGGTGACGGCCATCGTCGGGCCGAATGGATCGGGCAAGTCCACCCTTTTGCGCATCCTGTCGGGTGAGGAGAGCGCAGGTGGCGCCGTCACCCTCAACGGCATGGCCGTGACGGCACGCAACGCAAGCGATCTGGCGCGCATCAGGGGAGTTTTGCCGCAGGCGGCCAACATGGCTTTTCCCTTCACCGTGATTGAGGTGTTGCGCATCGGCCTTCAGGCCGGGCCATATGCATTGCGTAAGGGCGTGGCGGAAGAGGCGTTGAACGCGGTTGGCCTCACAGATTATGCCGGGCGGTATTATCACGAGCTGTCTGGCGGAGAGCAGCAACGCACGCAGCTTGCCCGTGTCCTATGCCAGGTTTGGGAGCCGGTGCTGGACGGCACGCCCAGTTGGCTTTTGCTGGACGAGCCGGTGGCGAGCCTCGATATCGGCCATCAGCTGATTATCATGGAACTTGCGCGCCGATACGGCGATGCGGGCGGTGGTGTTGTGACCGTGATGCATGACCTTAACCTCACAGCGCTCTATGCGGATCGCGTGGCCTTGATGCAGGACGGGCAGATCGCGGCGGAAGGTGCGCCATCTGACGTGCTGACCGATGCAATCCTGTCGGAGGCTTATGGCTGTCACCTTCGGGTCAATGCGCCGCCGCCACCAGGCTTGCCCTATATCTTGCCGCATATGGCGCGGCTCGGAGATTGATTGTCTGGGCTGAAATGCTGAACCTTAGCGGCCCTTGATACTGATCGAGAAACTACGCCGTGCGCCTGTGGGTGGGGGCGGGAAGGGGGCCGCCCGCTGGATCATTTGCGCCGCTGCCTGATCTAACCGCGCCGAGCCTGAACTTTGGGCGACCGACAGGCCCGCCAACGCCCCGCTGGAGGCGATGCTGAACGATATCACAGCCGTGCCCGTGGTGTTCGAGCGTGGTCGCGGCACGCGCGATATCTTTTGCATAACAAGACCGGGATAGTTGCTGGCCGCTGCATTGCCCGCAGTATTCGACTGCCCCTGCACGGTGCCTGCGCTTGCCGCCGTCGCAGTGTTGGTTCCGGTGGCAGCTCCGGCGCGTGCGTTCTGGTTGGAGTTGCCTTGTGCTGCGGCGGCCGATTTCGGTTTAGGCTGCGGCTTGGCGGGCTTGGCAGGTTCGGGGGCAGCGGCTTTCTTATGCTCCGCCTCGAAAGCCTCGCTGCGTGGTTGTGGTCGTAGGGAGCGGGTCAGGGCGTTCGCGCTATCTTCTTCTGCTTTGATGATGTTTTCTGGTGTCATGGAGGAGAGCGCTGTGGCCTCTGGTTGAGGGGTGAGTAGTTTGGCTGGGCTCGGCGCAGACAGGGCTGTGATGGTTGGCACCGCGTCCGCCTCAAGTGCGCGCGTCGGCGCGTCAGGCTCTATAACAGGGACCTTCGTTGCGTCGGCCTGCGCTTGTGGCGCGGGCGGGACGCTTTCCAAATCCTCCGGATTTTCGCGCGCATCCTTAGGCGGCATCGGCGTCAGCGTCTCGGTGCTGTTTTCCGCCTTCAGCGTACCTGCGGCCATCTCCGCAAAGCGCGTGCCAAGCCGTGCCTCCGCGGCTCCCGCGCTCCCATCGACCTGCACATCTGTGCGCGCCATCAACGCCCAGCCAAGCGCGCTATGTATGGCGAGTGCGCTGGCTACAGCTCCTATTTTCACAACACGCGCGGCAGGGATCATTGCAGCTCCCGTTCGGTCACGATGATCACGGCACCCGCCCCGGCGCGGCGCAGATCGCGTGCGATACGCACCAGATCCGCGGCAGGCAGATCACGGTCCGGCACCAGCCTGACATCCGGCTCCGGTTCATCCTCACGGCGCGGCAGGAAGGAGGCGGCAGAGGTAATCTCGGTGCCGCGATAGATCAGCGTGCCATCCGGGCGGATCACCAGCGCATCGGGCGGTGCGCGGCCTTCAAGATCGGAAGTGGAAATCAGACGAAGGTCCGTGTCGAGCGGCTGCGATAGCGTGCCGGCCACCATGAAGAAGACCAGCATCAGAAAGACGATGTTGATGAGCGCAATCGTAGGTTCGCGTTTGGTGCGGGGGCGGGACTGTCTCATGACGCCTCCAGCACCGTAGGTGCGATGTTTGGCAAGGCGTGTAATACAACCAGCAGATCGGTGAGGCGTTGCGAAGTCACATTGCCTTTGAGCGATATCAGCAACGCCAGCGGTCCGTCCACTTCGGGCAGTGCACTGAGCGTGGGCAAAAGCATGTCCATCGTCATCGTCTCGCCATTGAGGCGCAGGGCGTCCGGGCCAAGCTGCATAAAGAGCGGTTTCACCTCTGTCGTGATCACGGCGCCACCGTTCGCGGCGCTGAACGTGATCTCGGAGAATTTGGAAAATGTCGAGCTGAGCATGAAGAAGAGCAACAATAGGAAGATCACATCAATGAGCGATGTCATCGAGAGTTTGCGCCGTGCTGTTCGCCGCCTAAGCACCTTGCAGCGCGGCCCCTGCCGCCGCATCCTGCATTTGCACGCCATCTGCACCCCGCCCGCGCGGAGCAAGGATCGTGGTCAGCGCGTGCTCCGCCGTGACCCGTTCGGCGTCCATCCGGCCCTCGAACCAGCTCAGCACCAGCGCCGTAGGCATCGCGACGACGAGGCCAATGGCGGTTGTGAGAAGGGCGACCCAGATGCCCCCTGCAAGAAGGGATGGATCCACCTGTGCGCCCGCGTCCTGCATGGATTGAAACGCCTCGATCATCCCCAATACCGTGCCGAAAAGACCCAAAAGCGGGGCCAGCTGTGCCACGGAATCGAGAAGCCGAAAGCCGCTTTCCAGCCGGGCAAAGCGACTTTCGGCCTCTGCGGCGAGACGGGGCATATCGGGCGTGGGCGCACTGAGCGCCATTTCCACCACCGGTGCCAAATAGCTTTTGGAGCGGGCGAGGGCCACTCGGGCGGCGGTGCGGTCATTGGTGTCCCAAGCGGCCACAGCTTCGCTCAGCGCCGTGTGACGTCCGACGCCCGCGGCGGCGAATTGCCAAAGTTTGTAGAGAATCGTCGCAAGCGTTATCACCGACACCGCAATCAGCAGCATCACGACTGGCCCGCCCAGTTCTGCGATCTGGCGCAGCGGTTCCAAGAGCGCGCTCACCCCTGCACCTCGATTTCGGTGCGCGAGGAGACAGTCAGCCCCGTTTCACAGGCGGCGGGCCCAAGATCCGCGCTCTCGCAGGTATTGGCCCCGTTGATCAGGAGCATATCTAGCCCCTCACAGGCCACGCCGGGCACGGAAAATTGCCGCACGCGCGGGCGTGCAGGGGGCAGCGCGCCAAAGTCAAAGAGCGTCAGGCGATCAACCTGACCAGCGGCGTCGAAAAGCACCGTTTCGTAAACCAGCTTATCAATCGCGCTGCCATGCCCGTTGATGATCATGAAGCTCAATGTGCACCCTGCCTCGGTGGTCTTTATGGCGTTTAGCTCCAACGCGATTACTGCCTCGATATCGCTTTCCTGCGCGGCCAGTGGGGTAGCGATAGAAGCAATCGCAATCGCAGTGAGTGCGTTCTTTGCAGCGATCAGGGCGCTTCGGTATTTGGTATGGAGGCGCGCGGGCGGCTGAAGGGTCTTGGGCATAGATGAAGGGCAGATGAATTGATGTGACATTGAGCGGCACCAGCATGAGAGTCAGGTTGAAGCTTTCCTGGCATGCACGGCATTGTGCGGCTCGGTGTGATGGCGCCGATTCACCATAGTTTGCACTTTAAATCAATACCCGATAAAAACTATCAGGCAATTGAGCCTTGGCCACGTGAGAAGATCGGGAGGCGTTCGGTGTCGAGTGTCAAAGGAGACGTCATGTCGATCAGCGCCTAGTGTCTAGGTCAGGTCTCGTGTAAAATTTTCAATATATGAAGCCGCCCAAGCGCCAGATTGATGACCGTAGCCCCATATTTAATCGTAGAATTGGTGATGTTGGTTTGGACGACGTCTTGAAGGTTTTAAGCCCTATTGGGCACCAAAACCAAAAACCGCATTCAGACTTTGAGGGCGTATTGAGCATGTGCTTTCTGTTGCCAAGGTCAAAGGCTGGTGGTCAGGTGAGAGCCCTGCTCTTTGGAAGGGTTGAGCCGCCCCTTGTTTGCCGGAGGCCCGGAGTTAAGGATATTGGGTTATGGAAAAGAACACATGTTGAAGTTGGTATTCACCAGAAGTCCGCGAGTGTGCTGTGCGAATGGTGTTCATGCTGTGGTCGCCGAGAAATAGCGTCAGATCGGGACGGATTTTGAGAGATAGGTGTTTGCAATCGGTTTAGAACGAAAACCGGATGATGAGCATGTAGGGGATGCCGTGGATGGTCTGGACGAGTTGGAAACAGCTTTGAACCGGAGACTGCTAAGACAGTTTGGCGGTTTGCTGAACTAGCTTTCCCTGAAGAGAGTGCGCAAATAAGCCCTGCGGGGCATGTGCGAAACCTGCAGCGTAAGGGTAAAGCCAGCTCAGGAGGCGACGCAGAAAACTGGACTCTCGGTCGGAGATAGCAAAAAATGCGGCTGTCATTATACTTTGCTGTTTCTGTCCATAATTGCGCACCAGTACACAAATTTAAAGCTCTGTGCCTTGAGGTCATAATGGAAACGCAGGGCCGTGGCCCTGCGCTTCAATGTGGTGCAATCGAATGCTTGTTAACAGCTCGACGCGGATTTTGAACACCCTATTGGTCGCCCCATCTGCGTGCATTGTCAATCGCGCAATGGATTGTAATTAACTAAATGCCAATGTTTATTAACTTCTAAAGGATATTTTAGTGGGGAAATTACATGCGACTTGGCCTTGATATTGGAACGAACTCCATCGGCTGGTGGCTTTACCGGACGGAAAATGACCAGATAACGTGCGTCGTCGATGGCGGAGTGAGGGTTTTCTCGGATGGGCGGGATCCGCAGTCAAAGGAGTCGCTGGCCGTCGATAGGCGCGTGGCCCGTGCGCAGCGCCGTCGCCGTGACAGATACTTGCGCCGCAAGGCTGCTTTGATGAAACGGATGGCTGAGGCAGGCTTGATGCCAGCCGATCCCGTGCAGGCCAAAGCGTTGCAAGCTCTTGATCCCTATGACCTTCGGGCACGGGGGCTCGATGAGGCTTTGCCGCTGGCGCATTTCGGGCGGGCGCTGTTTCACCTCAACCAGCGACGTGGGTTCAAATCCAATCGAAAGGCCGACCGCGGCGATAACGAAAGTGGTAAGATCAAGGATGCGACTGCACGGCTGGATTGGGCGATGCGCGATGCACGCGCACGCACCTATGGCGAGTTTCTGCATATGCGGCAGGACAAGGCCGATGATCCGCGTCGCGTCCCGACGGTGCGCACGCGCTTGTCCGTGGCGCGGCGTGACAATGCCGAAAAAGAGGAGGCAGGGTATGATTTTTACCCCGACCGGCGGCACCTGTCAGAGGAGTTTGACGCGCTATGGGCCGCACAGGCGGAACATCACACCACCCTGACGGACGATCTGCGCGACCAGATCAAGACGATCATCTTTCACCAGCGCCCCCTGAAGGCGCCTGAGGTCGGTCTGTGTCTATTCACGGATGAACGGCGTATTCCGTCTGCGCATCCCTTGAACCAGCGGCGGATCCTGTTGGAGACGGTGAATGGGCTGCGAATTGTTGCGCGAGGGGAGGCGGCACGTGGGTTGACTCGTGAAGAACGTGACCAGATCGTTCATGGGCTAGATAACAAAGGACATACGAAAACCCTGTCGGGAATGTCGATGAAACTCAGGGCAATTGGCAAGGTGATCAAACTTAGGAGTGACCAAAGTTTCACGTTGGAGACTGCCAACCGGGATGCCATTGCCTGCGACCCCGTCCGTGCTAGCCTGTCGCATCCAGAAAGGATGGGCGGGGTCTGGACCACACTGGACGAAGACGCTCAATGGGACGTGGTGCAACGCCTCCGTGCGGTGCAGAGTGATACCGAGCATGAGGCGCTGGTTGATTGGTTGATGGCCACCCACGGGCTTGGCCAGGATTATGCGCAAGCAACGGCGAATGCGCCGCTGCCCGAAGGTTACGGACGGCTTGGGCTGACGGCAACGCGCAAGATTCTGGCGGCATTGGAGGCTGATGTGATGTCCTATAGCGATGCTGTGGCCGCCTGTGGTTGGTCCCATTCTGGCGGACCAACGGGTGAGGTGTTGGAGGCTCTGCCATACTACGGTGAAATTCTGGACCGGCATGTAATCCCGGGAACAGGTGTGAAAACTGACGAGGACGTCAAACGCTTCGGTCGTATTACCAACCCTACGGTCCATATCGGGTTGAACCAGATCAGGCGACTGGTGAACCGGATCATTTGTGTGCACGGCAAGCCGGACCAGATCGTGGTGGAGGTTGCCCGCGACCTAAAGAACTCCGAGGATCAAAAGCGTGAGATTCAGAAGACGATCAGGAAAAATACGGATGACGCGATCAAGCGCGGCAAAAAGCTGGTTGAAGAACTGGGGCAAAAAGACACAGGCGCAAACCGGTTAATCCTGCGGCTGTGGGAAAACCTTGGCAATGACGTTATGACCCGCCAATGCCCCTATTCTGGCAAGCGTATCAGTGCGGCGATGTTGTTTGACGGGTCGTGTGATGTTGATCATATCCTTCCTTTCTCACGTACGTTGGATGATAGCATTTGGAACAAGACCCTATGCTTGAAAGAGGAAAATCGGAAAAAGGCTAACAAGACGCCGTGGGAGGTCTGGGGCGAAACAGACCAGTGGGACGTGATCGTCGCCAACCTCAAGAATCTTGATAGAAAGCAGGCATGGCGCTTTGCCCCCGATGCGGTGGAACGGTTTGAGGGCGAGAACGACTTTTCCGCCCGTGCACTAAAAGATACCCAATACCTGTCTCGTGTGGCACGGGCTTATCTGGATGCGTTGTATGACGGGGCGGACGGCAAATCCCATGTTTGGGTTGTGCCGGGCCGGTTGACGGAAATGCTGCGCCGCCATTGGGGGTTGAACGGGATCGAGGTGCTGACGGACAGCGACGCGCAAACCGTGAAATCCAAGAACCGGCAGGACCACCGGCATCACGCCATCGACGCCGCCGTGGTCGCAGCCACCGACCGCAGCCTGATCCAGCGGATCAGCAAGATAGCCAAGCACGACGAACAGGCGGGCGCCGAACAGGTCGCGCGGTCCGTCCCGCCGCCTTGGGACGGTTTCCGTGATGATGTCGCCGGACAGATCGGGCGGATCATCGTCAGCCACAGGGCAGATCACGGGCGCATTGATCCGACCGCGCGCGCACAAGGCAGTGACACGACAGCGGGGCAGTTGCATATGGATACGGCTTACGGGATCGTTGACGGTGGGCATGTGGTCAGCCGCAAACCGCTGATGTCGCTTGGTGCAGGTGATATCAGGAAAATCCGCGATCCCGATTTGCAGCGTCATCTCACGCGTGTCACGCGCGGTTTGGACAAGAAGGAATTTGAACAGGCTCTGGCCTCTTTTGCGGCGTCGCGCAAACTGCCGGACCAAAGCGAAAACCCTTATTTCGGGCTGCGACGTGTGCGGCTTCTGGATGCCTTGCAAGACAGTGCCCGTGTGCCGGTTAGAAACGCCACAGGCAATATCTACAAGGCCTACAAGGCAGGTAGCAACCATTGCTACGAGGTGTGGCGGATGCCTGATGGCAAGGTCAAGCCTTGGGCAATCTCAACGTTTGAGGCGCACCAATCCGGCGATGGGTCCAAGCCCCATCCGGCTGCAAAACGGCTCTTGCGGGTGTTCAAGCGGGATATGGTGGTAATTGAACGTAAAGGGATAACGGTGATCTGCTACGTCCAGAAAATGGACGTTGCCAACGGCCTGTTTCTGGTGCCGCATACCGAGGGGAATGCCGATGCGCGCAACCGCGACAAGGAGGATGATTTCAAATTCATCCAGATGTCTGCGGCGTCTTTGATTAAGGCCAGAATCCGCCGCGTTCACGTTGATGAAATGGGCCGGATGCGCGACCCGGGCCCGCCCCGTTAGGAGAATTTCGCAAACTTGTCTAAAATCCAAGGTGTTAGCGATTCGCGTGGGGGCGTGAGGGGTGACATATGGACCAGATTATCGACATTGCCACCGACGGGCGGCATCTGTCGCGTGATCGTGGCTTTTTGAAAGTGAGTGAAAATAGCGCTGAGGTTGGGCGCACGCCGCTTGACCAGATTGCTGGTGTGATCGTGCATGCGCATGGCACCACCTGGACCACGTCGCTGCTGACGGAATTGGCCGATCGCGGGGTACCTGTTGTGTTGTGCACGGCTAATCATGCGCCCAAATCAGTTTTGATGCCGCTGGATGGCCACCACGGGCAAGGCGCGCGGATGCGAGCGCAATGGCAGGCAAAAACCCCGTTCATCAAACAGGCGTGGAAACAGGTTGTCACCGCTAAGGTGCTGATGCAGGCAGCGGCGTTGGATTCAATTGGGGAACCTGACGCGCCTTTGAAAATGATGATCCGCAAAATCACATCAGGCGACACGACCAATATCGAAGCGCAGGCTGCGCGCCACTATTGGCCCCGGATGATGGGCCCGGATTTTCGCCGCGATACGGGGGCAGGGGAGGAGAACGCTCTGCTGAACTATGGCTATACCGTGCTGCGCGCTGCCACTGCGCGAGCTGTTGTTGCTGCCGGTTTGCACCCGACGATCGGGTTGTTTCATTCCAACAGATCCAACGCCTTTGCACTTGCCGATGACCTGATGGAACCCTTCCGCCCGCTGGTGGATTGCGCGGTGCGCAACATCGTCGTGACGCGTGGTGCAGAGGTCGACACAGCGGCGAAGCAGGCACTCGCACGCCTGATTGCCACGGACCTGCCTTTGGGGGAGGGTGTCACGCCTGTCTCTGTGGCGGTAATGAAGCTGGCCACGTCACTGGGCCAAAGTTTCGAGGAGGGCAGGCTTGCGCTGGCCCTGCCAAACACGCCCGGCCCACTGACACTTGCGGGGTTGGGGGCATGAACCATGAAATCAAAGTTTTATCGGGGTATCGTCTGATGTGGATTCTTGTGATGTTCGACCTTCCGACCGACACCAAACCTCAGCGCAAGGCCGCCGGAAAATTCCGTAATTTTTTGCTGGATGAGGGCTTCGAGCGCAGCCAGTTTTCCGTCTATGCCCGTTTCGTAAACGGCAAAGAGGCGTTTCAGACCCGTGTGAACCGGATTTCACGCCATTTACCCGATTCGGGGGACGTGCAGATTCTGAATTTTACGGATCGACAATATCGTGATATCGTTCACTTCTCGGATCAGGGTCGACGTAAGGCCCGAAAGAATCCGGAACAACTGGTAATGTTTTGATGCGATTCGCTTGGATTAACCACAATAGACCCCCGCTATTTTCTTTTAACTCCAAGAAGATAGCGGGCGATCTATTGTAGCTGTTCAAAATCCGCGGTCCAGCCGCAACTTCCAGAAATGAGCCATGCGGAGACCATTGATTGTAGCTGTTCAAAATCCGCGGTCCAGCCGCAACTGACCAGCCGCCGGTGCGGGCGTTAGAGGCATTGTAGCTGTTCAAAATCCGCGGTCCAGCCGCAACTTGATGAGCTGACTTGCCTGGATTTTTTGCATTGTAGCTGTTCAAAATCCGCGGTCCAGCCGCAACGCCTCGCCAAGAAACTGGTCAACCGTCACAATTGTAGCTGTTCAAAATCCGCGGTCCAGCCGCAACAACCACATAGAAGGACCGCACAAACGAAAAATTGTAGCTGTTCAAAATCCGCGGTCCAGCCGCAACCGTCTGCATATCGTTGCGCGCCCGATCAAAATTGTAGCTGTTCAAAATCCGCGGTCCAGCCGCAACTATAAGTTCGTGCAGTTTTCCCAAGGCGCCATTGTAGCTGTTCAAAATCCGCGGTCCAGCCGCAACTAGAAACACCCCCGATTCGCTGGTGATTCGATTGTAGCTGTTCAAAATCCGCGGTCCAGCCGCAACTTCCGACCCGACAGCATCACCGTTTTGCGCATTGTAGCTGTTCAAAATCCGCGGTCCAGCCGCAACCTGGCACTGCAACGGGAAAGGGATGCACTTATTGTAGCTGTTCAAAATCCGCGGTCCAGCCGCAACGCGCGCGCACATGTAAAGGCTGCATTTCGGATTGTAGCTGTTCAAAATCCGCGGTCCAGCCGCAACTCATCGACGGATCTGCCGTTCTTCATCCAATTGTAGCTGTTCAAAATCCGCGGTCCAGCCGCAACGGTCTGCAACGTGGCCGGGACAAATGCCTTATTGTAGCTGTTCAAAATCCGCGGTCCAGCCGCAACGCCAGTGCCGAAGATGATGGTTTCACGGCGATTGTAGCTGTTCAAAATCCGCGGTCCAGCCGCAACAGGTTTAGTCGGTTTTGCCATTAGACAACTATTGTAGCTGTTCAAAATCCGCGGTCCAGCCGCAACGGCAAGACCGAAGAATCGGAGATTATGGGATTGTAGCTGTTCAAAATCCGCGGTCCAGCCGCAACCAAGCGCCTTGCTGAATATTACACGCCAGATTGTAGCTGTTCAAAATCCGCGGTCCAGCCGCAACTGATAGGTGCCCTGATCCAGTGCGATCACTATTGTAGCTGTTCAAAATCCGCGGTCCAGCCGCAACAGCGATGCCGCTGCATCACCGGCCTTTACCATTGTAGCTGTTCAAAATCCGCGGTCCAGCCGCAACTGCGCGAGGCACTGGAGGCGCAGGGGCGTGATTGTAGCTGTTCAAAATCCGCGGTCCAGCCGCAACTGCCGTCAGCATAGACGGTCGCCTTCATGTATTGTAGCTGTTCAAAATCCGCGGTCCAGCCGCAACTGCGCCCACTGGCGGATGCTATCAGCCGCCATTGTAGCTGTTCAAAATCCGCGGTCCAGCCGCAACGGGGCGGTTGCTCTTGAGACAACCTCGCGGATTGTAGCTGTTCAAAATCCGCGGTCCAGCCGCAACAGGTGAGCCTCGAGCTCCTGCACCCCGCGCATTGTAGCTGTTCAAAATCCGCGGTCCAGCCGCAACACCGGGTTTCGCGTCTTTCAGTTGCATGGTATTGTAGCTGTTCAAAATCCGCGGTCCAGCCGCAACTGAGGGCAAGTCCCACGAGGAGGGTGGTCGATTGTAGCTGTTCAAAATCCGCGGTCCAGCCGCAACCCCCCGTCCAGCGATCAGTGTGAAGCGCCAATTGTAGCTGTTCAAAATCCGCGGTCCAGCCGCAACAAGGGGCGCAGCTATGTCTACAGGCTCGTGATTGTAGCTGTTCAAAATCCGCGGTCCAGCCGCAACGATCGCCTGCGCCCTGCGCGCCATAATTTAATTGTAGCTGTTCAAAATCCGCGGTCCAGCCGCAACAGCGCGATCTTTCCGCCGCACGGGGCCTTCATTGTAGCTGTTCAAAATCCGCGGTCCAGCCGCAACGCAAGCGGCGCACCGCCGCGATCATTGCCGATTGTAGCTGTTCAAAATCCGCGGTCCAGCCGCAACATTTTGCCAGGGCCGCTGCGGATCGGTTCGAATTGTAGCTGTTCAAAATCCGCGGTCCAGCCGCAACCACACGGAGTAGCATGATGGCTGGACTGCAATTGTAGCTGTTCAAAATCCGCGGTCCAGCCGCAACGCAGGCCGTGAATGTCACTTTGCGGGTGTCATTGTAGCTGTTCAAAATCCGCGGTCCAGCCGCAACTGGCTCCAGCTCCATCAGCCGCGCTTTGCGATTGTAGCTGTTCAAAATCCGCGGTCCAGCCGCAACTGCATTAGGCATCCTCCTCATCATCTGCGAAATTGTAGCTGTTCAAAATCCGCGGTCCAGCCGCAACGTATCGCTCATACGGCCCTCTTGGTAGGCGATTGTAGCTGTTCAAAATCCGCGGTCCAGCCGCAACCGATCTTCACAACGGTTTGAGGCTCGACCATTGTAGCTGTTCAAAATCCGCGGTCCAGCCGCAACGCGCTAAACTGCGCATCCTCCTCGGCGTATATTGTAGCTGTTCAAAATCCGCGGTCCAGCCGCAACGCCGGCCGTGAATGTCACTTTGCGGGTGGCATTGTAGCTGTTCAAAATCCGCGGTCCAGCCGCAACGACACGTGCCCCGAGGAGCTGCTCCCGTGGATTGTAGCTGTTCAAAATCCGCGGTCCAGCCGCAACTGGTGCGGTAGATCATGTGAGCCTCGCCAGATTGTAGCTGTTCAAAATCCGCGGTCCAGCCGCAACTGGCTGGACCGCTGGCGACCGCATGAATAAATTGTAGCTGTTCAAAATCCGCGGTCCAGCCGCAACCTCATGAAACACCTGATCACACCGCCGCCGATTGTAGCTGTTCAAAATCCGCGGTCCAGCCGCAACCATCGGTGCAGCTTCCGCTGGGCATGACCATTGTAGCTGTTCAAAATCCGCGGTCCAGCCGCAACTGAAGTCACCGACGCCGGTTATAAAACGCTATTGTAGCTGTTCAAAATCCGCGGTCCAGCCGCAACGACGAGGGCGGTGGCATTGATTACCACGTCATTGTAGCTGTTCAAAATCCGCGGTCCAGCCGCAACAAAGGCTCTACCGCGACCTCTGGGACCGTCATTGTAGCTGTTCAAAATCCGCGGTCCAGCCGCAACGGGCAGGTGCGCGGGGACCAGCTTTTCAAATTGTAGCTGTTCAAAATCCGCGGTCCAGCCGCAACTGAAGCGATTTCATCCACGACAAAGATCAAATTGTAGCTGTTCAAAATCCGCGGTCCAGCCGCAACTGATCTTCACAACGGTCTGCGGTTCAATCTATTGTAGCTGTTCAAAATCCGCGGTCCAGCCGCAACTGGACCGGCTGGGCCGTGCAGCCCGTCAAGATTGTAGCTGTTCAAAATCCGCGGTCCAGCCGCAACCCGTGACACTCGCGAGCTGCATTTGCATCTATTGTAGCTGTTCAAAATCCGCGGTCCAGCCGCAACACTGATGCGCTGTTTCGCACGGGCGCTGAGATTGTAGCTGTTCAAAATCCGCGGTCCAGCCGCAACAAACCGCATTGTCCCGTGTAGATGAAGAACATTGTAGCTGTTCAAAATCCGCGGTCCAGCCGCAACCATTCAGAATATTGGCCCGCGATGTCGCGTATTGTAGCTGTTCAAAATCCGCGGTCCAGCCGCAACGAGCTCATCACTGGGATCGGCGGGGTGGTCATTGTAGCTGTTCAAAATCCGCGGTCCAGCCGCAACGTATCAACCTCCGCGATGCGCTGAGACACCATTGTAGCTGTTCAAAATCCGCGGTCCAGCCGCAACTGACCAGTGAACGCTTCGCGTCATTCCGGTATTGTAGCTGTTCAAAATCCGCGGTCCAGCCGCAACAATGAGTGTGATTGGCCTTAACGCAAACAAATTGTAGCTGTTCAAAATCCGCGGTCCAGCCGCCCCGTCCGTCTTCTAAAGCGTTTTGCGTTTGATGTGAGGCGAACGGGGATTCACAATGTGGCATTTTCTGCTCCACTTCCTTTGGAAGGTGGATCATGGGCAAGCCTTATTCTTTGGACCTTCGGCAACGGATTTGTGATTATGTGGCGAAAGGGCACTCGGCGCGCACTGCCGGACGGGTGTTTTGTGCCAGTCCTGCTACGGCTGTGCGGTTTGCGGCGGAGTATCGGACGCGGGGCTTGGTCGCTGCAAAACGACAAGGCAGGTCGCTGGGACGTTTTGGCAGGCTTGCCCCGCATCGCGACGTCTTTCTCGTCATCTTGCGTGCTGAACCTGACATTACTTTGAAGGAACTGGCCGCCGCACTGTCTGAAACGAAAGGGGTGCTGGTGCAACTTTCATGGCGGCAAGCAGCGGTTGCCGGGCAAGGGGTACCCTTTCCACCCGCAAGAGCCCGCGCGCCGCCGAGGTCCTGAGAAGACATAGTAGCTGGCTCTGGTTCCTGTCGCCCTAGAGCCCCGACCTCAATCCTACCGAGATGGTCTTCTCAAAGCTTAAAGCCCACTTGCGGTGGATTGGGATCAGAACCTTCTACGCCTTGTTAGAAGCCCTTGGAGGCATATGCGATCTCTGCGATCGCAAGAAGGTTGGAGCTTTATCAAGACTGCCGGATATAACTCAGATTAACGCAAATCGATCTAATATATTGCAATAAAGCTTGATAAAGATAGGTGGCGGCGACGAAGGGAGGCTCCACCACAAATCTAAGTCTTTGACTTAACTGGACATACAAGAGCGAAGGTTGCTTGTGTGTCTCACTTTGTGTTCCGGTTTATAACCCGGATGTTAGGAAGAAGTCAAAGGTATCTGTGTTGGCAACCAGAGTGGATATTTTTCATGGTATCAGGGTAAGTATATGAAGGATATGAGCATTTTTTAAAACATATTAGCATGATATTCGTTTCGGATTGCTTATTGGAAAGCTGAATACATCGAAGATTGAGATGAGGCAGGAAAGCAATCGGTTTTGAGTATATATTTTAAGATATTGATTATAAATGATTTAATAAGAAAGAAGATTGATTATCTGGCCAGACAGATACTCGGCTTTGGCTAAGTTATTGTATTTGATAAATAATCTCAGAATATGCCCCGCCTCTTGTCCTATAGGTAGGGCGATAGATTTATCCAAGAAAAACAAACGGATAATCCGAGGGGCGCAAGATTGCCCGACCTCGTTCTATCCTATAGGTGGCGCGAGTGGTGTACGTAGACGGGCTTTCTCTGTCTATATGTGAGGAAAAGCCCCCACCTCTCGCCCCGCTGCCATGTGGGCGGGCAAGTGAAGCCAATGGAAAACAGACAGATACCGCACGGGAGAAGCTGCTAATGCTCCGCCAAGGCGTAGGGTTAGGCCCAAAGAGAAAAGGGGCCACGGGGGAAGTTGTGGCCTTGCCAATACAGAGATACGCGCTCAGAAAAATGAGCCGCAAAATGCTATTGTGAGCAACGAAGCCTTTCATACTCAGCCCGAACGCGCCATTCGACCGACGCAGCCGACACGTTTTGTGCAGGCAAACTGGCCACGATTTGTTCAGCCTGTCTGCGCAATGCCGCTTGCTCAGCTTGATGGTCCATCATCTGAAACACGAAATCTAGGGTTTGGCCCGATTGTTCTAAGTTGCGGTATACCTCTCTACCCACAACCGTTGGAGCGAGATGCCCGCCTCCGGGATGCGATCCGACATATCCCAAGTCAATGTTGACATAGCCAAAACACGCTTTGATGTGCCAGCCGTATGAATGGTCGTCACTGGGGCATTCTCGCACAAGTGGCCCTTCGCTTCGGTGCAGAGCAAGCGGCTCGCTAGGGTCAACTTCGGTCCATTGGTACCATTCTGATCCGGTCTGGACTAAATGCGGCACCCGGAACGGGTGAGCAAGGTAGGCTTCTCGTTCTGAGACTGTCAAAGTACCATCGGCTTCTCTTGCCGCCAATGCCGCAAACTCCGCATTCGTGGCCTCAATCCGCGATGCGATGTCTGGTGCAAACTGCTGAAGGCTCTCAAAGGCTTCGGCGTCCGTCATGCAGGCGGTATGTGATGCCCGCCATTCGGGGAATAAATCGTAGAAGCGTTGTTCGGTATCTTGAGCGGCTAGCCTCCGCAACTGGCGACTTCTCGCACGTTGTGCGGCAGCTAAGTTGTCGTGGCGCATGACATTGCGGTGAAGGTGCAATGGAATACCATTTGTCAATGCATCCCTATGTTCTGCTCGATCATAGTCAGCATTACCGGCGCGAAGTCCGACGATTACAGCCAAGCTGGCTGGAATATGCGCAGCATAACGGGCAAACTCGCTTTCATTTGCCCAGCCCCATTCATCGAGAAGCGCGGGCACTTCGTCTTTCATGACGGGCTGAATGCCCCCATCGTTATTCAGTCTGTTAGTGGCAACGCCAACCAGCACGAACGCGGTGGCGGCAACGGCGACTTTGTAAACCGTTTTCATATCAAATCCCGACATTTGAAGGTGCAGAGTTATACGCCGCGCTTCTGAACACGGTTATCCCAAAATGGTATTATCCTGACTTGGGATTACCCGACTGCCTGCATTCGATCAACAGGCAGTCACTTGACAAAACACTTCGCACACCTGAACACAGTTTATCTGTGCCAGCGGCTCAGGCAGGTGCGCCTTGATGCAGGTCTGACCCAAGCTGACTTGGCAGAGCGTTTGGACAAGCCACAGTCTTTTGTTGCCAAGGTCGAGACACAGGAACGCAGGTTGGACGTGATCGAGTTCGCCAAGTGGATGATGGCTTGCGATGGTATTGACGAGGCACACCAGACCATCACAGTACTTGCAAGCGGCTCGCACGCCGAAGAACAACGCCCCTAAACCTCAAACTTCTCAAGGGCTTCCTGCTTTTGTGCCAGCGTATGCCCTTCCTTGAAATAGACCTGCTGCGCCACGCCTTCGCGTTCATGGCCCACAATGTCCTGATAAAGCGGCTCGGGCACACCAGCCTGCGCCAGTCGCGTTATCATCGTGTGACGGAAGCTATGCAGTACCAAGCCCGGTTCTTTCATCTCAAGCCGCTTTAGGAAGGTGCCGAACCATCGGCCCGGATTGCGGCCATAGCCTTCTTTGACGTTGTATGAGAAGGACATAAACAGGCGCTCTTGTCGCGGTAAGGCTTGTACCCAGTCAAGGAAGCCAAGCCGGATCAACTCAGAATGGATGGGAACCCGGCGCTTTGCAGCGGTTGTCTTGAGGCTCTTGTTCTTTCCATCTGCATTGATGTCCAGATACCAAATGTCGCCTTCCTGCTGAACGTCTGTGAGGAATAGCTGCGCGATTTCTCCTCGTCTTGCGCCTGTATAAAGCGCCAGAAGCGTTGCCCACTTGTACTCGTCTGACTTCACAAACCCGGACCTGTTCTCAGTCAGTTCTTGAAACAATCGCTTGGTTTGGGCTGGCGAGAATGCCTTGCGTCCGTCATCCGGCTTTTTCCGCGCCGTGATTTTCATTTCTTCAAACAGCTTCTCAGTTGCCTGTCCATGCGTAACCGCCCATTTCCAGAAGCGATAGAACATGGCCATATGGTTATTCACCGTCTCAACAGATACCTTTTTCATTCCCGGCACTTCTATCGCCTCAAGCAGCGTTAAGTCTTTCGTTTCAGTCTTAGTTTTCCGATTGAGCGGCAGGGACTGCACCACCTTTTTGACTTCGGCAGCGTCATGGCGCGTTATATCCGCCATCCTGCGATCCGGCCCGAAATACTCCAACAGCACAGACAAGAAGGCTCTTGCTTTCGCGGCCACCTGGTCGGACCATTGCGGCTCAGCCATGAAATCTTCGATTGCCTCTCCCAGAGACGCAGAGCGGGCCTGTGACGGCGCTGGCGCTGTCTCGGAATGCTTGGTGAAGGAATAGCCCTCAAGGCTCTCAGCGGCGCTCAGAATGGCTTTGATCTGATCCCGGCGGGCCTTGCGCATCTCTTGGCGAAGGGACGACGCATTTTCGGCCCACTGAGCGTCTGTCACGCCCGCTGAGGCCCGGAAGCTGTCCAAGGTGCCCGCGTCAAGGTAGAGGTCTGACAGGTCGTCAAAGCCGCCTATAGCGTCCTCGTGGACGTCCAACTCTTGGCGTAGGGCCTCAAGGGACCGATCTGGCAGGCCGGTGTCGTTCAACCGTTCCAAATACCGATCCAGCGAAGCTGCAAAGTAACTCCGCACGATGTCCCGCATCTCGTCTTGTCTGAGCCTAGCCAAAGTCTTGTTCTCGCGCACCAATCTGCCACAGGATGCAAGATGTCGGGCAAGATCGCCAGCCCGATCCGGGCACTTTGTGCGTAAGGATATCCTGACTGTGCGGCGCTTGTGATCCTCAGCCCGAGGAAGGGGCCAGCGGAAGTAGTAAACCCCGTGACGTGATGGTGACAGATAGGCGGAGAGTTTCATTGGCTGTGCGTTCCACTTTGTGTCGCACTTGCCTGTCCAAGACCTAAGTCATTGTTTTAGCGTGTTATGGCGGAGACGAAGGGATACGATCTCAATTAAAAGAAATCCTTATATATCTTGGTGTTAGCGTTGAAATGTGGTCCAGACTAGCATGTATGCCTTCCCGGACCACAGAAACTCCTTCTTCCGGGTTAGCTTCCCCGTGCGTCCTTTAGCTTCTGCCCCCAAGTGATCAAAAGAATGCCGGGAGCAAGGGTAATAGCTGTCACAATGAAGTTGGCGATATTGAAGGGGCTGAGGGTTTGCAACGCTGCCCAAACACCGTCAGCCATCGCAATGCCAAAGAGGCCTAGCAACACCAAACTGACGCCCCCCGCCAATAGTACCCACCCAAGAATTATCATTGCTCTAGCCATTGAACTTCCGTTCCTTTCATTTGCGACACGAAACATAAATGCGAAGGAAACGCATGACGCCTATCAATGCAAGCCCCTCGGTTCGTCGCGCATTTGGAACCCTCATCGCGCCGCGTCGCCTCCGTTCTTGATCCGATACACCGACGCCCTAGCAATGCACGTAAGCTTTGCCACCTCAGTCGCTCCGTGGCCCTCACCAAGCAGCCTTAAGACCTCCTCAGACTTCGCCTGCGCCGTGGGCTTGCGACCCTTGTACTTCCCCTCCGCCTTCGCCTTGGCGATGCCTTCTCGCTGGCGCTCCAGCATTATCTCACGTTCAAACGCCGCGACACTGCCAAGCACAGACACCATCAGCTTCCCGGTAGGCGTCCCGGTGTCGATGTCCATGGCCAGAATGCGCAGGGTCGCGCCCTTTGCCTTTAGCCCGTCGATCACCTCCAGCAGATGCGGGACCGACCGCGCCAGCCTGTCCAGCTTTGTGACAATCAGTGTGTCCCCGTCGCGGACGTAATCAATCGCCGCCTCCAATTCGCGCCTCGCTTCGCGGTCAACGGAGGATACTTGCTCTCGAAAGACCTTGTCGCACCCCGCCGCTTCGAGGTCTCGCAACTGAGCGGACAGACCCGCCTCTTGTTCTGTGGTGCTGGTTCGTGCGTATCCGACGATCATCTGTGCTTCTCCTGTGTCTCAATGAAGTCTTAAACGTTAGAGACGATCCGTCTCACAGTGTCAACATCCATTTCAGTGAGACACTTCGGCGAGCGCCTTGAGACGTCCCACATGGGCAAGCCCTGTGAGACACTCAAGTGGTCGTGCCGATTGGCTGTTGCACTGTGTATTGGAAGGCGATAGCCACGAAAGCAAGGCAATCTTATGCAAAGTGGCATTGATAACAAGACCTTGCGGACTATCAACACGCAAGGAACACCACCCCGATGACTATCCAACTACCCTTTCTCCCCCCAGTCACACTGACGTTCATTCGCTATGACCCGCTACTGTCACCCTCCTGTCCAGCCGTAGAGCGCCTGAGGGGTCCAATGGGTGATGAACTGCGCCTGTCCGTGTGTTCGGCTTCGCTGTATGTGGCCCGCGCTGCACGGCCCCTCTAACAGCCCCTGTGGCCCTGCTATGGTACTGATGATCATAGCGGGGACACACCCCCCCTTAAAGCGGTGGGGGCAATCGCCGTCCTGCGCCGTTAGTAGTAAGCCCCTCAGATGTGTGACCCAAAATGAGGCCTGTTCTCATATGGATAACTCCGTCTGTGTTTGCGCCATCTCCACAACTTGCTTGAGCTGCGCGGGCGTCAAGTTCTCGGCCATCAGCGCAGCTAAAGTCAGCATGGCCTCAGCGTCACCACTGACCACCGCGCCACCCCAATGCTCCAACATGCGTCGCTGCCCCTGCCGCCCGGCCCTCTTGTCAATGACCATCGCTGCAGCGTCCCCGCACTTTTGAAACTCATCTCCGATAGACTTTCCCGCGACACTGTCGAATGCCGCCGCTCTTGCCTGCACCCACTCATCAGCATCCCAGTCTTTGTCCGTCCGCACCAAGCCCTTGAGCAATTCCACCGCCTCCAACCAAGTGTCTGGTAGAGTCTCCTCTGCTTCAATCAGCTGCAGTCGCGTCCGGCGCATCTTCGCTATCGTGCCGTCACCTGCCAGACGCAAAGCCACAATCTCGCTCTTGGAGTACACCAGTCCCTTTCCATCGCAGGTGCAGACGAAGCGCCACGCAGCGTTCTTTCGCTCCTGCGGTGTCATTGGAAGTCGGGTCTTGGCGTTTTCCTCAAGTGCCAGTTTGCGAGCCTCGCTTAGGCTGCACGAGTACACCTGCGCAGGCACCTTCCCGCGCCAGCCGAAACGCCTGTATGCTTCCAGCCTGTGGTGGCCGTCGATTACGACCAATGCCGATGTCTCTGGGTTTCGCCATAGCGTCATCGCGTCCAAAGGTTCGCCGGGCCTCAGGTGAGAGCGCAGTTCTTCCGCATGTGGCTCGAAAAGGTCTTCGTCACGAAACTGGAAGGTGCTGGTGTCGGTGCTTATGTCGCCAAGCGCCACAAGTGTAACTTTGGGCTTCTTAAGCCATTGTTTTGGAGTGGTCATTTGTTCTGGTCCGGTTGCTGTTGCTTGTTGAAACTGGTCCAGAACGCCTGTGCAATTTGCATGCCCCATAGTTGCATACGCAAGTGTCCCTCATGAGGCTTCACCTCGTCGACAAGACCAAGGGTAGCCCATGACAACCCAAGAAGCACTGTTGCGCCCCCGCAGACCTCAGAAGAGACCCACGGGGACACGAGACTGCGGACCAGTCAAAGGAGTGACTTGAGACGCTGGCATGGTTGCGTATGGCAGCATCTCGTCGTCGTTCTTCTCAATGGTGTCACCTTTCAAGCTCTCGGTCGCTCAGAAAGCTCCGAGGTATCCGCGTTCCTCCAGACCGTCCCAGATTGACTGCTGCGCATCGTGAAGCTGCTGCCGTTCGAGACCGTGGTCATAGGTGTTTGCCGAGCTTCGCCTGTCGTCGGTCCCGTCCCCCCAACCACCCAAGTCTCGGACCCGATCATCGGCCACACCAGCCCTCCGTGCTACGGTTCGCCACGTGTGTCGAAACGAATGCAGCGCCAGAACTCCGTCACTCTGTGCGCCAAGCCTCTGACGGCGGTACCGTGTGAACCACTGGGACAGCCCGTTCGCCTTCCCCGTTGATGGCTTCAATGACCACTCAGGAAACAGCCTTCGCTCGTCGTTGTCCAACTCAACCTGCAACTCCATAGCTACCCCTATCCGGTATCTCAGGAGGTCTTGTGCTTTGCTTGCCAGCGGGACGTGCCGGGTCGCGTTCATAGTCTTGCCCTTCACAATGTCGAAACCTGTGCCGTCCTCTGCCACGTCGCGCAGGGCGAGCGCCCCGATCTCGTCAGCCCTGCACCCAGTGACCAATAGCAGCCTTAGGATGTCGCCTTGTCGTGTTCCCCACTCTGGGTACCCTTCAAGCAGCTTCGTGACCTGTTCTGGCGCATAGATGGATCGCTTAGTTTCCTCTCTTCGCGAAGCTGCCTTCTTTGGCGTCCCTCCCGGCGCGACATCCCAAGGGTTCCTGATGGGCTTCCCTGAGCGGGTCTTAAGATACCCCTTGTCCCTGATAGCCCATGCCCACATCCCCCGCAGCAACGTGACATGCTTCGCCACCGTGCCTGCAGCTAAGCCTTTCTCAACAGGCAAGTACTCGATGCGGAACCTGAATGCTTGATCTGGCGTCACGTCTTGCAAGTGCGCTTGCTGGCCACCCAAGAATTCCCTGAGGTGTCGGACAGTCGAACGGACATTCAATGCAGTAGTCTTGGCCAGCGGATCAAACCCAAAGACGTTTCCCGGTTCGCGCTCAGTCAGGTACTTCTCCAGCGCATCCTGCAACGGCATCGCGCCTTTGAAGACCCTTGCCCCGAACGCCTTTGCCTCGCTGCCCTGCCCTGCCTTAGCTGCTGCCTCCAGCTGGTCAACAAGCACGTGGTCCATTCCCCCGCGTTCATCGTCGCTCGCGTCCGCCCGCATCTGCCGCCATTCTTCGGCGGCTTCTGGGGACAAGTCGATGATGCCGCCAATGCCACCTGCCGCCAGCGCCTCCGCTTCCAGCTGTCTGATCTGGCCAATCCTCACGTCCCGAATGCGCAATGCCTCAGCGTGTCCGCGCGTGTTCAGGCCCAGCGTGATCTCCCTGCCAAATGCCTTCCCTGTCCACGGGCTTTCCGTGCCGACAAGAGCCTCGGGTGTTGCCATACGAAGCGAATAGCCTTTGCCACGCGGCCTCTTGAGGTTCCGCATGTCAGCGCCTTCCGTTGGCGTTGGTGATAATCGCTTGGGTTTGTGGTCCGTCATGTACCACAAGATACCCTGTACCACAGGGTGCAACAACCAACAAAATCAATGACTTATGTATGGTGGCGGAGACGAAGGGATTCGAACCCTCGAGACCCTTCCGGGCCTACTCCCTTAGCAGGGGAGCGCCTTCGACCACTCGGCCACGTCTCCGCTGATCCGTTTAGAGATGTGATGTCTGAGAAACAAGGCAGAAATCGCCTTCGGTCAAAAAGAGTGCGCCAAGGGCTGTATTTTGAAAAGCGCAGGAGGTTATGGGGCTTTCTGAGCATGGGTGAGGTGGCTTGAGGCTGCGACTATCGGGGCGGGTTTCTGCGGCCTCAATGTCCCGGCCTCTGCAAAGCACCTAAGCGGGAGACCTGGCCCGCGCTCAAAGCTCCGAGGAGGGTTTGTGGATGGCGACCTGTCTCAAGTGGTTCATCTGACGCCTTTGCGAGATTAGTGAGCGCACGCCGCAGAAGCCGATCTACGTAATGCTCAGCGCGGCTGCCGCGCGGCCTGTCATCAGCGCGCCATGGGCGGTTCCGGGATACTCGTGCGATGTTGCCTCTCCGGCAAAGAACAAGCGGTCGTCCCAATCGCTGCCAAAGAGGGCCTTGCGCGTTTTGGACCGCGTGCCGACCGGCTGAAAGGAGTAGGCACCTTGGGCAAATGGGTCCTGTTGCCAGCGGCTGATCTGATAGCCGATAGGGTCGGGGATAGCGCTCCCAAACATCGACCGCAGCGCTGCCATCGCCGACGCGGCTGTGGCCTCATCCGACAGCTTTTCCAACGTCTGCGCAGAGGCCGCTGCGTTGAAGCCGACCAGCAAGGGAACGCCAGCCGCGCCGGAGAAATTCGTGAATTCTGTCCAATGTCCCGGCGTGTCGTCCTGCCAATCGCCGAGGTAATTGATCCAGTCAAAGCCCTCTGGCCAAAACGCGGCATCAAACCGCAGCCAGCATTTGTTGAGCAGACCCATTTCCAGCCGGTTGATAGCCTTTTGCCGCTTTTTCTTCAGAGGCGCGCCAAACTGAATATCCCCTGATTTCAACACGCCCAGCGGCAGGGTCATGATGACCTTATCCGCGAAATAGCTCTCACGCGTCGTCTCCAGACGCACACCGTCACCCGACGGCTCAAGCCGCAACACGGGCTCGCCCAGATGAATGTCCAGACCTTCGGCAAGATGCGCGATCAGCGGCGCATAGCCCGTCTGCATCACCGCATCACCACCGGGAAAATCATCCCCGTCATCATAGTACCACGCCGACAGCCGCGCCCAATCACCCGAATACTCATGCTCAACGCTGGTATGGAGGGCCAAGCGCAAAAGCTTGCGCCGCTCCGGCGAAAGCGCCAGCCACCCGGTGGATTGCTCCACGGCGGCTTTCAGTGACATATCGTCGTCATTGTCATCAATGGCGTCGCGCGCCTTCTCGATAAGCGTCTCGATTTCCTCAAGTGCTGCAATATAGTCGATCTTGCGGCCCGTTGCGTCAAAGGCGACCGCATTTTCAGAGCTGGTGGGGAACTGCTTTATGCCGAGCGTCTCGGTCAGCTCCGTCAGAGGATTGCCCGTCACCCCGTGAATCCAGCTTGCCCCCATATCAACGGGCAGGTCGGGCCAAAGATCACTCGTCCAAGCGCGCCCCCCGATCCTGTCTTTCGCCTCGATAACTGTGGCCGGCATGCCGACCTCCGCAAGAGCGCGCGCCGCACCGAGGCCACAGAAACCTGCCCCCAGGATGATAATCTTCTGGTCAGGCATGGGGGCGCTCCTTGTGGGGCATAACAAATTGTATTTCATGCATAATGCACGGGGCCAGCCGTGCTTGTCTACGCAATACCGGCCGGGCCTGCGTGTTCTGCCACAGTTGACAGGTTTCAGGCCATAACGCGTACCAGACGTCGGCTCTGGCTGCCCGTCGGAAGCTCACTGGCCGTAGCAAAGCCAAGCCCATCGTAAAGCTTCATCGCAGCATGTGCATCAATGCTGGCGTCCAATTCGAGCCGTGTGAACCCCAGATTGAGGGCATGCGCGATACCGTTTGACATGATCTTTTTTGCGATACCTTGGCCGGTAAAGTTCCGGGAGAACACTCACATTGCATATAAAGCCGGTGCCGTGATGCGCAGTATCGAAATATGCGGCAACGAGCCCGACCAGGAGCGTTTCGCTCCAGACTTCGAACCTAATAGCGTTGGCGTGCAGCTTTCTGGCATAAGTGTGCAAACCTGTTTGTGTACTCAACGGAAGAGCGAAAATTTTATTATACGCGGCAAGATGGTTCAGAATATCTTCTTCGCTTGCCAGATTTTGGGTGTAGGTCAGAATTTAAGCAAAGATAACTTTGCTGCTCCAAGCCCGTATCGGCCAAATGCATTGCGTTGTAGAGCATATAGGGCTCGTCTGGTGAAGCGGTTAAGTGTTGGTAGCATTGCATCTCGCAATCCAACGTTTCAGGCTCTGTTTCGAACCCCAATGCGGTGTCATCCCGCACCCAAGTGATCAGGTCATCACTTTGTGCATAGCCGATGCGATATCCCTTTGTGGGACCGGTTCGAAACCTGTGCACGTCCTGATAACAGAAAATAATGTGATAGCAGCCACCAAAAACAGCTCACGCAGGGAGGGGCCCAGGATTGAGCCGGGGCCGACACGCGGCGGTTCCAGCCGCATGTATAGCCCCAGACTGTAAGCGTCCGGCCTGACTGCTCTGCCGCGCATAGAGAGTGATCGATAGTGTCTACTTAGGATAGCGGACACTATGGAGCAAAGGATGGCGCGTCGAACGAAGCGGCTTTGGACGGATGAAGAGAAGCGGTCGATCTGCTTTCAGACGACGGCAGCGGGTGTTTCGGTGGCGCAGTTTGCCCGCCGCTATGCGATGAACGCAAACATGATCTTCAAGTGGTTACGTGATCCCCGGTATGCGCCTGACCCCACATTGGACCTGTCACGGTTTGATGCCGCTCCTTTGATAGCATTTATTGCAACAAAGGAGACTGACTATAGGACTGAAACGGACGGACGAATTCCGCCAGGATGCGGTGCGTATCGCACTGACCAGCGGGCTAACGCGTAAGCAGGTGGCCCATGACCTTGGCGTTGGGATGTCGACGCTGAACAAATGGATCACAGCACACCGAGATACCGATGTGGTTTCGAAAGAGGATTTGAGCCTCGCCCAAGAGAATGATCGGCTTCGACGTGAGAACCGCATTCTCAAGGAGGAGAGGGAAATCTTAAAAAAAACAACGCAGTTCTTCGCGGGCCAAAAGCCATGAGGTTCAAGTTCATCGAAGAACAAGCAGGCAGCTTTCCAACAGATCGGTTGTGCCATGTCATGGATGTCAGTTCGCGCGGCTTGCGTGCGTTCCGCAACCGCCCTGCCAGCCGCAGGCAACGTTCTGATTTGGTAACGCTGGCGCATATCAAAGAGCAGTCGCGTCTCAGTCTGGGCAGCTATGGCAGGCCGCGCATGACTGCAGAGCTGAAAAAGATCGGCCTGAACGTGGGTCACCGCAGCGTCGGACGACTGATGCGCCAGAACAGCATATCCGTGGTGAGAACCCGCAAACACAAGGTCACCACGGACAGTGACCACAAGTTCAACATCGCCCCAAACCTGCTGGATCGGGACTTCAAAGCTGATGCGCCAAATCAGAAGTGGGCTGGTGACATCAGCTATGTCTGGACCATTGCCCGGCAGTCGTTTGCTTGCAAACGATGAGAGGGGCGTGAGGGATGGCTGTATCTGGCCGTGATCCTCGACCTGCATTCAAGGCGCGTGATTGGTTGGGCGGTCTCGAACCGGATGAAACGGGACCTCGCAATCCGGGCATTGGAGATGGCCATCGCATTGCGGCAACCGCCCAAAGACTGCATCCATCACACGGACCGTGGATCGCAATACTGTTCGCACGATTACCAGAAGATCCTACGCAAGCACGGCTTCAAGGTATCGATGAGCGGCAAGGGTAATTGCTATGACAACGCGGCCGTCGAGACTTTCTTCAAAACCAACACGGCCGAACTGATCTGGCGGCATACTTGGGAAACGCGGCGGAAGGCTGAGATGGCGATCTTAGAATACATCAATGGCTTCTACAATCCGCGCCGCCGTCATTCAGCACTGGGCTGGCAAAGCCCTGTCGCCTTCGAGCGAAAGGTCGCTTAAACGAGCACTTGGGGCGGCACTAAAGCGTGACAGGTCCAACACGAAGAACTGAAGAGAAGTCCTTTTCCATGTTGGCGTATGAAACATAGCTGCGAAAGGTTTCGTTATCAGGCTCGATTGATCCGGTGCAGAAATAGACCCGGATGAAGTCGTTAAACTCCAGCGCCTGAGGGCTTTGGGCAAACTCTCTACAGGCGTCTGCCAGCGTGTAATCCATAGGACTAAAGACCTTGCCGAGTTTTTCCTATTTAAGCGGTGGCCTGGAACTATCAATCAGCGAGTTTGTATTCCTTTAGCAGTACATTCGACGTGTGGTTCTGACCATTAAACATCAGCACATCAAGAACCGAAAGTGCCGGGACGAAATCTGCGCCAAATTGGGTGTAGGTCGCAAGCTGCGGTTCAAGAAAGCGCAGATCAAGCCCGCGCGCGCGGAACTCCTCTGCTTCGTAGAGGGCGCGGCCGCCGGGGGGATTAATGTAGCCTGTGGCCTGAAGGCGTGTGCAGATGTCGATAGCTCTGTCTGCATTGCGCAGATTCGATGCGCCCACTTCAATCTCCGACGATATTCTGACAGGTGTCAGGATACTTAGATGTGCGCAGGTGAGACGAAGAGAATTCTGAATGTAATCAAATAGATTGCCTGCGGAGTATGAAACAATTTCCGTAATGAGGGGCATAGTTTCTGCGAAGAAGGGTGCCTTGCGGTAGGCCCCTTCGATTTGGGAGCACAGCTTCTTTCTATCAAAGGACTCAGAAAGCTGGCGGTCTACCACGTCTAGATAGTCAGATCCCTTCTTGAGTGGGATCGAAAATACTGCCGCTTCACCGTTTCGCAACAGGCGATTTCGATTTATCCAGCCCTTTTTAGTATATTGGATCGTGTCATAAACAACAAAAACATCTGCTGCCTTGATCAGTTGGAAATATCCAAGATAGGGCAGGAAATAAGGTTGCATGATCGCGGCTTGCATAGGGGGCTCTCTCACGCGGTATCTTATGTGGGCCGAAGAAGATCAACAATCCGGGACATATCTGCCGTGCTCAGGTCTGGATAGATTGGCAGACAGAGCACTTGATCTGCAATAGATTTCGAGATGGGTAGATTTTCTGGTTTGGCGGACGGCAAATCTTTGTACATGTCGAAGTCGGTGATCAAAGGATAAAAATAGCGTCGTGGGTGAACACCTTTGCTTTTCATCCAGTGATACAGCTCATCGCGATGCATATGATAATCTGGTCGCACTAGAATAGGAAAATAGGCGTGGTTTGGCCGGGTTCCACCCAGGCTAGGTGCAGGATAGTCGAGCCCTTTAATCGTGTCGATCTCTCTGCGGAAGTGGGTAGATATTTCCGCACGGCGGTTGATGACGCCGTCGATATGCTTGAGTTGCAAGAGGCCAAATGCGGAGTTGATCTCACTCATCTTGCCGTTGATACCGGTTGCAACAACACTGGTTTCACCCTGGTGGCCAAAGTTCTTGAGCTTGTCGATTTTATCTTTCATTTCAGGCGTCTTGCTGATGATAGCCCCGCCTTCAAAAGTATTGAACACCTTTGTCGCATGCAGGCTGAGCGTCGACAAATCACCGTAATTCAAAATACTCCCTTGTGCATCTTCGACCCCAAACGCATGTGAGGCATCATATATCAGCTTTAGGTTGTGTCGCTTTGCGATGTCGGCAAATTCCGCTACGCGGGCAACGTTTCCATAACAGTGCACCGGCAAAATTGCTTTGGTACGTGGCGTGATCGCGGCCTCAACCTTTTCAGGGTCCAAGTTCATGCTGTCTGCTTCAATATCTACAAAGACCGGGGTTTGACGGGTCCACAAAACAGCATGTGAGGTGGCCACAAATGAAAACGGAGTGGTGATGACTTCACCATCGGTTTCCATCGCCTGAAGGGCGGTCACCAAGGCAATAGTCCCGTTGTTGAAAAGAGAGATTTGAGGAACGCCAAGATATTCTGCCAACTGTCTTTCGAGCTCTTGGTGGAATGGCCCGCAGTTCGACAAAACTCCAGTGTCCCATATGTCCTGCAAGTAGGGTGTGAAGTCCTCAAGTGGCGGAAGAAACGGTTTGGTTACGAAGATATCATCCATCATGGTGGCCTTAACCTCCGAGCAGTTTGTTTTTAACGGAACGGCGCCAAAGCGTGAACAACTGGCGCGGAGACATTTCTCGCAGTTGTGTTTCGAAGTGCTGTATTATTTGATCTGCGGGCAGATCGTGTAGGAGCGACCCGCTATGTTGTAGCATCGCATTGAAGGCTGCGGTGGCGGCCTCAGGGTCGGATTGTTCCTCGTGGTATGCAGCAAGGTGCATATGCGCAACCGCTGTCATGCTGTTTTGCCGTTCGGGTGTCTTCATGGAAAGCAAACCATCGGGACGGATGCGATAGAAAGCGGGCTTTAGATTGCTTAGGTAGCGCCCGCCACCATGATACCCCAACATCCCCCAGACCATGAGATCTCCAATTGTGGCCGTGTTTGTAAACAGCGAGCCTTTGGTGCCACGAAATACGTTTCGAAAGCAGGCCGTGAGCGTGTTGATCGGCGGCGCTTTCTTCAATGCCGCTGGGGATAGGTCGTGCGTAATGCCTCCCAAATACGGCACCGGGTCGCCAACCTCTGAAATGCCTTGGGCAGGGCCATATGTAAGAACGACGTCCGGCTCAGCATCGAGAGCAGCTGCTTGTGTAGCCAACTTGTGTGGGTCGCACCAGTAATCGTCGCCGTCGCAAAATGCGATGTATTTGCCTGCGGCATCGGGAATTAAATATGCTGAATAGGGATTCACGCCCTTGGAGTACTGATTTACGGTCTGAAGAACTGTCCGAAAGATTGTCGGGTGCCGAGCGGCATAGTCGCGAATGATATCGGCTGTGCCGTCTGTCGAGGCATCGTCATGGATCAAAACCTCGATGCGGAAATCAGAAACCTGATCCAAAAAGCCTTCAATGCATTGAGCGATATAGTCTTGATGGTTGAAGGTAATAGCGCAAATTGAGACCTTGACTGGTTCATCAGCGGAAAATTCACGGTCACGGAGTTGCGCCGTCATTGCGATGTACCCCTAAATTTATCAGTCATAAGCTTTGGACGCTATATCAAGCTGCGTGCCCTTCCGAACGAAGACGGCTTCGATCAACCACAACACACCGTTTTCTGGGAGTCTATTCAGGTCTGTGATGTCGAATAGTCGATACCCAAGTGACTCCATTTTTGCAAATACAGCGTTTGCTGTGTTGGGATATGTTGGACAAGCTACAGTCGCTTCGATCAGTAAAATCTGAGCCTGTGCGAGCGTTTCAGGCGCGCCCTCGCAAACGTTCAGATCCAAGCCTTCTGCATCAATTTTTACGATATCCGGCGCCCCAAAGGCGGACTCAGCCATCGCTGTATCGAGCCTGCATATTGCGACCTCACCCCGGGTGAGACCCTGACCCTCTGCTTCGCTCGCGGAGTAGATGAAACTAGAACTATCGTCTCGCCCGTGGATGGTAAAGGGTGCAGTGCCATCAAAATCGCCAACGCCTTTGTAGTGAAGCTCTATGCGTGGGTCGCGTGCCAGATCTGTATGTTTGTCTGCCAACATATTTTGTGGTTCAAAGGCGCTGATATTAGCATCTGGAAAGGCGGCACGAGCTGTGCGGGTCCAGTTTCCATGATTGGCGCCTATGTCCACGATATGAGTGGGGGCAAAATCTAGCGACGCAAGCGTGCTAAACAGTCTGCCGGTTGGTGAAGAGAGAAGCTGTTGCCGTTTGTCGTGCTCGGTCAAGCGATGAGCACCTTGTGTTGTATTTTGCAACGCCAAAGCATTGCATACGCGTTTCTTGAAGATACGGAACATTTTCAGCCAATCTCTAAGTCATATCTCTGCGATATCTCCAGAGCCTTAACGCAAGGCCAGCGAAAGATATACGTCCCTTTGACGATAGGAGGTGATATGTGGCGTTTCATCTTTCAGGTCAAGCTTGTGTCAGAGTCGGCTCATGTGTGAACCAGATGACTCCAAGCTTAATCAGATTTAAAAGGCTTGCCGTTAAACAGCATCGCACTGCGCCCGCAGAAAATAGACCCCTTTTCTTCCGGGCGCAATGGTTCGGACAAGGTTGTTTAGCCAAGGTGACAGGGGCGGGGCAACCTCAAAGCCAATTCCAGACCGGGTGTCTTGAGAAAACGAAAGAAGGTTACTCCTGTTTCAAACCAACAGATATTTTGTGCGGCTTGAACACCATCTAGCATTCTAGCCGTGGTCGCATCGCCGCGCAGCTTGTCTGATATGTTAGCTAAATTTGAATTTAATGGGTTATGAAGTGTTAAACGCTTCAAGCGCGCCGCTTTATAGAGACAGAGCCTGCGTGGTTCAGGATTACGCTGCGCAGCAAAGCAGCTGAAATTAAATAACGATAATTAAACAATGCTCAGTGGCGGAGGAGGTGGGATTCGAACCCACGGTAGACTTTCACCTACGTCGGTTTTCAAGACCGGTGCATTCGACCACTCTGCCACTCCTCCGCGTAAACTGTCCCTAGCGTGGCCTGAGCGATTCTGAAAGTGTTGTCTGATGTGGTGCTTTGGGGCCCGAAAGAAGGGGAATTCCGCCGAATGATTGTCTGCGGACTTTTCTTGGCTATGGGTTGCAGCTATGATCTGTCTGCGCGCGCAATTTGGTGTGACGATAACAGGCCGGGCCAACCGGCGGAGCGGGGTCCTAAAATGGGCTTTCATTAGAGGTTAAAGGCAAGGGGCAGGGGCATGACAACTCTACAACTGGGCTACAGGCAGGGGCGTGTCGCGCTGTTGTGCAGCGCCGCTGTGATGGCTTTGGCGGGCTGTCAGGGCCTAGAGGGCGCGTTTCAAACCCGCCCCGAGGCACAGGCGAACGCGGCTGATACATTGTCGACCCGTCTGGTCGAGCGCGACGTCGAAGCGCCTGATGTGTTCCAGAAAACCGATATGGGTCTCTGGGACGGGCGGCCGTCGCTTGGCGGTGTCTGGGTAGCCCATCCTGATGTGATCGAGCCTGAGCGGGTGATCATCCGCAACACGGCCAATTCCAAATTCGTGATCGGCGCGCTGTTCAAGCGCGAGCGATCTGCACCCGGCCCGGCATTTCAGATGTCATCGGATGCCGCCGCAGCCCTCGGGATGCTCGCGGGCGCGCCAGGTCAGCTCAACGTGACCGCGCTGCGCCGTGAGGCCGCCCCGGCCCCCACGCCCGAAGGTGAGCTCGCGCCAGAAGCTGAGGCGCTGACCCCCGCAGAGATTGAAGCCACCACGCTTGATCCGGTGGCCGGGGCCGCCGCCGCCGCGATTGAAAGCGCCGAGATTGACGACAGCACGGCCACAGCCGACCCGACACCGGCGACGGCTCCTGCCGCGGCCCCCGCACCTCGCGCGGCCAGCAGCCTCACGCGGCCCTTCATCCAGATCGGCATTTTCAGCGTTGAGCAAAACGCCAACAACACCGCCACCGCGATGCGACAGGCGGGTATGGTGCCGACCGTGATCAAGCAATCCTCGCAAGGCAAGACTTTCTGGCGTGTGGTTGTCGGCCCCGCCACCTCGACCTCCGAGCGTGCGGCGCTTTTGAAGAAAATCAAGGGCGTGGGCTTTGACGATGCCTATGCTGTGACCAACTAGGCCATGAAACGGGAGCTGCCCATGTTCCGCACTTTGAAAGCGGGTCTTGCCGCATTGATCCTCGCCAGCGCCGCCCCGGCCCAGGCGTTTGAGACAGAGGCAGGCTCGGCCTTTGTGATGGATGTTGGTACGGGCACAGTGCTTCTCAACAAGAACGCGGATGTGCCTTTGCCGCCTGCGTCCATGTCCAAGCTCATGACGCTTTATGTGACGTTTGAGGCGATCCGCGATGGGCGGCTCAGCCTTGATGAGAAGCTGCCGGTATCTGAGCACGCGATGAGTTTTGGCGGCTCGACCATGTTTCTCGACACCACCGACCGGGTCAGCGTCGAGGATCTTCTGCGCGGCATTATCGTGCTGTCCGGCAATGACGCTTGCGTGGTTTTGGCCGAGGCGCTGAGCCCTGATGGAACCGAGGCGGGCTTTGCGCGCCTCTCAACCCAGCGCGCGCAGCAGATGGGGATGACAAGCTCCGTCTTCACCAATTCCAGCGGATGGCCCGAAGCGGGCCACCGGATGAGCATGCGTGATCTGGCCTTGCTGGCGCGCCGGATCATTGAGGACTTTCCCGAATATTACCCGATGTTCGCCGAGACGGAGTTCGCCTTTGACGGGCGCGCGCCGCAAAATACGCGTAACCGCAATCCGCTCTTGGGTTTGAACATCGGCGCGGACGGGCTCAAGACGGGGCACACGCGCGAGGCGGGCTTCGGCCTTGTCGGCTCGGCGGCGCAGGACGGGCGGCGGGTGATTTTCGTGATCTCCGGCATTGAGACGGCAGCAGGCCGCGCGCGCGAGGCCGAGGCGATTGTGTCTTGGGCCTTTCGCCAATTCACCGAGAACCGGCTGATAACAAGCGGTGCGGAGCTTGCCCGCGCCGATGTGTGGATGGGAGAAAAAACGCAGGTGCCGCTTGTGGCGGCGCAGGATGTGACCATGCTTTTGCCTGTGCTGGGCGGAGAGACTGTGCAGGCCGAGGTGATCTATGCCGGGCCGTTCGAGGCCCCCATTGCGGCGGGCGACCGTCTGGCGGAATTGGTGATCCGTCCGGAAGGTCTGCCCGAGGCGCGCGTGCCGCTTCTGGCGGGCACGGATGTAGCGCGGGGCGGATTTGGTGTACGGCTCAAAACCGTGTCCAACCTTCTGCTCAAGCGGCTGCAACAGGGGCCCGAGGGCGCGCTTTGACAGTGTCTTCGCCTGCGGCTGATCCTAAATCGGGCGTGTTCATTTCCTTTGAGGGTATCGACGGCTCCGGTAAATCCACCCAAGCGCGCCGTCTCCACGCGGCGCTTGAGGCCGAGGGGCGCGCCACGATCCTCACGCGTGAGCCGGGGGGCAGTTCGGGTGCGGAAGAGATCCGCGCATTGGTGCTTGAGGGGGCCGCCGACCGTTGGTCGCCCGAGACGGAGCTTCTTCTTTTTACCGCCGCGCGGCACGACCATCTGGAGCGCACGATCCAGCCCGCTCTGGCAGCGGGGCAGGTGGTGATTTGTGACCGGTTTGCCGACAGCACGCGGATGTATCAGGGCTTGCGTGGCGAAGATATCCGCGCGCAGGTCGATGCGCTCCATGATCTGATGATCGGGCAAGAGCCGGATGTGACCGTTTTGATCGACATTGATCCCAAGGCGGGTCTGGAACGCGCCCTTGGGCGCGGGGCCGGGGAGGAGCGGTTTGAGTCTTTTGGGCTGGGCCTGCAAGAGCGGCTGCGCGCCGGGTTTCTTGAGCTTGCCCGCGCCCATCCGCGCTTTGAGGTTGTGGACGGCACTGGCTCCGAGGCAGATGTGGCCGCCCGTGTGCGCAAAGCCTTGAAGGCGCGCGGGATATGAGCGACGCGCCTGAGCCGGACCGCCTTGAAGGCGCGCCCCATCCGCGCGACACGCCCCGCCTGATCGGGCAGGACGCGCACGAGGCGGCCTTCCTTGAGGCTTACGGCGCCGAGCGGTTGCACCACGCGTGGCTGATCACTGGACCGCGTGGCGTGGGCAAGGCGACGCTCGCATGGCGTATCACGCGGTTTTTGCTGGCCACGCCAATGGATGAGACGGGCGGCATGTTTGACGCGCCCGTGCACACGTCGCTCGGGGTGGACCCCGAGCATCCGGTCGCGCGCCGTGTGGCCGCCGGGGCGGAACCTGGCCTTTTCCACATCCGCCGGAGTGTGAACGATAAAACCGGGCGGCTGCGTGATCAGATCGTGGCCGATGACGTGCGCGCATTGGGGCAGTTCCTGCATCTCAGCGCCGCCGATGGGGGCCGCCGCGTGGTGATCATCGACGCCGCCGATGAAATGAACACCCAAGCTGCCAACGCGCTTCTGAAAATGTTGGAAGAGCCGCCTGCGCGCACAACTTTGCTGCTGATCTCGCACCAGCCCTCAGGGCTCTTGCCCACGATCCGCTCGCGCTGCCGGGTGTTGCGCCTTGCCCCCCTCGGGGCCGATGATATGGCCGCCGCACTGGCTCAGGCCGAGGTCGCTTTGCCAGAGACTCGTGCGGCGCAAGAGGCGCTTGCCGTTCTGGCGGATGGCTCGGTCGGCACGGCGGTGCAGATGACGCTCCAAGGCGGGCTTGAGATCTACGCCGAGATCATTGGCCTCTTTGCGCAATTGCCGCAGATTGATCGGCCCCGCGCGTTGGCGCTGGCCAATGCGGCGGCAGGGCGTGGCGCAGAGCAAAAGCTCGACCTGCTGATCGCGCTGATTGATCTCTTTCTGGCCCGCGCCGCGCGCACGGGTACAACGGGCACCCCCCCCAGCCCCGAGGCGGCACCGGGCGAGGCGGCGTTGCTCGCACGCATCGCACCGAGTGTGGCCGAGGCGCGCGCCTATGCCGATTGTGGTGCCGATACGCTGGCGCGTGTGCGTCGCGGCAGGGCGGTGAACCTTGACCCTGCGGCCCTCGTCCTAGATACCGTATTCAACATTCAAAAGACGGCGGCGGGCTGATCCTGCCCCATGCTGGCGGGGCCAATATGCGCGACATGATCCAGATCACAGACAGCCATTGCCACCTTGATTTCCCCGATTTCGCAGAGGAGCTTCCAGCCGTGGTGACACGCGCCGTAGACGCAGGCGTCACGCGGATGGTCACGATCTGCACCAAGCTGCGCTGCGAGCCTCAGGTGCGTGCGATTGCCGAGGCGCATGGCCCTGTGTTCTATGCCGCAGGCACCCACCCTATGAGCGTGGCAGACGAGGGTGTTGTGGCGCTGGAGGCGCTTGTGACCTTGGCCGCGCATCCCAAATTTGTCGGCATTGGCGAGACGGGGCTTGATTACCACTATACCGCCGAGAGCGCCGCCGTGCAGCGTGAAAGCCTGCTTGTGCATATCGAGGCCGCGCGCCGGACGGGCCTGCCTTTGATCATCCATGCCCGCGCCGCCGATGACGATATGGCAAAGATCCTGCGTGAGGAGCATGCGGCGGGCGCGTTTTCTTGCGTCATGCACTGTTTTTCGTCCTCGCCCGCATTGGCGGAGGCGGCGCTGGACCTTGGGTTTTATCTGTCGATGTCGGGTATCGCCACCTTCCCCAAATCCGCAGAGCTGCGCGAGATTTTCGCCGCCGCCCCGGTGGAGCGCATCTTGGTGGAGACCGACGCGCCCTACCTTGCGCCGCCCCCCTATCGCGGCAAGCGCAACGAGCCTGCTTATACGGTTCATACCGCGCAAAAAGGGGCCGACGTGTTCGGCATGGACTGGGCTGATTTCGCAGCCCAGACGCAGGCAAATTTTGACCGGCTTTTTTGGAAGGCTGCGGCCTATGAGGGGGCATCATGACGTCCAATGCAGTCTCTGAGCGCCGCTTCACTATACTTGGCTGCGGCTCGTCGGGCGGCGTTCCGCGCCTTGGCGGGCTTTGGGGCGATTGCGACCCGAATGAGCCGCGCAATCGTCGCCTGCGCTGCTCCATGATGATCGAGCAAGAAGGGCCGGGCGGCATCACTCGCGTGTTGATCGACACCTCGCCCGATATGCGCCAACAGCTTTTGACCGCAGGGGTCGGCACGCTGGATGCGGTGCTCTTCACGCATGGGCATGCGGACCATGTCCACGGGTTGGATGATCTGCGCATGGTCGTCTTCAACCGGCGCGAGCGGCTGCCTGTCTGGGCCGATGGCGATACGCAGAACAAGCTCTTTTCCAGCTTTGGATATGCGTTTGTGCAGCCCGAAGGCTCACCCTATCCGCCAATTCTCAACATGCATACGATCAACGGCGACGTAACGATTGAGGGCGCAGGCGGGGCGATTGTGCTGACGCCTTTTGAGGTCAATCACGGTTCAATCGACGCGCTTGGCTTTCGCGTGGGCGATATCGCCTATCTGCCTGATGCGGCGGAAATTCCCGAGGATGTCTGGCCGGTTCTCGACGGGCTGGATACGTGGATCGTTGACGCTCTGCGCCGCACGCCACATCCCAGCCACGCGCATCTGGAGCGCACGCTGGAATGGATCGCGCGCGCCGCTCCCAAAGCGGCCGTGCTGACCAATATGCATGTGGATATGGATTATCGCACGCTGGAGGCCGAACTGCCCGAGACCGTGCGCCCGGCCTATGACGGCATGGTGCTGCGGGTGGCACTCTAACCCCTATGCAAGCGCTTCTGGACGTCATCTTGCCGGTTTTCGTCGTGATCGGCGCGGGCTACCTCGCAGTCTGGAAGGGCTGGTTCAGCGAGGCGGGCGTCGATGGGCTCATGCGGTTTACGCAGAATTTCGCGATCCCCTGCCTGCTTTTTCTCGCACTCACCCGGCTTGATCTGGGGCAGGTCTTTGACTGGCGCTTGCTCACCGCCTTTTACACAGGTGCGTTTGGCGGTTTCTGTTTGGGCCTTCTTGGTGCGCGCTTTATCTTTGGGCGCGGATGGGAGGATTCCATCGCCATCGGGTTTTGTTGCCTCTTCTCCAACTCGGTTCTCTTGGGCCTGCCCCTGACCGAGCGGGCTTATGGGGCAGACGCGCTGAGTGCGAACTTCGCCATCATCGCGCTCCATTCGCCGTTTTGCTATGGCGTTGGCATCACCGCGATGGAGCTTGCCCGCGCGCGCGGCGCGCCCGGCGGACAGGTGGCGGTAAAAGTGCTCAAGGCGATGTTCTCTAACGCGCTGATCATCGGTATCGTGCTTGGCCTTATGGTGAACCTCAGCGGGCTGCCCTTGCCGGAGTTTCTGCGCGACGGGTTCACGCTTTTGGCGGCGGCGGCTCTTCCGGCGGCGCTCTTTGGCCTTGGGGGGGTGCTGGTGCGCTACCGTCCCGAGGGCGACCTGCGCGTCATCCTCTATGTCTGCGCGGTGGCACTCGTGGCGCATCCGGCGATCACACTGACCCTCGGAGGGGCGCTTGAAGTGAGCGATGCCGCCATGCGCTCGGCCGTGATCACCGCGGCCATGTCACCGGGGGTGAATGCCTATATCTTCGCCAATATGTATGGCGCAGCGCGGCGGGTAGCGGCCTCGGCGGTGCTGATCGGCACAGCGCTCTCGGTGCTGAGCGCTTGGGTCTGGCTGGGCCTTCTGCCCTAAGGGCATTCTTTCCAAACGACCCTAGATCACTCTTCGGGCGGCGCGCCTCCCGTGAAGGCGTTGGGCGCGTGATAGCTGCACGGTGTTTGCGTCATTTCCAGATGCAGACCCGTGCCGGTATAGGGATGCGCACGGGCCAGATCTTCGTCCACGTCAATGCCCAGGCCCGGCGCCTCAGGCGCTTCGATATAGCCGTTCTCGACACGGATACTGCCTTTGATCAGCGCATCATGGAACGGGCTTTCGATCGTCTCGGCCATCAGAAGATTGGGGATGGAGACGGCGAACTGCACGTTCGCGGCCCACTCCATGGAGCCCGCATAAAGATGCGGGGCCATCTGCGCGTTATAGACTTCGGCAATCGCCGCGACCTTCTTCATCTCCCAGATGCCGCCCGCGCGCCCAAGGGCGGGTTGCAGGATCGCGGCCCCACCATCGCGCAACACGGGTGCGAATTCGGCCTTCGTCGTCAGGCGCTCTCCCACCGCGATAGGCAGGCCCGTGGCTGCCCCCACACGGGCCAGCGCACCAACGTTATCAGGTGGCACAGGCTCCTCAAACCACAACGGATCATAAGGTGCGATAGCCTTGCCCATACGGATCGCACCTTGGGTGGTGAACTGCCCATGGGTGCCAAAGAGCAGGTCCGCACGGTCGCCCACGGCCGCACGGATCGCCTTGCAGAAGGCCACCGAGAGGGTGATATCGCTTTGCGCCGGGCTATGGCCGCCGCGCAATGTGTAAGGGCCTGCGGGGTCGAACTTCACCGCCGTATAGCCGCGTGCAACCAGATCAACAGCGCTTTCGGCTGCCATCTCAGGCGAGGACCAGAAGGCGGTCAGATCATGATGGGGCAGGGGGTAGAGATAGCTGTAGGCGCGCACGCGGGGCGTCACCTTGCCCCCCAGAAGCGCCCAGACGGGCCGGTCGCGCGCCTTGCCCAAAATATCCCAGCAGGCAATTTCCAGCCCTGAGAACGCGCCCATTACGGTCAGGTCGGGCCGCTGGGTGAAGCCCGAAGAATAGGCCCGGCGAAACATCAGCTCGATATTTTCAGGGCTCTCGCCTTGCATATGGCGCGCGAACACATCCGCGATCACACCGCGCATTGCCTCCGGTCCCACGGACGCGGCATAGACCTCGCCCCAGCCGGTGATGCCGCAAGCTGTGGTCAGCTTCACAAGGATCCAGTAGCGCCCGCCCCAGCCCGGCGCAGGCGGTGCAGTGACAATGATATCAAGGTCTTGCAGTTTCATGTGTGGGCCCCTGCATGCGCATCGACTACGCGTTGAAGCATTGGTGCGTAGTCATCAAACGTAGGTGTTTCCATCCCCGGCACCTTGCCCTGATCATCCCAGATGCGCACTTGCAAGATGTCCCTGAGGTTGGGCTGTTTGGCGAACTCGATCACTTCCGCATCGCTCATCGGCCCGCCTTGCAGGTTCAGCGATTGCACCGACGCCTCGGACAATTGCCCGAAATAGGCGGAGTCCGTCGCACAAAGATACCGTTTGGCCGCGACATGCCAGCGGATGCAATCGGTCACGATGGGCGGGAAAAACCCGTCCATCACCCGCGCGCCCGCCTCCTCGTGGTGATTGTCCGTACCTTGCGCCAGCGCGTCTTCGGGAAACTCGTTGGTGTAGTGGCCAATATCGTGCAGCAATGCCCCGGCCACCAGATCATCACGCGCGCCCGCGGCCTGCGCGAGGGCGGCTCCTTGGAGCATATGCTCGGACATGGTGACATTCTCCCCGAGATAACTTTCCGCCCCCCGGCGTTTGAAAATATCGCCGATGAACTCCACAATCGTGTCTGTGCTGAGCGTGCTCATATCTCTGCCTCCAATACGGCCAATCTCGACAGGAGCCCGTCCTTGTCGGCATAGCATCCCTGAAGCCAGCGGCTGCCGGCCCCGCTATATCCGCGCCTTGCATGCAGCACGCGGGTGTTGTCCACGATGAACGCCTCACCGGGGCTGAGTTTGAAGCTGACCTGCATCTCGGGTGCGTCAACCAGCATGGAGAAACGGCGATATGCGGCGTAGTAATCTTGCATATCCGCAAAGGGCACGTCGGTGATCGGCGCGGCAGACCGGGCGTTGAAGCGGATGGCTTGGAGCGTGCCGTCCGGGGCAAGCTCAATCATTGGGCGGCGGGACTTGAGGTTCACACCGCCCGATCCGGCATAGGCGAAACGGGCGGTGTGGCCCGACAAAAGCGCAAAGCCTCGTGGGCCCTCGGTTAAAAGCCTTTGCGCAACTGCAAAGCCGTCAACCACCATATTTTCCCCGCCTTCGGCAGAATTCTCAAGGCAGGCAAGCACTTGGAGGGTCGGGACTGGGTCGCGGTAGGGGTTGTCGGTATGGGCCTGAAGCCCGAGGCCCGTATAGGCGAGGTTGGTGGGGTTCACCTCGGTGCGGACCTCGAAATGGCGGCCATAATTCGTCTCGCGCACATGGCCGAAGGTCGCGACCAGATCAAAGAGTGTGCCGGGCACGGCAGGCATATCGCTCACCCGCGCCACGCCGTATCGGCGCACTCCGTCCAGCCATGTGTGCAAAGCCACGCCGCCCGATTGGAGCGCGGGTAGGGCTTCGGTAGGGACGTCCCCGTTAAAGGAGCTATCCCAAGTTTCGGCCCCCTCGGGCAGCGCGCCAGGCCCGCGTGCGGGCGCATGGTCATACGCGTGATCGCGTAGCCATGCGATGGGAAAGGCGCAAGCGTGACCATCGGGGGCAAACCGGCAGAGGACTTGGCCCGCCTCAATCCGCGCCTCGGTCAGGTGGGTTTCTTCTGGGATATCGCCAAGCGTGATCAGCCGCTGGCCGTTGCCCGGATCGCGCGTCGCGGGGTCCAGCGCATTGTCGCGTAGCCAGATCGCGTGAAACCTAAGATCGCCGCCTTCGGCGCTTGCATTTGCAAGGCGCAAAACATGCCCTGCCTCGTCCAGGGTTGCGGAAATCTCGGGCATGGCGGGCTCCTTTGGTGGCCGGGGTTCAGGTGCGCTCGAAAGTGATGACATTACGCCGCGCAGCACCGGTCTTGGTGTCGGCGATGGCCTCATTGATCTGCGCAAGGTCCCAGCGGCCCGAGATCAGCTCATCGAGCTTCAGCCGCCCTTGGGCATAGAGGTCGATCATCCACGGAATATCGCGCCGGATCACCGCGTCACCCATTTTGGAGCCGATCATACCCTGGCCCGTTGCGGCGAGATTGACCGGCTCATACGAGGCTTGCGCGCCGGAATGGGGCATGCCCACCATGATCACGCGCCCCCCGGAAGCGAGGTATTTGGGCGCTTGGTCATAGGCCGGGATCGCACCCACGGTGACAATGACCGCATCGGCCCCACGTCCCATCGCCTGGCGCGCGGCCTGCCAAGGCTTGCCCTGCGTTGCCAAAACGCCGTCGGTTGCACCAAACTCCTGCGCTGTCGCCAGCTTCTCGTCGCTCATATCCACCGCCACGATGCGCCGCGCGCCTGCGATCCGCGCGCCCTGGATCGCGTTCAGACCCACGCCGCCCGCACCGATTACCACCACGTCTTGGCCCGCGCGCAGGCCCGCTGAATTGACCACCGCGCCCACGCCGGTGATCACACCGCAGCTCAGGAGGCTCGCCGCGTCCATTGGCATGTCCTCGGGGATGCGTACGATCTGGCTTTGATCCACCACGACCGCCTCGGCAAAAGCGCCGCAGGCCATCGCCTGATGGAGCATGCCGCCTTGGGCTGTTTTCAGCGGCCCCTGGTCGCCATCATAAGGCGTTTCGCAGGCCGTGGGCGCGCCGCCGCCACAGCTTGCGCATTGCCCGCAGGCGCGGATGAGCGTCACCACCACCGGATCACCCGGCGCAAACCCCTGCACACCGGGGCCGATCGCGCTCACGCGACCCGCCGCCTCATGGCCGTACACCGCAGGGAGAGAGCCGCCCCACGCACCTTCCGCAAAGGAAATATCCGAGTGGCATATAGCTACGGCGGAGAGATCGACGCAAACCTCGCCTGCAAGGGGGGCGCGCAGGGCTACATCCTCGATCACAAGAGGGGAGGAGAAGGCGTGGCAAACGGCGGCTTTGATTGTGCGCATGATGTCTCCGTATGCTGTTGCCCAAGGCTGACCCGGATTCGCGCGCCGCTGCAAGGAGGAATTGAGACGACCCGCGCCTCAGCCCTTGCGCCGCCGCGCCCGCAGGAAAAGCGCAAGGCCCAAGACGCAAAGCGCGGCCGAGGCCAGAAACGGCGCGCCGGGCAGGTAATACGCTGTGCCGGGGCTCGTGAATTTTGCGAACACACTTGTCATCAACAAGGGCGAGGTGATCAGCGCGAGCGCATTGACCGAGGCGATCACGCCTTGCAATTCGCCCTGCGCATCATCGGCGCATTTGGCCGACATGATGGATTGCAGCGCAGGTGTGGCAATGGCAGCAAGCGCCGCAATGGGCGTAAGCGCAAGGGCCAGTGCGCCACTTGTCACAACCGTCAGCAGCACAAAAGACAGCGCCGCAAAGCAAAGCCCTGCGATGACCGTGCCCACCTCGCCCAAGTGGCGCAGGCTGAGGCGGATCACCCCCGCCTGAACGATTGCGATAGAGACGCCAAAAGCGGCCAGCGACAGGCCGATCATGCCGGGGTCCCAGCTGAACTGTGCTTGGGTGAAATAGGACCAGATCACCGGGTAGACGTGAAACGAGACCTGATAGAGGAAAAGCACTACCAAAAGCGGCGCGAGCCCCGGCAGCTTGCGCACGCTGCGCAGCGCGCCCAGCGGATTGGCGCGGGCAAGCGAGAAGGCGCGGCGGTTCTCAGGTTTTAGGGTTTCGGGCAGGATGATCATCCCGAATATAAGGTTCGCGCCCGCAAGGGCCGCTGCCGCCCAAAACGGCGCACGCGTGCCCAGATCCCCCAACAGGCCGCCGATGAGCGGGCCGAGGATGAAGCCCATCCCAAACGCCGCACTTAAGAGGCCAAAGCGTGCGCCACGGTCATTGGCGGGTGTGATGTCGGCAATGTATGCGGCTGCGGTGGCCTGCGTGGCGGCTGTGATCCCGCCAATGAGCCGCCCAAGGAGCAAAAGCCAGATTGAGCCCGCCAGCGCCATCACAACGTAATCCACCGTCATCACCGCAAGCGACACGAGCAGCACCCTGCGCCGCCCAAAGCGATCCGAGAGGCTGCCCAATATTGGCCCGAAGACAAATTGCATCACCGCATAGCTGGCTGAGAGGATCCCGCCCCAGATCGCCGCATTGGCCAATGTGCCGCCGTTCACCTCGGTTATCAGATCCGGCATCACGGGCATGATCAGGCCGATCCCCATGGAATCTATCGTCACAGTCATCAGGATAAAGAGGAGGGGCAGGCGGGATTGCATCAAGGCTCCGGGCGGCGCGCGGCTGCGCTCATCCCGTTATGCGGGTGGGCGGGGATGTTTGCAACCGGGCGCGGGCGTCCACGTGGGGGTACGCCGCAGGCATGGGGGCGCCCTAGACGAGCGTGCCGAAGCGTGTGAGCGCGGTCTGGAACACATCCGCATCGACATTGCCGCCAGAGATGGTTGCAATCACGGTATCGCCTTCAAAGCTGTCGTTATGGAACAAGGCACCGGCCAGCGCAGCAGCGCCACCCGGCTCCACCACCAGTTTGAGCCGCCCCCAAGCCAGCGCCATGGCGCGCAGGCATTCGTCGTCGCTCACCACGATCCCCGGCGCGCAGAGGCGCTGCATGATGGGGAATGTGATCTCGCCCGGCGCAGGCGTCAGGATCGCATCGCAGAGGCCTTTCGCCGGACCCTCATTGCTCTCGATCTGGCCTGATTTAAGCGAGCGGGCCACGTCGTCAAACCCTTCAGGCTCCACTGGTCGCACACGCATCTCGGGCGCGTCCGCCTCCAGCGCCATCGCGATCCCGGAGGTTAGGCCCCCGCCACCACAGCACGCGAGAACCTCCGCCGCGCGGATGCCCATCGTCGCGGCTTGGGCTGCGATCTCAAGGCCTGTGGTGCCTTGGCCCGCGATCACCTCCGGCTCGTCATAAGGTTTGATCAGGGTCATGCCGCGCTCGGTTCGGACCGCCTCGCCCAAGGCTTCGCGGCTCTCGCCGCCTGCGCGATCATAAAGGATCACCTCGGCCCCCAGGGCGCGCGTGTTGGCAATCTTGAGCGCGGGCGCATCCATCGGCATGATGATCACGCAAGGCACACCCATTTCGCGGGCCGCCAGCGCCACACCTTGGGCATGGTTGCCCGAGGAGAACGCGAGCACGCCGCGCGCGCGGACCTCTGAGCCAAGGGCCGAGACTGCCGCCCGCCCGCCGCGATATTTGAAACTGCCGGTATGTTGCAGACATTCCGCCTTCACCAAGACCCGCCGCCCGGCGATCTCGTCCAGAAAGGGCGACCCGAGGAGCGGGGTTTGCCGGGCATGGCCCGCAAGCCGGGTGGCCGCCGCGCGGATACGCTCGATATTCATGCAAAATCCTTCAAATGCTCATGGATGGCCGCCAGCGCCTCTGCCTCGTCCAAAAACGGGACATGGCCGCGATCCGGCACCGTGGCGCTGCGCATACTGGGCGCGCGGGCGTGCATTTTGGCGAGGGTTTGGGCCGTCAGCAAGTCCGAGTTCGCCCCCCGGATCACGGTCAGCGGGCCAGACGCGAGCGTATCAAAAAGCGGCCAGAGATCGGGCGCAGGCCCGGCATCCCGCTGCGCAACCATCGCGTCCCGCAGGCGGGCATCATAGCGCAGATCAAGACCATCCTCGGCCTCGCACCACATCATCTCGGCCTGCACGCGCCAGCGTGTCTCGGGCACGCCGGGAAACTGCGTGGCATAAGCGGTGCGGAGCCCCGTGGCGGCAGAATCGTAATCCGCGAACCGGGGCCGTGTGCCCAGATAATCCATGATCCGCTCCATCCCCTCGGGGGATATCTCGGGGCCGATATCATTGAGGATTGCCCCGTTGAGACGGTCCGGCACAGTTGCGGCCAGCACCATGGCAATAAGGCCACCGCGCGACGTGCCGAGGATCGTGGCGCGTGCCACCCCCAGATGATCCATAAGGGCCACGGCATCTGCCGCCTCCTGCGGGATGGAGTAGGTCATGTAATCTTGCGCATGATCTGACAGGCCCCGCCCGCGATAATCCATGCGGATGACGCGGTGCCCGGCAAGAAACGGCAGGACAAATTTGAAATCTGCGCTGTTGCGCGTGAGGCCCGCAAGGCACAGGACCGGATCGCCTGTGCCCTCGTCAGTGTAATGCAGGCGCAGCCCGTCGGAAGTGGTAAAGCCTGCCATTACAGCGCCGCTGCGAGGGCGGGAATGCCGCTGAGATCGGGCAGCACATGGCCGGGCCGGGCGGGCAGGCGGTCCACAGGCTCGCCCTTGCGGTTGATCCATGCGACGTGAAAGCCATATCCCGCCGCCGCCGCCGCGTCCCAGCCATTGGCTGATACAAAGAGCACCTCGTCGCGGGCGCAGCCGAAGCGCGTGCCGACCATGTCATAGACGAGTGCGGCGGGCTTGAAGATGCGCACAGATTCCACCGACAAGGTGCCATCCAACAGATCGCCGAGCTTTGCTGAATGCACCGCCGCCCCCAGCATGGCGGGCGATCCGTTGGACAAGATCGCTCTGTTCAGGCCTGCATTTTTCAGGGCCATGAGCATCGCCGGGGCTTCAGCATAGGCTTCAAGCTCCCAGTATAGTTGCAAAAGCCGGTCGCGCAGAGCGGCGTCCCCGTCCAACCCTTCGGCCTCCAGCGTCCAATCAAGTGCCTCTTCCGTGACCTGCCAGAATTGGCAATACTCTCCCGTGATCGCGCGCAGCCATGAATATTGCAGCTGTTTGAGCCGCCAATGCTCGGCAATCGTGGGCCATTTAGCGGCAAACGCCTCGCGCCCCGGCTCGGCGGCGGCGTTGCGGGCGGCCGCGGCCACATCAAAAAGCGTGCCATAGGCGTCAAATATGCAGGTGGTGATGGGCATCCGGGCCTTCCCTTCTGGCGCAATTCCGGGGGGTGTTTGACGCGTAGAGTTGCACGGCGCGCGAGGCGATGGAAGGGCCGGTTTGCATCCCGCGCGCACGCTTGTTAGCGTGTTGCGAATCCAAGCACCTGCGCGCGGCGCGGCCTTGCAACCCATCCCCCAATCAGAACTGGAGTGACCATGTCCGAGGTGAAACCCGGCGATACTGTGCAAATTCACTATAAAGGCACGCTGGAGGACGGAACCGTCTTTGACAGCAGCGAGGGGCGCGATCCGCTGCGCTTTGAGGTGGGCTCGGGCCAGATCATTCCGGGTCTCGACAAGGCGCTTCCGGGCATGACCCTTGGCGACAAGAAAGTGGTCGAGGTGCCGTGCGATGAGGCTTACGGCCCCACCAACCCCGAGGCGCTGCAAGTCGTGCCGCGTGAGGGTATCCCCGACGATATCCCGCTCGATCCAGGCACGATGCTTCAGGTGCAGACGCAAGAGGGGCAAGTCATGCCTGTGACGGTTGTGGAGGTCACGGAAACGGAAGTGACGCTTGACGCCAATCACGCGCTTGCGGGCAAAGACCTGACCTTCGCGATTGAGGTCGTGGCGATCGGTTAAGCCATGTCCAACAGGATGGCGCCGGATCTGCCCGGCGTCATCACGGCGTCATGGGCCTCGGCGCAGTTCTCAAGCGGCAGCACCGCTTGGATCGCTGGTCGCAGCGCATCTGTGGTGAGCGCAGAGTGCAACCGCTCTATGATCACCGCACGCTCTGCTTCGGGCAGCAGATAGATCAGCGTGATATCAATCTTGAGCGCCTTGAAGAGAAACGGGCCAAAGGGCAGCGTGGGCATCATCTCCGCGCCCGAGCCATAGGCCGCGATGGTCCCAAGAGGGCGCATTACTTCAGCCAGAAGCGGGATGTTGGCCCCAAACTCCACCTCGATGGCGCGGTCTATGCCACCACCTGAGGCTTCCAGAATTTCCGCCGCGAGATCGGCGTTGGTGTAATCCAGCGCCGAATCTGCGCCCGCCTCCAGCGCGCGGGCCAGACCTGCACCGCGCGCCGTGGCGATGACCTTGGCCCCGCCCCATTTGGCCAGTTGCACAGCGTTATGGCCCACAGCACCCGCTCCACCAGAGATCAGCAGGGTCTTGCCGGCGATATCGCCGCCGCCAAAGACAACCTGCGCCGCCGTGAGGCCGGGAATACCCAAAGTGGCCCCGGTTTCCAGAGAGACGCTGGAGGGTATATCCACGGCTTGGGCGCTGGGCAGGCAGATAAACTGCGCCGCCGTGCCAAAGGCGCGCTGCCACTGACCGTTCCAGATCCAAATGCGGCTGCCGATGCGCGCGGCGTCCACGCCTGCGCCCACGGCATCGATCTCGCCCGCGCCGTCGGAATGGGGGATGATGCGCGGGAAGGCGGGCTTGGTCACACCGGGACGCGCCCCGGCGCGGGCCTTGGCATCCGACGGGTTCACGCCGCTGAAGGCCAGCCGCACGCGCACCTCACCGGGGCCGGGTGTCGGCATCTCTATCTCGGTGATTTCTAGAACGTCGGAGGCTGCGCCAAAGCGCGCATAACTCGCTGCGCGCATCAGCGGCGGCGCAGGCGGATCACCACATCAACTGACGCAATCTCTGCCCCCTCGGGCGCATCGGGCAGGCGCGTAATCTCAAGCTGATCCGCTGGCGCGTCGGTCAGCCGGTTCTCATCCTCCCAGAAAAAATGGGGGTGATCATGCGTGTTGGTGTCAAAATAGCTCTTGGCACCGTCCACCAGAACTTCCTGCATCAGCCCCGCATCGCAAAACGCGCGCAGGGTGTTGTAGACCGTGGCCAATGACACGCTTTCCCCCTCGCTCTGCACCGAGCCAAAAAGGCTTTCGGCCGTGACGTGACGGTGCTGCCCATCGCCAATCAGAAGGGCGGCAAGCGCCACGCGCTGCCGTGTCGGGCGCAACCCTGCCCCCGCCAGCCACGCGGTTCCGCGCTCGGATGGGGTCAGTGGGCCGTCCGCGAGGGTGTTTTGAGCAATATCTTCCATGAGATAGATATAGGGCGCTTAGGGGGTGGATTTCAAATAAAATTCTCAAATGTCGCGCCGTGACGCTGCGAGGGCACGTATGGGCCGCTGCTATGCCTCCGCGCGTTCCGGCGGGCTTGCTCCTGTGCTGGGGGCGGTGCTAGAGGGGGAGGAGCAATTCAAGACACCACCAGAAAGGCCTCCTCCATGTCCGAATACCCCACTTCTTTCGGAAAAGAAGACCTGCTCAAATGTGCGCGCGGCGAACTTTTCGGCCCCGGCAACGCGCAATTGCCCGAGCCGCCCATGCTGATGATGGACCGCATCACCGAGATTTCCGGCGATGGCGGCGCACATGGCAAAGGGCATGTTCTGGCCGAGTTCGATATCGACCCGTCGCTTTGGTTCTTCGATTGCCACTTTCCCGGCAACCCGATCATGCCCGGCTGCCTTGGCCTTGATGGTCTGTGGCAGCTTACGGGCTTCAACCTCGGCTGGCGTGGCTGGCAGGGGCGGGGCTATGCGCTGGGCGTGGGTGAGGTCAAGCTGACGGGCATGGTGCGGCCTGATCGCAAGATGCTGACCTACAAGATTGATTTCACCAAGGCGATCCAGACACGTCGCCTGACGATGGGTGTGGCCGATGGCATCGTTGAGGCGGATGGTGAGGTGATTTATATGGTCAAGGATATGAAAGTCGCGCTCAGCGAAAGTTGAGCGGGCAGGGGTTTCGTCCTGAATGACGCGGGCCAGCCCTTCGTATTGCCAGAGCGGACTTCAAAGGCGCTATTTCGTCATGCGCCCCGAGGTCAGCGCACGCGGATCGGCGCAGCTGATGATTGCGAACGCACCCGGCGCCATCCCCATCCGGGCGCACAGCGCCTCCGACGGTGCGTTTCCCGGCTCCACCCCGGTCATGACGTCCTGAAAGCCAAAGCGCGCCTCCATTTCCAGCATCGCATGAGCGCCCAGAATGAGCGCAAGCCGCTCTCCGCGCCGCGCAGGATCGGTGGCGAGCATCCCCCACCATGCCTGCTGGCCAAGTGTGGCGTGGGAGGCCTGCGCGAAGGCGGACGTGGCGGCGCAGGACACAACCTTGTCGTCCTTGTCGAGGGCGATCATGCAAACGGCTGGTTTGTAGAGGCCGCGCAGAACCTCACCACAGAGCGGCAATACCCCGCAGCGCAACGCCATTTCGGCCATGGATGCGAGGTGGTGACCCGGTGTTGAGGCCTCCAGGCGGGTCAACCTCAAGTCTTGTGGCAGGGGAAAGGCGTCTATCACGGCGCGCGTCGCCGCCAAGCTCTCGGTGCCGCCCTCCCATTTGGCATAGTGCATCGGGATAAGGCCGCGCCGTTCCAGATCGGCCACCACCGATGCAGCCTGATGCGCTGGCACGGCGGAATAGTTCGAATTGCCCTGAACGATGGACAATGCCGCGAGTTGATCAATAGGCCCGTCATCCGGGCCGACCAAACCCACGACGCGGCCATAATAACTGAAGCGGGGGTCATCGCCGAGCACTTCGGCCATCGCCCGGCCGCGCCTCAGCACGGCTTGTTGATCGGCGGCCCCAAAGACCTCGTGTTGCGCCACTGCATGACCCCGCGCGATGAATTTCAATCACACTGCACAGCTTGGCCGTGAGCGTCAAAGGGAACCTTGGGGGCGATCTGCGTGCCAAGCACCCGCTCCTGATGCGTCAGAGCCGCTCCAATATGGCCAATCCGCCACCCTCAGCCGCACAATTGCGTGAGTCTTGCCCGTTATTCAGCGAATCGGCGTAAACTGGGCTATAACGCTCAAAATGCCCATATGACGCCCGAAACGGGCAAGGAGAGACGACCCAATGCTGACCAGACGCCATTTCATCCAGACATCAACCGCGCTTTTCGGGGCAGCGGCTTTGCCGGGCATCCTTCCAAGCGCTGCGTCTGCTTCGGCCCAAGGAAGCTGGTCCAAATGGGATGCGCGCGTCACGCCCGCCAATTACGTGCCTGAGACGTCGAACCCTTGGGGCATCGCACCGCGTTTCCTACCCACGCGGGTGGAGGCGAATGCTGGCCTGCGCCCTGGAGATATCCATGTGGACGCGGTTGCCCGCTATCTTTACTTTATCGAGCCTGAAGGGACTGCGATGCGCTATGGCGTGGCGATTGCGCGCGGCAACCTTTATGAGCCCGGCACCTATACGATCCGGCGCAAGGCCAAATGGCCCACTTGGACGCCCACCGCGTCCATGATCAAGCGCGAGCCAGCCACATATGAACAATTCGCCGATGGCGTGCCGGGCGGGCCGACCAACCCTCTGGGGAGCCGCGCGCTCTATCTCTATGTGGGCAATCGCGACACCTATCTGCGCATCCACGGAACGCCAAGCCCACGGTCTATCGGCGGGCGGGCAAGCTCGGGCTGCGTGCGCATGGTGATGGCCCATATCAACGGGCTCTACGGCAAGGTGCAGACTGGATCGACGGCGGTTCTCTACCCGTCCGAGACCTACGCCACCGCCCAGAGCTGAGATGAGCTGAGGGATCAGCCCTCTGCGGTCTGTGTGCAGATCGGGCGACCTTCGCCCGTGCGCAGGGGCAGCATTGTGGTCTCCACGGGGCCTTGATGGCGATACCAGAGGCACCCATCCTCGCGCACGCGCACGGCATCGAGGTCCTGATTGGGTCCGGCCATGGCGATGATTTCTTCAGGCAGGGTCTGAACGAAGCCTCCTTGAGGGCCCGCTCCCGGTTCGGTGCAGCCACTCAAGGCAAGCGAGGCAACGAGGGTCAGGCCACAAATCTTCAAACGCATGAGACAATCCAGTCGGTGGGGGTACACTGCGCCACAGTGTGTGCAGCCCGCGCCCGATTGCAAGCGCCGCCACAAAGTTTCGCACCAAGCGTTTCAGCAAAGCCACGGAAGAAAGCCATGTAAGAAAGCCACGGAAGGTTCCGCGCGAGACATGCGCGCCTAACTGCTTGCTCCTGCGCCCCGTGCTGTCCTACACAAGGGCCGAGAACCGCTAGGGGAGATTGCACATGCGCCGCGTGGTCGTGACAGGTTTGGGCATCGTATCATCCATCGGAAATGACGCGGGCGAGGTTTTGTCCGCGCTCAAGGCAGGCCGCTCTGGCATCACCGCCAATGAGGCAATGAAGGAACACGGGTTCCGCAGCCAGATCGCGGGCGCCGTCGATCTTGATGTGTCCGAGCATGTGGACAAGCGGACCCTGCGCTTCATGGGGCCGGGATCCGCCTATGCCCATATCGCGATGGGGCAGGCCATTGCCGATGCGGGGCTGGAGCCGTCCGAGGTTGTGGACCCGATGACGGGTCTGATCGCGGGATCTGGTGGACCAAGCACGTCGGCCATGCTGGCCGCGCATCAGGTGGTGCTGAAAACCGGCGCGACCAAACGGATCGGGCCCTTTGCGGTGCCCAAATGCATGTCGTCCACAGTGTCTGCAAACCTTGCCACAGCTTACCAGATCAAGGGCATGAATTTCTCGATCACCTCGGCCTGCTCGACCTCGCTGCATTGCATCGGGATGGCGGCGCAACAGGTGGCGCTTGGCACGCAGGACGTGATGTTTGCAGGCGGCGGGGAGGAGCTTGACTGGACGCTGTCGTGCCTCTTTGACGCGATGGGCGCGATGTCGTCCAAGTATAACGACACGCCCGAGAAAGCCTCGCGCGCGTTTGACGCGGATCGCGATGGGTTTGTGATCTCGGGGGGAGGCGCGATACTGGTGCTGGAAAGCCTTGAGCGCGCGCAGGCGCGGGGTGCGAAAATCTATGCCGAAGTGACGGGCTTTGCCGCCACATCGGATGGTGCGGATATGGTCGCGCCGTCGGGTGAGGGCGGGGAACGGGCCATGCGTGGCGCGCTGCGCACGCTCAGCCCCGACCGAAAGGTGAGCTATATCAACGCCCATGGCACCTCGACCCCCGTGGGCGATGTGGGCGAGGTCGAAGCGGTGCGGCGGGTGTTTGGCCAAGGCAGCACGCCGCCCATCAGCTCGACCAAATCCATGACGGGCCACAGCCAGGGGGCGACCGGCGCGCAAGAGGCGATCTATTGCCTGCTGGCGCTCAAGAATGACTTCATCATTCCGTCGATCAACGTGGACACGCTTGATCCGGCGCTCGCCCCCGCAGAGATCGCGACCGAGCTACGCGAGAATGCGGGCCTCGACACGGTGATGACCAACAGTTTCGGTTTCGGCGGCACGAATGGCTCGATGCTTCTGAGCAAGTTTGAAGGATAGGCCAGATGACACACGCACTCGCCGGAAAACGCGGCCTGATCATGGGGGTCGCCAATGACCGCTCGATCGCATGGGGCATCGCAAAGGCCATGCACGGGGCCGGGGCCGAGCTTGCCTTCACCTATCAGGGCGAGGCATTCGGCAAACGGCTGGAGCCTCTGGCGGCGAGCGTGGGTTCGGATTTCATGGTCGATGTGGACGTGACCGACGATGCCTCGCTCGATGCGGCGTTCGAGGCCCTCGCCGCGCGCTGGGACAGCCTTGATTTCGTCGTGCATGCGGTGGCGTTTTCCGACAAATCCGAGCTGACGGGCCGGTTCTTGAACACCAGCCGGGCCAATTTCAAGAACTCGATGGATATCTCATGCTATTCCTTCATCGAGGTGGCGCGCCGCGCGCATCCGATGATGGTGGAGAAGGGCGGCACGCTTCTGACGCTGACCTATCAGGGCTCGAACCGCGTGGCGCCCAATTACAACGTCATGGGCGTGGCCAAGGCCGCCCTTGAGAGCGCCACGCGCTATCTGGCCAATGATCTCGGCCCCGAAGGCATCCGCGTCAACGCGATCAGCCCCGGCCCGATGAAAACCCTCGCCGGGGCCGCCATCGGGGGCGCGCGCAAGACCTACAAGCATACCGACATGAACGCGCCCCTGCGCGCCAATGCCACGCTGGAGGCAGTGGGCGGCACGGCGGTTTACCTCGCCTCCGACGCGGGTGCGTGCACGACCGGAGAGATCATCCACGTCGATGGCGGATTTCACGTGCTGGGCATGCCGCAGGCGGAAAACATCTGAAGGGGGTTGGAGTTTGGTGAGGGTCTGACTTTGGGGCGGGCGCCGGGAGAGCGTCTGCTTTGAGCCCAAAGTGCGAAATTCTGCGCCGCAAACGAATGTCTGTAGTCAGGCTTGCTCACCGTCAATTCGCCGGAGTGTTGCTTCTGCGAGTATCGTCGCGACCTCTGGCGCGTAATGTAGGTGTAGGTCAGGATCGCAAAGCTCTAGCTCAGTGCAGATGAACCTGTCCTCGCGCATGACACCGTCCACACGGGCACAAAGAGGCGCTCCCACAAATGCCATGATTTTTTCCGCCGCTGATCGAGCCGCAGCAGGTGGCTCTGCAGCTGCAATGGTTGGACCGAAGCGCGAATTGATACGAAATTCTCCAGTCATTGGCTTCGCCTGCACTGCGAGTTCGACTTTGCCGTCGATACACGTCATTTTCCACTCGCCGTCATCAATTTCAGGCAAAAACTCTTGCACCAAAATTGGGCGTCCCGGCACGTCTCGCTCAATCTTTGTACGTGTCGCTTCAATCTCAGAGAGACACGTTTCTTCTACGCCTACACCGTCGCCGCCAAACGCGGGTTTTAGCACAAGTTTTTCCGTCGAGCCCCGATCACCTTGGCTTGCAATGGCGTCTTCGACCGACCGGTAAGTTTCCGGAATTTCCACTCCAGCAGCCTTTATTTCGATCAGCGTGCGCTTGTCATTGTTCCATATGGCCAGGTCGGGACGCGCTTCGATTTGACCACCCATTGCATTGAGCCTTATCAACCAAGCTGCAAAACCGCCGGGGTCATTCTGGTAGTCCCAAGTCTGTCTGAGCAGTGTAAGATCACACGAGAGAAAATCCGCAGCAGAGTGTTCATTCCAGTTCAAAACTGAGACACGCGCACCACAAGTTTCCAAAGCTGATTGCAGGGTTTTGTTTGACAAAGAAAGCTGTGGGTTTGTCCTGCAGGCAGCAATGGCAATGTGCATAAGGTTCCTCTCGGTAAGGTGGATTCAGTCATTGTCCACGGTACGCGCTCCACGTAATGGATTTGTGTCAACCAGTTGAACACCCTCCCTAAAGCGGACTTGGGTCACGTTACACTGAAAGGAAGCTTCGTCCTCAAAGCAGACCACCACCGACCCAATCCCAACCTAAAACCCCACGCCATCGCACAGAGCAACCTCCCCCGACAAAAACCCGCGCCCGCACCCTTCTAAAACCACTGCCCCGGTTCCATCAGGCCAAGGTCCAGTAATTGCCGTGAATGCCATTCGAACTGCGTCGAGTTGTGCCATTTGAATGTGTGGATATCGAACATCGAGCCGGGGTTGCTTTTCAGCGCCTTGGCGGTGCGGAACGACACCACGGCCGAGGTCAGGTTGTTGTGCCACGGGCAGGCATAGGTGTTGTATTCTTCATCATTGAATGTGTGATCCGCGCGCAGCTCCAGCCCGTCCTTGCAGCGAAAAAGCGAAATCCGGTCGATCTTGCGGCGCGCGGCGGGAATATGCTCCTCATAGCGCCAGCGCAGGCCGCCGAAGAAATCAAGCTGCCGCTCCTTGGGGTGGTTGTGGTTGGCCGGATCGGCGCGGGCGAGGGCGTAATAGCCCGATTTGTCCATATGCGCGTCTTCCAGATGCACCGCATTGGGATGCGCATCCAGATCGCCCGCATAAAGGTCCACCACGTAGCTGAGCATGGCATCGCGCCGCTCTTCCGCGTGATAGGTCAGCATCTCGCCCACGCTGCGCGTTTCGATGAAGGGATAAAAAAGATATTCGGCGTTGAAGCAATAATAGAGCCATTGACCAGCCGCGGCCTTGATCACCGCGTTCACCGCCGCGATGTAGCTGTCGCCGCCCGTTACGTCATATCGGACGCGGACCACGCGTTCGCCCACGTCCGCAGGCAGCTTGAAGTCATCGGGCGCGAAGATCACGAGCGATTTGAACCCCGCATCAAGATGGTGGCGCAGGGTGCTGCCCAGCTCCACCTGATCCTCGGCAAAGACGAGGCCAATCGGCCCTTTGGCAAGATGCGCCTGCCCACGGGCCAGAAAATCGTCGAGACTGCTATACTGCATTCCTGCCCTCATTTGGGTTTTCGCGCCAGTTTGGCCAATTCGCCGCGCATTGCAAGACGCGGCCCTTGTGGTATAGGCAAGCCCCGAGTTCCACACCATCCGAGGCAGGTCCATGGCAGGCGCGAAAAAGCTCTACATCAAGACTTATGGATGTCAAATGAACGTCTACGACTCTGAGCGTATGGCGGAAGCTTTGGGCGGCGCGGGCTACGAGGAAATCTCCAGCCCCGAGGGCGCGGATATGATCCTGCTGAACACCTGCCACATCCGTGAGAAGGCGGCGGAGAAGATATATTCCGAGCTGGGGCGGATGCGGGTGCATAAAGAGGCCAATCCTGACCTCAAGATTGGCGTGGCGGGCTGTGTGGCGCAGGCCGAGGGCGCGGAGATCATCCGCCGTCAGCCTATGGTCGATCTGGTCGTGGGCCCGCAAAGCTATCACCGCCTGCCCGAGATGGAGTCCCGCGCCGGGGGCGGGGCCAAGGCGCTCGACACGGATTTCCCGGAAGAAGACAAGTTTGAGAGGCTGAAAGCGCGGCCCAAGGCCATGCGTGGCCCCACGGCGTTTTTGACCGTGCAGGAGGGGTGTGACAAGTTCTGCGCCTTTTGCGTGGTGCCCTATACCCGTGGGGCCGAAGTCAGCCGCCCGGTGCAGCGCATCGTGGACGAGGCCAAAGGGCTGGTGGAGCGCGGCGTGCGCGAGATCACCCTCTTGGGCCAGAACGTCAACGCCTATCACGGCGCGGGGCCCGATGGGGCCGACTGGACGCTGGCCAAGCTCATCTGGGCGCTGAATGACGTGGACGGGCTGGAGCGTATCCGCTTCACCACATCCCACCCCAATGACATGAGCGACGACCTGATCGATGCCCATGGAAGCTGTGCCAAGCTGATGCCCTATCTGCATCTGCCTGTGCAATCGGGCAGCGACCGTATTCTGAAACGGATGAACCGCAAACACACCGCCGAAAGCTATCTGCGTGTGATCGAGCGTATCCGCGCCGCGCGCCCTGATATCGTGCTCTCGGGTGATTTCATCGTGGGCTTTCCAGAAGAGACCGAGGCGGATTTCCAAGACACTCTGCGCCTCGTGGAGGAGGTGCGCTATGGCTATGCCTACTCATTCAAATACTCCACCCGCCCCGGCACACCCGCCGCAGACCGCGCGCAGGTAGATGCGGACGCCGCCAGCGACCGGCTGTCCCGGCTTCAGGCGCTGATCACACAGCATCAGCGCGAGATTCAGGACGCGATGGTGGGCCGCGAAGTGAGCGTTTTGTTTGAAAAGCCCGGACGGATGGACGGCCAGATGACCGGCAAGTCCGAGTATCTGCACGCAGTTCACGTGACAGCCCCCAGCCTCAAGGCGGGGGATCTGGCCCGTGTCCGGATCATGCAAAGCCAGACCAATTCACTTGCGGGTGATCTGATCTGAAAGGTCATCACGCGCAGCTAGGCCGATTCGCCCCTGGCTCGGCACACGTCCCTGTGCGCCTTCATTTTGTGTCTAGCGCTCCGCGTGCCGCGATAGATGGGGTTTGACCCCTGTCTTTGGGCCTTATTTATGCTTCACACCCTAGGTAAGTCTGGTAAGATTAACTGGTTATCTAGTGTCTGGGCACAGTGCGTAAACAGCGTGTGCCCTTGGGGGAACAGAAAAAAGGATGAGAGCTGTGACTGAGGGATTTCTCACGTCGGCGCGCAAGGTTTGGGGCGGTGTCGCCGCTGCTGCGTTTGGCGCGGTATTCATGTTTGCCGGGAGCGCTGCCACCGCTCAGCAAACGACGGTAGTGGGCGAAAATTATACACCGACAATCTGGGTTGATCCGGATGGGTGTGAGCATTGGGTCATGGATGACGGCTGGGAGGGCTATATGACCCCCCATGTCAGCCGCCAGGGCATTCCGGTCTGCCGCCGGGGCAATGTTTGTGGTGTCATGAACTCGGATCAGTATTTCCACACCGACAGCGCGCGCATTACCAGCGCGGGTCAGCAGCAGTTGGCGAATTTCTTCCGCCAGACTGGGGCCGTGTCCTACATTATTACGGGTCACACCGACAGTCGCGCATCGGACGCCTACAACATGGACCTGTCCCTGCGCCGCGCCAATTCCGTGGCCCGTGTCGCGGCCAGCACCGGGGCGCGTATCGCGGATATTCGCGGCTATGGCGAGCGGCTGCCGAAAGCGTCCAACAACACACATGCCGGGATGGCTAAGAACCGCCGTGTTGAAATCATCTGTATTCGCTAGGGGGGCGTTTTATGAAACTCGTTAAACTTTCGGTTGCCCTGTGCGCCGCTCTGGCCGTGTCAGGCTGCGCCGCTGGCTCTAAACAGAACAAAACCGTAGATCGCGGTTTTGACTCCAAGCACCTGAGCCAGCTTAAGGCCGGGATCTGGATTGACCCCAACGGGTGCGATCATTGGATCATTGATGACGGGATCGAGGGCTACCTCTCGCAGCGGCTCGACAAATACGGCAAGCCCGTCTGCTCGGGCACAGCGCCACCGAACACTGCCACAGGCGCGTTCAAGCGTGGGTCTGTCGTGTCGGACCCGATCTAAATATTTGCGCGACCCGTGCACAAAAGACAGACCCGCAGGCCGCGCGCTTGCGGGTTTTCACACTCTGGGGCCACGTGGCGCTTTATGATGCTTGCACCTTCCGTGCGCGCTTGGCACCATCCATCCTGACCCGCGCATCCGCGCGCCAATGCAACGGAGATCTGTTTGCCCCCCACAGAGCTGCCCACCGCCGCCGCCGATCCATCCGCCCTGCATAAGGATGTGATTGAATTTCCTGACAACTTTCTGCTGATCGACCTCTGCGGTGAGCATGACAAAAACCTCGCCGAGATCGAGCAGATCCTTGGTGTGCAGATTCTGCGCCGTGGCAATCAACTGGCCATCCACGGCGAGGCGGCGCAGGTCGCTGAGGCCTCTGGCGTACTCCAGGCGCTCTATGACCGGCTTGAGGCGGGCCGCGGCGTTGAGCATGGCGATATCGACCGCGAATTGCGCATGGGCGGTGCAGAGGTGGGGGCCGCCATGACCAAAGGCGTGCGCACGGGCGATCAGATGGAGCTTTTCAAGGGCGGTCGGGTCGAGATTAAGACCCGCAAAAAGCTGGTGGAGCCACGCACGGATGCACAAAAAGCCTATGTCCGAGCGCTTTTTGCCAATGAGTTGGCCTTTGGCATTGGTCCGGCGGGCACGGGCAAGACCTATCTTGCGGTGGCTGTGGGCGTGTCGATGTTTATTGAAGGGCATGTGGACCGTATCATCCTCAGCCGCCCGGCGGTGGAGGCGGGCGAGAAGCTTGGCTATCTGCCCGGTGACATGAAGGACAAGGTCGATCCCTACATGCAGCCGCTTTACGATGCGCTGAATGATTTTCTGCCCGGCAAGCAGATGGCCAAGCTGATCGAGGATAAGAAGATCGAGATTGCACCGCTCGCCTTCATGCGCGGACGGACGCTGGCCAATGCGTTTGTGGTGCTGGACGAGGCGCAAAACGCCACGTCGATGCAGATGAAGATGTTCCTCACGCGCCTTGGCGAAGGCTCTCGCATGGTGATCACGGGCGACCGCACGCAGATTGATTTGCCGCGCGGTGTGCCGTCGGGGCTGGCAGATGCCGAGCGACTTCTCAGCACCATCCCGAAGATCAGCTTCAATTACTTCACCTCCAAGGACGTTGTGCGCCACCCGCTGGTGGCCGCGATCATCGAGGCGTATGAGGCCGATGGCTGATCCTGACAGGGCCCTGACGGATGTGGTGATCGACGACGCACGCTGGGAGGCCGCGGGTCTGACGGCGATCTCGGCGCGCGCGGCGGAGGCGACGTTGCGCCATCTGGATATTGACCCAAGCGCCTTTGAGATTGCCGTTCTGGGCTGTGATGATACGCGGATTTCCGGGCTCAACGCGGATTTTCGGGACAAATCGCAAGCCACCAATGTGCTGAGCTGGCCCAGCGAGGAGCGCGCGGCCCCGGCCCCCGGCGCGACGCCCACCCCCCCCTCTGACATGGACGCAGAGCTTGGGGATATCGCTATTTCCTATGATACCTGCGCCGCTGAGGCCCTCGCACAAGGCAAGAGCCTTGCCGATCACACGACCCATCTGATGGTCCACGGCGTGCTGCATCTTCTGGGCTATGACCATATCCGTGACGAAGATGCCACGTTGATGGAAACAACAGAGGTGCAAATACTTGGCAAACTGGGTATTGCCAGCCCATATTGACGTAAAGGGGCATGGCCTCGTTTTGGAACAGGACACAATGGGCGACAGCAACGACGGCTCCTCTAACGCAGCGCAGGGCGCGCAGACGGATACAGAGGCAAGCACCGAGGGCGGATTTTTCCGCCGTATCATGGGGGCGTTCAGCACGGACACCTCAGCGGATGACGCAGACGCGGAGGCCACGAGAAACGGCACAGGCGCAGGGCACGGCCTTCTCAACCTGCGCAACATGGATGTGGAGGATGTAGCCATCCCCAAAGCCGAGATCGTCTCGGCCCCAGCAGACATAACCAAGGACGATCTGGTCAGCCTCTTTCGCGAGACGGGCCTCACCCGCGTGCCGATCTACGAGGGCACGCTGGACACGCCTGTGGGTTTTGCGCATCTCAAGGATTTTGCTCTGCGCCACGGGTTTAACGCCGGTGAGTGCGATTTTAATCTTAAAGACATGCTGCGGCAGCTTCTTTATGTGCCGCCCTCAATGACCATCGGGGTGCTCTTGCAAAAGATGCAAAGCGAGCGGCGGCATATGGCGTTGGTGATTGACGAGTATGGCGGGGTAGACGGGCTTGTCACGATTGAGGATCTTATCGAGCAGGTCGTGGGCGAGATCGAGGACGAGCATGACGTTGATGAGGCCACCGCATGGACCGAGGAAAAGCCCGGCTGTTACATTGCACTGGCCAAGACACCGCTGAGTGATTTTGAGGCTGAGATCGGTCATTCGCTCACCGATATGGATGCGGTGGACGAGGAAGAGATCGAAACTTTGGGTGGTCTTGTGTTCATGATGTTGGGCCGTGTGCCCGTGCGTGGCGAGTTGATCGAGCATCCAAGTGGCACAGTGATAGAAGTGCTGGAGGCTGACCCGCGCCGGGTCAAGCGGCTGCGCGTGCGCTTGCCGAGCGCGTCAAAACTGGTCGTGCAACCAACACCGGGGGCGGATGCGGCGCAAACCACTGCCGAGGTAAAACCCGAGGCTAAAATTGAGCCCGCCACCCCGCAGGGCATGGCCCCTCAGACCAAAACTTCGTGAGAGGTCACAACGCATGATGATGGCAGCAGGCCTGCTGGAGACGCGCCTCGCGCGGCTTGGCCCGAAGGCGCGTTTGGCGATTGCTGTGGGACTTGGGGCTGCGGCGGCACTGGGGCAGGCACCTTGGGGCCTCTGGCCGGTAAGCATCATCGCGCTTGCAGCCCTTTACGGGATCTTCCGGATCACGCGCACGCTGCGCCAAGGGCTTTGGGCCGGCTGGGCCGCGGGCACGGGATACTTCTTGGTCTCGCTCAACTGGATCATTGAGCCGTTTCTCGTCGATGTGGCGCGCCATGGCTGGATGGCGCCTTTTGCGCTGATGCTTATGGGCGTTGGCATGGGGCTTTTCTGGGCCATCGGCTGGGCCTGGGCGCGGGGCATCGGCGGTGGCGCTCTTGCGTGGATCACAGCAGGCGTGCTGACCGAGGCCTTGCGCGGCTGGATCTTCACCGGCTTTCCCTGGGCGCAGGTGGGCCATATCTGGATCGACACCGGCCTTTTGGGCTGGGCCTCGCTTGGGGGGGCGCTGTTGCTGTCGGGCGCGACGCTCATTGGGGCTGTGGCGGCATGGCATGTGCTGGATGCGCGGCGCATTCCCGGTGCGCTGGGCCTTGTGACCCTTGCTGGCGCGCTGGTGGTTGGGCCAATGCTCACCCGCGCGCCGGAGATGCCGCAGGACGCAGCCGTCGTGCGCCTTGTGCAACCCAACGCGCCGCAGGATCAAAAATGGGACCCGGACCATATCCGCACATTTTTCACGCGCCAGCTTGACTATACCGCCGCAGACGCGCCCCCCGATCTGATCGTCTGGCCCGAGACATCCGTGCCGAGCCTGCTCAATCAGGCGGCGGGGGCCTTGGGGTCTGTGCAGGACGCGGCGCGCGGCGCGCCTGTGGTTCTGGGCATTCAGCGGCTTGATGGGCTGCGGCTCTACAATTCCATGATCTTGTTGGACGGGCAGGGGGATCTGGCAGCCCTTTATGACAAACATCACCTTGTTCCCTTTGGCGAGTATATCCCCTTCGGCGATTGGCTGGGGCGTTTTGGTATCTCGGGCCTCGCGGCGCGGGCGGGCCATGGCTACTCGTCCGGTCCCGGCCCGCAGGTGATCGAGGTGCCGGGGATTGGCACGGCGCTTCCGCTCATCTGCTATGAAGGGGTTTTTGCCCGCGATCTGCGCGGCGCGCCCGCACGGGCGGATTTCTTGCTGCTGATCACCAATGACGCATGGTTCGGGCAGGCCTCCGGCCCCTATCAACACCTCGCACAGGCCCGCCTGCGCAGCGCCGAACAAGGCCTGCCGATGATCCGCGTGGCTAATACCGGCGTCTCGGCCATGATTGATGCCGCAGGGCAGATCACGGCGCAGATCGGGCTGGGCGAGGCGGGCTGGATCGACGCAAGCCTGCCGCCACCTGCGCGGCCTACGCTCTATGCCCGTATGGGTGACGGTCCTTTGGTGTTGCTGCTCTTGGCGCTCGGCCTTGGCCTCAGCCTGCGTCACAGGGCCCGTGGCAAAGGGTCCGCGCTTTAACGATTGACGCGCCCGGCCCCTGCCGATACCTCCATGCGCAACCGTCGCAACGGCTTCCTGGCGTGGCGGATTCAATCCAATGGAGCGTTTTCATGGCACGACAGAACTACACCCTCACCTCCGAATCCGTTTCGGAGGGGCACCCGGATAAAGTCTGCGACCGCATTTCCGATGCCGTCCTTGACGCTTTTATCGCAGAAGAGCCCGAAGCCCGCGTGGCTACCGAGACCTTCGCCACCACCAACCGCGTGATCATCGGCGGCGAGGTGGGCCTCTCGGACCCCGACAAGCTGCACGATTACATGGGCAGGATCGAAGACATCGCCCGCGCCTGCATCAAGGATATCGGGTACGAGCAGGAGAAGTTCCACTGGAAAACCTGTGAAATCACCAACCTTCTGCACGAACAATCCGCGCATATCGCCCAAGGGGTCGATGCGGCCTCGGGCAAGGATGAAGGTGCGGGCGATCAAGGCATCATGTTCGGCTATGCCACGACAGAGACCGACGCGCTCATGCCCGCGCCCATTCAGTTCAGCCACGCCATCCTGCGCCGCCTTGCCGAAGTGCGCAAAGATGGCACCGAGCCCGCGCTTGGCCCGGACGCAAAAAGCCAGCTTTCGGTGATCTACAAAGACGGCGTTCCGATGGGCATCAGCTCGCTCGTGCTCAGCACACAGCACCTCGATGAGGCGCTGACCTCCGCCGATATCCGCGCTATGGTCGAGCCCTACATCCTTGAGGTCCTGCCCGAAGGCTGGATCACGCCGCAAACCGAATGGCACGTGAACCCCACCGGAAAATTCGTGATCGGCGGCCCCGATGGCGATGCAGGCCTCACGGGGCGCAAGATCATCGTGGACACGTATGGCGGTGCGGCGCCCCATGGCGGTGGCGCGTTCTCGGGTAAAGACCCGACGAAAGTGGACCGCTCGGCCGCCTATGCCGCGCGCTATCTCGCGAAAAACGTAGTTGCCGCAGGCATGGCGGAGCGTTGCACAATCCAGCTCAGCTACGCGATCGGAGTGAGCAAACCGCTCTCGATCTATGTGGATTGCCACGGCACCGATGACGTGTCCCCGGCCGCGATCGAGAAAGCCATTGGGAAATCCATGGATCTCACGCCTCGTGGCATCCGCGAGCATCTCTCGCTGAACCGCCCCATCTATCAGCGGACGGCGGCCTATGGCCACTTTGGCCGGACGCCAGATGCCGATGGCGGCTTTAGCTGGGAACGCACGGATCTGGTGGAAAAGCTCAAAAGCGAAGTCTGATCGCCCTGACACAAAGGAATGCGCCCTGCGGCGCATGCTCTAAAGCCAAGCAGCGGCCCTCAGAGGGGCCGCTGCCGCACCCCACATGCCGCAGACTTGGCGCAATGCCCCTGCTTTCTTCTTAGATAAAATACTCAAACCTTCCGCCACCTCCGCAGGATTGCACCCCGCCGCAGCCCACGCTAAAGCCTGCGCCTATGGCAACGCTAAAACACCCCTCCGGCGCCCCGTGGCGCAATTTCTATGGCCGGTTCAAAGGCAAATCCCTGCGCGCCTCGCAAGAGCGCCTGCTGGAAGAAGACCTGCCCGCCCGTATGCCTCCCGGCATCGGATGGGAAGATAACCCGGACCGCACGCCTCTGGATATCAAGGCTCTCTTTGGCGGTCGCGAGCTGTGGCTGGAAATCGGGTTTGGCGGCGGTGAGCATTTGGTGCATCAGGCCCACCTCAACCCCGATATCGCCTTTATCGGCTGCGAGCCTTATCTCAACGGTGTCGCCATGCTGCTGACCAAGCTGCGGAAGACACCAGCCGATAATGTCTCCATACACCCCGGTGATGCGCGCAACCTCTTTGATGTGTTGCCCGATGCCTGCCTTGCGCGCGCCTTTCTGCTCTATCCTGATCCGTGGCCTAAAAAGCGCCACCACCGCCGCCGGTTTGTAACGCCTGAGCATCTGGCCCCACTGGCCCGCGTTATGCGTCCGGGCGCGGAGCTGCGTGTGGCCACGGACATTCCCGACTATGTCCGCCAAACGCTGGAAGAGGTGCCGAGACAGGGCTTTGAGTGGTTGGCCGAGCGTCCGCAGGATTGGCGTGAGGCGTGGTCCGACTGGACCCAGACGCGCTATGAGGCCAAGGCCATAGACGAAGGCCGCACGCCGCATTACCTCACGTTTCGCAAGAGTTGAGCCACCTGCAAGCGGGAAGGCGCTAGGCCGTCATCTGCTCGCCCAACCGCTCCAGCATGCCAAGGCACTCGCTCAGCTGAGCAAGGCTGATATATTCATCGGCCTTGTGCGCCTGCTCGATCGAGCCGGGTCCACAGACCACCGCTGACATCCCCAAATTCTGGAAAATCCCTGCTTCGGTGCCGAAGGCCACCACATCCGCGCCATTGGCCCCGGTCAGCTCCATCAAGATCTGCCGCGCCTCGTTGGGCTCGGCGGGCACAAGGCTCGCAACCTCGCCAATCACCTGTGTGTCAATCTCGGCCTCGGGATAGACGGCGCGCATCGCAGGCAGCAGGACGTCTTCGCAATAGCGCCTCAGATCCTCCTTCACAAAATCCGCATCCGAGAGCTGCACAGGCCGCATCTCCCAATCCACTCGCGCGCTTGATGGGATCACGTTATGCGCGACGCCGCCCTCCAAAGCGCCGGTGTTGATCGTGGTCCAAGGCGGCTCAAACCGGCTGCCCTCGGGCGCACGCGCGCGCAACCTGTCTTTGAGCTCCAAAAGGCGCGCGACGAACCGCACCGCATATTCCACCGCATTCACGCCTTGGTCTGGTCCCGACCCATGCCCGGCCAGCCCGTGAAAATGCGTTGAATACTCGTAGCATCCCTTATGCCCCTCGATCACACGCATCATCGTCGGCTCTCCGATCAGGGCCAGTGAGGGCCGCAGCCCAGAGGTGGTGAGATGCGTAGCAAGGCTCTGTGCGCCGAGGCATCCGGTTTCCTCGTCATGGGTGAAGGCAAAATGCAAAGGCCGCGTGAGGCGCCGCGCGCCAAATTCTGGTGCAAGCGCGATACAGGCCGCGACGAACCCTTTCATGTCGCAGGTCCCGCGCCCGTAAAGCCGCCCCTCTGCCGCGCGCATCTCAAACGGATCGCTGGACCAGACTTGATCGGACACGGGCACCACGTCAGAGTGGCCAGACAAGACGACGCCGCCGTCACCCTCGGGCCCCATTGTGGCAAAAAGGTTGGCCTTTTGTCCGCCGGGGTCGAGAAGCACTTCAACCCGCGCACCTGCATCCTCCAGCCTTTGGGCCAGATAGGCGATGATCGCGATATTGCTGTCGGTCGAGATGGTGGGGAACGCCACCAGCTCGCCAAGGATCGCGGTTGTCTGTTCAAGTCGTGTGGGCATGAGGCCTGACCTTATCTGGGGCAACCGGACCAGATTGCGTGGGTGGCAGGGGGCCGTCAAGGCCGCAACGCTGTGTTGCAAGAAAGACTCTGATTTGGCTTAGTTTGGCATAGCTCTGGCCTCTACGTCGCTGATTTGCCTTAATTTTGACAAAATTCACGTAGCTCGCGAAAACCCTCTAGCGACAGGTGGAAATCCGCGTTACGCTTAGATCAATTAATTTATAGAGGTGCATAAGCGCCCTTTTTTGAGATTTAAGAGTGGTGGTGTAATGAAGGTGATTGATTTCGTCGTCCGCACAAATGCGGGCGCAACTCAGTATGGTTCAGTTTCAGCAGATGGCGGAATTACCCGCATTGATGCAGGCTCAGGCGAAGAAATTTCTCTCAATTTGCGGCAGATGGATATCGTCGGCTACAGCCGGTCCGAGGACAATCTGCAAATCACGCTCGCCGATGGGCGTGTTGTGGTGCTCGAGAATTACTTTAATGAAAATGGCGATGCGAGCCGTCTTTTCATCTCTGCGGATGGCTATCTCAATGAGGTGACGATTTCCGAAGGGCCCGATGGCGTGCTTTATAGCCAGTATGGGCCGACGGCTCAGTGGGGCAAATGGAGCCCTTCGGACGATCTGATTTTCCTTGATGGCACCGAAGTGGCTGGCCCCGCCGATATCGTGACGGGCACCGGCGGCGATGATGAAGTCTCAATGCTTGGTATCGGCGCGCTTTTGGGCGGCTCCGGTCTTTTGGGCGCGGCAGGCGCGGGTGCAGCGGCCGTCGTGGCAAGCCAAGTGATTGAAGGTGGTGATGGCGGCGGCGGAGGAGGAGGTGGTGGCGCAGGTGGCGTGCCCACGCGTATCTCGCCCTCCATCGACCAGAGCGGCACTATTGCCATTGGCGGCGATGGCGCAGGCCCCACCAACAGCCCGATTGATATAAGTGGCAAGGCCGATCCCGGCTCCAAGATCGAAGTGATGATTGGGGGCGAGACGGAAGAGACGGTCGCCGACGAGAACGGCGATTGGGACGTGACGTTTGAAGGCGGCACGTTCCCGCCCGATGGCACGCATGTTGTCGAGGTCAAAGTCACGGAAGGCGATGGCAGGGTCACCGACCTCACAGGGCCGAACGTGACAATCGACACCACACCGCCCGTTCTTGATGTGACCGACGGCACAGTGACCTCTGGCGACGTGACCAATGCGGATGAAATGCAAACCGGCGTGAGTCTTTCGGGTACCGGCGAGGCGGGTGCCACAATCGAAGTCACCATCGACAATGTGACCCGCGAGACAACCGTGACAAACGGCGGCACATGGAGTGTTCTGTTCGAAAATGGCAGCCTGCGCACCGGCGAATATGACGAGACGGTCACGATCGTGTCGCGTGATGCGGCTGGTAACAGCACCACAATCACCGAAACGGTGCGCGTGGATACCGTGGCCAATGAGATCAGCATCAACACCGCGACGATTGAAGGTGACGGCATTGTAAATGCGGGCGAAATGCAGGCTGGCATTGATGTGACCGGCACCGCGACCCCAGGTTCCACCGTGATTGTGACCCTTGAGGGGGTCGCGCGGACGGTGACAGCCAATGATCAAGGTCAGTGGACTGCGACCTATGCGCCGGGCTCCATCGCGCAGGGGCAGTATGACGCCACCGTGGTGGCGCAAACCACCGATGCCGCGGGCAATTTCAACACCACAACCGGCACGATCCGCGTCGATACCTTCGTCGAAAACTTCACGATGGCCAACACCGCGGGCGGCGCTGATAGCGTGATCAACGCGTCAGAGGCGGGCGCGGGCCTTGTGGTCAACGGCACGGGCGAGCCGGGCAGCAGCGTGATGGTCCGCCTCGGCACTGTCGAGATCCCTGCCACAGTGCAGGCCGATGGCAGTTGGACCGCGAGCTTCACCGCCGCCCAGATCCCTGCGGGCACCTACACCACCTCCCTTGCGGCCACGGCCACGGATGGGGCGGGCAACACAAGCACCGTCACCCAAAGCGTGCAGGTCGATACCGATGCAGGCGCGCTGAACCTCAACACAAGCGGCATCGCGGGTGACGGGACGATCAACCTCGTCGAGAGCCAGACGGGCGTCGTGATATCGGGCCGCGCTGATCCCGGCGCGTTGGTCAAGGTAACGCTTGATGGGGCCGAGCATGATGCAATCGCCAATGGCGCGGGCGTCTGGCAGACCCTTTACCAACCCCATGAGATTACGGGCGGTGTGCGCACAGCGACCGTGACGGCGATGACCACGGACGCCGCAGGCAACAGCACCGACGTCTCCGGCACGGTCAATGTGGACACGCGTGTCGATAACCTTAACCTCAGCCCCCCACGGTTCGCGACAAGCACTGATGGCTCCAACGTCATCAACGGCGATGTGGCCAGCAGTGGCTTTGACATCACAGGCACGGTTGAGCCCGGCTCGACCGCCACCGTCAGCATCGGCGGCGTCGCGCAAACGGCGATTGTGCAAAGCAACGGCGATTGGACGGCAAGCTTCCCCGGTGGTGCAATTCGCCCCGGTGAATATGATGCCGCCCTTAGTGTGGCCGTGACGGACAGGGCGGGAAATACCTCCAGCCTCAATGACACGATCCGCGTTGACACCAATGTAAACACATTGGCCCGCGATGGCGTGCCGGTTGAGACCGATGGCGTGATCAACGCGTCCGAGGCCATGGATGGCGTGACCCTTGGGGGACAGGTCGAAGCAGGCTCGACCGTCTCGGTAGATGTGTTTGGCCGCAGCTTCGCGGCGGTCGTTGCCAATGACGGAACATGGACGTTGGATATCCCCGGCTCATCCATCCCCGTGGGTGATCAGGCCTACACGATGGTCGTCAACGCCACCGACGGCGCGGGCAACACCCGCAGCCTGAGCGATACACTGGTCGTTGACACGATTGTGCCGGACCAGCCCGATGTGGTCGCCTATGACCGCGAGGCAGGTGCCGGCTACCGCTCGGTCTCGCTGGAGACGCCCGATAGCCCGGTGGAATTCCATCAGGTGACAAATTCCGGCGCTGTGCGTGAGGTGAACGTCCTTGGCCGCCCCGACCCGTTCTTTAACGAGACGGAATACAACTTCCTTGATGCGGCAGGCACCGGGCGGCAGAATATTCCCGATGGCTCGCAGCTTATCGTGACAAGCTCGGACGCGGCGGGCAATGCCTCATCTACCTATCTGGTGCTGGACGAGACAAGCACCAATGTGGTTGATCTGGGCAATGCAAACCTCTCGGGCTTCCAGATCGAAACGATTGATCTGCGGCTTGGGGATCGCAGCCAGCTGACCCTGACCGAGAGCCAGATTGAGAGCCTGTCCAACACCACCGATACGGTCGTGGTGCGCGGCGGGGCAGATGATCGCGTCACCATCTCCGGTGCGCAGCGCACAGGGTCCACAGTCGTGGATAATGAGGTGCACAGCATCTATACACTGGGCGACAGTGCGCAGATCATTATCGATCAAGATATTGAAATAATTACATAATGTATTCACCTTCACCCTTCAGCGCAGGGGTGGGGGATACTATGAGGCGGTATAAAAACAAGCTACCGGTTACAGGGGCGACATATGGTGTTTAGGTTTGGATCGGGTAGGGGGGGGCTTTGTGTGGCGTCTCTTTTGATCCTGTCAGGGTGCATGGCCGGTGAGGATGGCGCGGTGTCGCGTTTTGCCTTCGGCATGACGCCGCCGCTGAGTGCTGCGCAAAAAGAGGCAGCCTCCAGCGCGATTATCACGACATTGCAGGCACGGCGCAGCGCGTTGCCCGAGGGCGGCCCTTTTGACACGGTGGCCGCTGCGGTGCTCGACGCAAACAGCCGCACAGCCGAGGCCGAGCTTCGCGCAGCCCGTCTGCGCGCGGTCGCGGCCTCCAAGAACTGGCTGCCCCGGATTGGGCCGTCGATCTCCCTCACCAGCCTGTCGGAGGTGGTGGCCAATCTGATCGTGGAGCAGGTGCTTTTTGATCATGGGCGGCTCAAGGCCGAGCGGGAATTTGCCAAACACGACGTCGAAGTGGCTGCCGTGGGCCTTGCCGACGATACCAATGCGCGGGTGTTCACGGCATTGTCGCTCTATCTTGATGTGGCCGAAGGGCGCGAGCGCGCCACGCTCGATGCGCGCACCCTCAAGGATATGGCGCATTTTGAATGGGTGATGCAGGAACGCGTGCGCGGCGGTGTCTCCGACCGCTCCGATCTCAGCATCCTCAGCCAGAAACTGGGCGAAATCCGCGCCTCGCAATCCGAGGCGCAAGAGGCGGCCAGCGCGGCCTTGGCCGAGCTTAACGCAATGTCGTCGGTTCCCTTGAATGACGTAAGCGGCCTCAGCCCCGTGCATATGGACGCGGCTGACGCGCGCGCCCTGTCGGTTCTGCGCGCCGAAGCCGAAAAGGACCGCTCCGTCGCTGAGGCGAAAGTGAGCCGCGCCGGGCTTTTGCCGGGCGTGTCGGCCAGCGGCAGTTTGGGCGACACAAACGATGGCGCGATAAATGTGGGTGGCGACCTCTTGGGCTTTGGCACAGGGGCGAGCCTCAGGGCGATCGAGATGGAAAAGGACGCAGCCGCCCGCCGTGTGGCGCAGGCCGAGGAGGACGCAAGCCGTCGTCTGAGCCGCCTCGCGCAACGCACCGCCGCTTTGGAACGTCAGGTGGGTGAGGCCAAGGCATTGACCGCGCAGGCCAAGCAGAACCTTGATCTCTTCCAAGAGCAATACGAGGCTGGGCAGCGCCAAGTGACGGATGTGGTTGGCGTCTACGAGACCTTTGCCGCGCGCGAAACGCGCAGCGTCGCCCTGAAATTTGAGCTTGCCAAGAGCCAGCTTGAGATTGCCCGCCTCCTGGGCCTTCTGGCTGATGGGAGCGCAATTTGACCAATCCCCCCGTCACCCTGAGCATCACGAGCGGCGGGATCAAACCCGTCCCATCGGGCGTGCAAAGACCGCAACCCACCCCCGCCAATAGCCGCTATGGCGAACGGGCCGAGGCGCGTGCGCGGCTGGCCGCCGTCTATGCCAGTATCCTCGGGGTCGATGTGGTCCCGCGCGATCTGCTGGACGCCATGGTTGCGCGCGCTGCCGTGGGCGATCAGGTGCAGCCGCAAGCGCTCGCTGATGGGCTTGAGGCCTGTGGGATGCTCACCGAGGTGGTGACGATTGCGCATATGGCGGGCGATCACTGGCCCGCGCTGGCGCAGATGACCAGCGGGCAGTTCATCCTCGTGCTGGAGCAGCGGCGCGGCGCGCTTATCGTCTATGACACGACCTGTACCGACAACCGCGCCGAAGTGCCGGTAGAGGAATTTGAGCCCTTCTTCACCGGCATCATCGTGCGCGCCGAGGCGAGCCTTGCGGAGATCACCCGCAGCCATGTCACGGCTGAGGCTGCCCCCCATTGGTTCTGGGGGCAGTTCCGTGCCTTTCGCCGTCATTTCGCCGAAGTCGCGTTGGGGTCTTTTGTGGCCAACCTTCTGGCCGTGGCTGTGGCGCTCTTTGCGTTGCAGGTCTACGACCGCGTGATCCCGCATCAATCCGAGGCTACCCTGTGGGTCCTCGCAGCGGGCTGTGCGCTGGCGCTTTTGATGGAGGCATTTCTCAAGATCGCGCGCGCGCGCCTGATGGATGGGGCCGGGCGGCAGATCGAGGTCAAGGTGCAGGGCATCTTGATGGAGCGCTTGCTTGGAATGCGTTCGGAAATCGCCAGCCGATCGCCGTCGATGCTCTTTTCATCCATGCGCGAGTTTTCGTCGGTGCGCGAGTTTTTCACCGCCTCCACCGTGGGCACGCTGGTCGATATCCCGTTTTTATTCGTGTTTCTTCTGCTCGTGGCCTCCATCGGCGGCAACGTGGTCTGGGTGCTGATCATCGGCGGGATCATCATGATCGTGCCGGGCTTTTTGCTGCAAAAGCGGATGATCCGCCTGACGGAAGAAACCCAAGGCGCCAGTGCCAAATCCTCGCGCCTGCTCCATGAGGCGGTGTTTGAGCTTGATACCCTGAAGACCCAGCGCGCCGAGGACCGGTTTCGCCGTCTCTGGGCCGAATTGACCACGCTGAGCGCACTCAAATCCTCCGATCAGCGCAAGCTCGCCTCGGCGCTTACCTTCTGGAGCCAGGGGGGGCAGCAAGCCACCTACGTGGCCGCGATCATCACCTGCACCTATATGGTTTTCGCAGGCGCGCTCACCGTGGGCTCGATTATCGCGGTGTCGATCCTGACCAGCCGGACGCTCGCGCCGCTCACCCAACTGGCCGGGACCATGGCGCGCTGGGGCAACGTGAAATCCGCGCTCGACGGGCTGGAAAGCATCGCTGGTGCCGCCCAAGATACCGAGGCTGAGCGGACCTATCTGCGACGTGAAACCACCTCTGGCGGATACGAATTGAGCGAGATGCAATTTTTCTATGAGGAGGGCGACGCTCCAACACTGGACATCCCCGCGATCAAGCTGCCCGCGGGCCAAGCGGTGGCGATCCTTGGCTCCAACGGGTCGGGCAAATCGACGCTTCTGAAGGTGCTGTCGGGGCTTTACGCGCCCTCCAAGGGCCGCGTGATGCTCGATGGTGTGGACATGGCGCAGGTTGACCCGCGCGATCTGCGGCGCCTCATCGGCTATCTTGGCCAAGACGTGCGGCTTTTCACCGGGACATTGCGCGAAAACCTCAACCTCAATTTGCTGGAGCGTGATGATGAACGCCTCTTGCAATCGCTGGATTTTGCGGGGCTGGGTCCCTTTGTGCGCGGCCATGCCAAGGGGCTAGATCTGGAAATCCTTGATGGCGGGCAGGGCCTGTCCCAAGGGCAACGCCAGTCCATCGGCTGGGCCCGGCTTTGGCTGCAAGATCCCAAGATCTGCCTGCTGGACGAGCCGACGGCGGCGCTCGATCAGACGCTGGAACGTACGCTGGTGAGCCGCCTTGAGACATGGCTTGCCGGGCGCACCGCGATCATCGCCACACACCGCGTGCCGATCCTGTCGCTGACCTCGCGCACATTGATCCTTCAAAACGGGCGCATGGCCGTCGATGGCCCGCGCGATCAGGTTCTGGCGCATCTGGCCAGCACGCAAGGGGGCGCATGACATGGCCGTAGGCAGCACGAACCTCACCGCGCAACTCAATGAACGGATGCAGGGGCCGAGCCTCACGATCTGGCTCTGTGCAGGCTCGGTCTGGCTTTTCATCCTCTGGGCCGCATTTGCGTGGCTTGACGAGATCGTGCGCGCGGATGGGGAGTTCATCTCAAGCTCGCGCCCGCAGATCATCCAGAACCTCGAAGGCGGCATCCTGTCGGAGCTAATGGTGCAAAAGGGTGATGTGGTGCAGCGCGGCGATGTTCTGGCCCGGCTGCATGGCACGCAATTTCAAAGCTCGGTGACCGATCTTCTGGATCAGATCAACGCGCTGGAGGTCCGCCGCCTGCGTCTTGAGGTTGAGCTTGCCGGGCAATACGACTTTACCGTGCCGCCCGAGATGGCCACCCGCACGCCCGAGATCATCGCCTCCGAGCGCGCGCTTTTGGCTGCACGTCAGGCCGATTTCGTCAAACGCAGCGAAGGGGCCAAGAGCATCCTTGATCAGGCGACGGCGGAAAAAGAGCTGCTGGAGAACATGCTCGACCGCAAGATTGTGGCGCTCATTGAGGTCACGCGTGCGCGCAAATCCCACGCGGATGCGCAAAAGCGCTATGACGAGATCGTGACGCAAACTGAGCTGGACCGCGCGCAGGACTATTCCGACACGCTCAAGGAAATCGCGACCCTGCGCCAGAACCTCAAGGCCAGTCAGGACCAACTTAACCGCACCACATTGGTGAGCCCCATGCGCGGGGTGGTCAACAATCTCAGCGTCACGACGATTGGCGGCGTGGTGCGCCCCGGTCAGGAAATCGCGTCGATCACGCCGCTCGATGAGGAACTTTTCGTCGAGGCCCGCGTGCCGCCCGAAAATATCGCGGGGCTGAGGCAGGGGCAGGAGGCGACAATCAAGCTCACGGCCTATGATTATACGATCTATGGTACGCTGAAAGGCGTGGTGGATTTCATCTCTGCCGATACGTTCAAGGATGAGCGCGCGCGCGAGGCGGATGGAAACCCGCATTACAAGGTGACGCTGCGGGTGGATATGACGGACCTGACGCCCCGGCAAGCTAGCGTGGAAATCCGTCCGGGCATGCAGGCAACAGTGGAACTTCACACCGGTCAAAAGACGGTGCTGCAATATTTGCTCAAGCCGCTCTATAAATCCCGTGAGGCGTTCCGCGAGCCGTGATGCGCCCGCGTTACGCAGCCCGCATCAGCCCCCGCGCAGCCATGCCAGCACACGCCCATCCGTCACCAAAATCCCAAGTGCGATGACCGCGAAGCCGATGAAGGCCGCAACACTTAGCGCCTCGTTCAGGAACACCGCGCCGAGGGCAATCGCGAAGGGCGGCACCAGCACCGTGACCAGCATCAGGTTCGCCGCCCCCGCCCGCACAAGAATGGCGAAATAGAGCAGATAGGCCATGGCCGTCGAGACCACGCTGAGCAGGATCAGCGCCGCCCAGACCCCGGATGAAAGGGCGAGATCGGGCGTGCCGTCCACGCCCCAGGCCACGGGCACCATGATCATCGTGCTGCCCGTAAGCATCCCCAGCGCGTTCATCTGCGGCGCTTGACCAGATAGCTGGACCTTGGCCCAGACGCTTGCAAACGCGTAGCTGAGCGCGGCACCGATCACGGCCAATTGCCCCAGATTGCGGGGATCGAGTGTGGTGAGCGCGTCCCAGCCCATGACAACCGCCACGCCCAAAAGGCCCAAAGCCGCGCCCGCAATCTTGCGTGGGCTGAGCCGTTCATCGGCCAGGAGTGCACCCGCAACCACGGCACCGAATACGGCTGTGGTGCCGTTGAGGATGGAGGCCAGACCGCTCTCGATCTGGGTCTGCCCCCAGAAGATCAGCGAGAAGGGCAGCGCGTTGTTGAGCCCACCCATGACCAGATACGCCCCCCAGATGGGCGCCCCGCGCGGGAGTGTGATGCCCCTCGCCAAAACTACCACCGCCAGCACGGGTACGGCCATGGCGACCCGAAAGAGCGTGATGGTGAGCGGTGGCACCTCACTCAGGGCAATCTCGGCAAAGAAGAAAGACCCACCCCAGATCGCGGCGAGCGCGAGCAGCATGAGGGCTGCGGGCAGGGTGAGGGCAGGTGATTGGCTCATCCGCCCTACATGCCCGAAGGTCAAACCGGGCGCGACCCGTTTCCTGCGGGTTCCGCACCATCAAGGCGGATCAGAACGCGCCGCTCTACTGCACCATGGCAAAGGCAAAGCCGATGGCCCCGGCGATGATCAGCCCGGCAATCACGGCAAGCGTGATCTTGATCGCGGACCATGGCCGCTCGCCCTGCACCCGGCCCGTCCGGCCATTGACCACGAAACGGTAGCTTTGCCCGCGATATTTATACGCCGCGAGCCATACGGGCAGCAGCACATGTTTGAACGTCACATCGGCCACGCTCGTGTCTACCGCCGACACCCTCTGGCGGTCGCCGCCAATGTCGAACTTCACATCGCGCAGGATCACCCGGTCCATATGCGCGCGCGCCTCCGCGTATCCATCGGGCAAAAGCACTGTGTAGCCCTCGGCGCGAAAGCCCGCGAGATATTCGGGGTTGTAGGGCTCCAGCGCGCTCAGATCCCAAGGCTCCAGCGCATCGGTGAAGCGTTTGGGAAGCGAGCGCGAGGCGAGCACCAGCACATCGTCAAAAAACCGCGCGACCCGGCCCGAGACGTTGCGCCAACGGACTTTGGCGACCCGGACCTGATGGCGCTTGCCATTGCGGGTGACGGTGCGGGTCTCATAGTAAACCGTGCCGCGCTGCCCGGAATAGCGCGATTTCGTATCCGCATCGAAGGTCCAGTAGGGCACGTAAATGCCCTGAAGACGGCGGCCCTTGCGGGCGTATTCCTGAAGGCCGTTGGGGGCGAACCACAAGCTGCCCAGCCAGTCTTTCATCGCGTCCCGCGCCGTCTCCTCATCCAGTGCGAAGGGCAGAAGGCCACGCGGCTTGATATGGCGGTGCGTGCCTGTGTCCGTGACCACGGGCGTGGCGCAGAACGGGCATTCGGCGGCATGAATGTCCGGCGCAAACTCCACCTGTGCGGCGCAGTTGGGGCAGGTGAGGACGCGGGTTTCCTCCATGTCCTGCTGGGGGATGTCCGCGCGCAGCGCACTCTCGAAATCAAGCTCTGTGATGGCGGCGGCGCGGTCCCACGGGCCTGCATCCCTCGCGATATCGTCGCGATGCCCGCAATGATCGCAAATGAGCGCGCCCACGCCCGGATCAAAGCGGTAATCCGCCCCGCATTGCACGCAGGGAAAGCGGTGCTCCTCAAGCGGGGCGTCTGGCCCGGCGGGGGCGTTTGCGTTGAGCGAGGTCATATCGGGGCGAGCCTTGCAGGTTAGGTCAGGGGGTGGCGGCAGGTCATGCCGGTGGTGGTGGAGGCGGCAGCACGGTGAAAAGCTGCGCCAGCTCGGCCACATCCTCCGCGCGCATCCAGCCATCTTGGCCGGCGGTCCAGACGGTTGTGTCGCGGCTGAGCTTGCCGTCGCCCGCCATACGGCCAAGGGCGGCCTTGGAGTATGGCCCGTGGGTCTTGCCTCCTTCGGCGATGTGCCAGACATGCTCGACCGGGGGCGGGGGTGGGGCTTGAGGTACCACCCCCCATGGCCCACCTCGTGGCCCAGATTGCGCGCTCATCTGGTTCGCCATGGCCATTCCCATGCCCATACCAAGCCCGGCCCCCATGCCGCCGCCTGAGGGGTTCTTGGCGGCCTCGGTCATCGCCTCGGCTGCGGAATATTGCGTGAAGCGGCCCAGATCGCCCGCGATCCCGGCGGAGGTGCGTTTGTCCAACGCGGCCTCCACGGCGGGGGGCAGGGAGATGTTCTCGACGTAAAGCTCAGGGATCGTCAGGCCGTATTCGGCCACCGGTCCGGCGATAGCGGCGGCGACCAGCTTGCCCAGATCGGCTGTGTTTGCGGCCATATCAAGCACCGGGATGCCCGAGGACGCGATGGAGCGTGAGAATTCTTGCACGATGATGTTGCGGATCTGGAAGCTGATTTCGTCCATCGTGAACTCACCATCGGTGCCGACGATCTCGGTCAGGAACTTGGCCGGATCGCCCACCCGAACCGTATAGGTGCCGAATGCGCGCAGGCGGGTGGGGCCGAACTCAGGATCGCGCAGTATGATAGGGTTTTTCGTGCCCCATTTGAGGTTGTTGAACCGGGTCGTGTTGACGAAATAGATCTCGGATTTGAACGGGCTTTTGAAGCCATGGTCCCAATGCTGGAGCGAGGTCATAATGGGCATGTTGTTCGTCTCAAGCATATAGAGCCCGGGCGTGAACACATCAGCCAGCTGCCCTTCATGCACAAACACCGCCGCTTGCCCCTCGCGCACGGTCAGCTTGGCACCGTATTTGATCTCATGGCCCTCACGCTCAAACCGCCAGACCATGGTGTCACGGGTGTTGTCGGTCCAGTGGATCACGTCGATGAACTGGCCGCTGAGAAAATCGAAAATGCCCATTGGGGTCTCCTTTGAAACGATGGGTGTCAGCTGGGGCCGAGGCTACGCTCGGCCAGAATGTCGCGCAGGATGGGACGGGCCTCTTCAAGGCTCATGCCGGCGCGCAGGCGGGGGTCGTAGAGCATGCGCAAAAGCTCTTCGTCATGGGTGGTCAGGCGGCCAAATTCCTCGTCATCGTTGAAGATCGACGGGCGCGCGCGGGGGCTGTCATTGGCAAGACCAAGGCCCTGAGACAGCTCTTCGTGGATGCAGGCGGTGCGGCTCATGTCGGGTTGCTCGGCGCGGATCACGGCCACGGCGCTGCGATAAGCGAACGTGCCCTGACGCTCGGGGAAGGCCAGCACGGTGCAGGAGATTTGCCGGGGCAGGGCGAGGATCTGACGCAGAAGGGTCTCGGAGATGTTGGGATTGATTTCGCGCAGCTTCTCGACGACCAATTGCCGCTCATCCTCGCTCACGATCATGATGTGAAAATTGGGCGTGCCGCCAAGCGCAATGGGATGGTCCGCGATCCGCGCGAGGCGCGCCGCGTAGTTTGAGATGGTGGCCGTATCACGCGCGCGCATGTCGGGCGAGACGGAGGGGCCGAAGGTGAGACCGAAGCGCACGGGCTGGGTCCATTTGCGCAAGGGGCTGGGCGTGTTGCTACGCGCAAAGCTGGCGTCGGAATGCTCGTTGGTGAACACGATCCGCTCGAAATTACGCAAAAGATCGGTGTCCGTATAGGGCGTATCCGCCCCACCCCCGTCCGAGCGCAACAGCCCGCGCGCCAGCATGTTGGACTGTGCGCGCGCGTAATAGCGGCTGAGGGCGAGGCTTTCGTTCGATGGGTCTGCGATACGGGGCGGTGTGGCGGGCGCGAAGCCCGCCGGGCGGGCCTGCGGCATGGTGCCCGGTGGGGAGGGCGCGGCCATGCAGGCGGCCAGCGCGCCAAGCGCGCCCGCGACAGCCGACATGCGAAGAGCGCGCCCGGCCCGGATCAAGGGATCAGGACCCCGCAGCGGTGCCGACCGTGTCGCCCCGCCCATCTCCACGTGCGCGCGCGGAGGCGAGCGTGTCACGCAGATCGGCTTCCATCTTCTTGAGCTCTTCTTCGGCAGCCGCGCGGCGGGTTTTGCCCTCATCCGCGATTTGCAGCGATTCTTGAATCGTGCCGATCAGATCCTCATTGGCCTTCTTGACCGCTTCAATATCAAACACGCCGCGCTCCATCTCCTCGCGGATGATCTTGTTGCTGGAGCGCAGGTTGGCCGCATTGGCCGTCAGAAGCTCATTGGTGAGGTCATTGGCCTCGCGCACGGCGGCCGCGGCCTCGGCGGAGCGTTGGATCGTGACGGCTTGCGCGAGCTGTGTTTCCCAAAGGGGCACGGTGTTCACGAGGGTGGAGTTGATCTTGGTCACCAGCGACTTGTCGTTTTCCTGCACGAGGCGGATCGAGGGCAGCGATTGCATCGTTACCTGACGCGTCAGTTTCAGATCATGCACCCGGCGCTCCAGATCATCGCGCGCAGAGCGCAGATCGCGCAGCTCTTGCGCCTTCATCACCTGACCGTCCTCGGGGGCCTTGTCGACCTCGGTCACCTTGGCGGGGATGGTCTTGTTGTCCAGAACGTGCAGCTTTTCCTCACCCGCCGCGATATAAAGCGCCAGCTCATCATAAAACGCGAGGGTCTTTTCATAGAGCTTATCGAGGGATTTGATGTCCTTGAGCAAAACATGCTCATGGCTGAGCAAATCCTCGGTGATCTTGTCGATCTGGCCCTGCACCGTTTCGAACTTGGCGGTGAATTTGGCAAAAGGTGCGGCGCGGCCCAGAAGGCGCTCCCACCATGTCTGCTTGCGCCGCACATCAAGCTCGGACACGGAAAACCCGCGAATGGTGGTGACAATCCCGCGCAGGCTGTCGCCTGCCGGGCCCACATCCTTGTTGCGCACACCTTGCAGCATGGATTGCGAAATCTGCTGCAACTCGGCCTGTGCGGCAGAGCCAAAAGAGACGATGGATTGCGTATCCTCCATGTCAATCTCGTCCATCCGCTTGGTGATCTCGGCGCTTGCCGGGGCGTCGGCCTTGGCAAGAGGGACGATGGCGTTGGCGGGTGCAGGCTCGGGCAGGACAACGGCGTTGAGCGCGTCAACATCGGCCAGTGCGGCCTCGGCTTTCTGGCGGGTGGTCTGGGACATTTAGGTCTCCTTGCAAATGGGTGGGCGCATGAACGGGTCGGGGTCAGGACGTATCGCGGGTCAAATGGATGCCATCTTGGCCAAGGCGGCTTTGCAGCACTTCGATCTCGATATCGAGATCTGTGGTGTCGTCTTCCATCAGCCTGGCGGTTTTGGCGGCGAAGTTCTGGTCCAGATCGGCGAGGAGTGAAAGATAGCGGGTACGGGCGGCCTCGTCCTGGCTGCGAGCATAGATATCGGCAAACTTCACCGTCGCATCGCGTGCACCCATCAGGTAGACCCCCAGGTATTTGCGCGCCGCCGTGAGATCGCGCGGATCATCCTCGACACTGCTCAGCATGGTCTGCACGGAGGCCTGAAAGCGCGCCATAGCGTCTTCGGCACCCCGGTCGCCCGCGCGGCGCAGGGCGTCGTTCATCGCGGCCATATGCTCTTCGGCCTTCTCGACCACACGCGCCACGCGGTCGGTCTGGAAACGGTCGATGCCGTCCATCCCCTTGTCGCTGAGCGGATCAATGCCGAAGGCAAAGCTATGCAACGCCGTGCCCAGCACCAGGAAGATCAACGGCGCAAGCAGCCCGTCCCCGGCGGCCAACCCGGCCACGCCAAGGCCCAGCCCGGTCAGCAAGGAGCCCGCGATCTTGCGCGGAAAGCCGGGGCGGCGCGCGATCTTGCGCGCATCATACGCCTCATGGGCGAGGATGCCTTCACGCGTCATCCATGCGGCCAAAAGCAACAGGGCCAGCGCCACGAGGTTCAGCGCGAGGCCCAAAGGCTCGGACGCAAACGCGCGCAGAATGAGGGGCAGGGGTGCCAGAAAAAGAAAGTTCACACGCCCGCCCGCGCGGGTACGCCGCGCCCCGCGAAACGCGTCTTTGGAGGGCGGGCCGCCAGAGCCGCCGGGCGTGGGGCTGAATTTGCCGCCAAAGCGTTGTGCCATGATCAGCCTCCCCCGGTGAAGGAGACGTAGAAGATAAGCGCGACCAGCACGAAAAACGCCAGTTTCTGAAGACCTGTCTCTGACATATGGCCTCCCCTGGCCCTGATTTCACACCTATAAGCTATGCAATCACCCTTCATGTTAAAAGGGGGAAGATTGTAGCAAAGGCGTCATCCGCTTTTCCGGCGGCTCTTTGCCAAGGGGCTGCCGTCAGGGGCGCGCTTGGGGGCGGCGCGCATGGCGGTCCCGCTGGACAAGATGATCATGGCCGTGATCAAGACCAAAGCGCCGAAAGAGAGGGTGGTCTGGGACCAAGCCCTTAGGTGCGGCGGCGGCGCTGTGGGGATTTGGTTTTTTGCGGGGCCGGTTGATCCTCACCCAATTGGTCGCGCAGCACGCGGGCGCGGATTTCCTCGACCGCACCGGGCTTGAGCTGTCCCAGCTGGAAGGGCCCGTAGGAGACGCGGATCAGGCGGTTCACGCTGAGGCCCACAGCCTCCATCGCGCGGCGCACTTCGCGGTTCTTGCCCTCGCGCAGAGACACGGTGACCCATGCGTTGGCCCCGGTTTGGCGGTCGAGCGAGATTGTCATCGGTTGAAACCGCTCACCCTCCAGCGTGATCCCTTTGCGCAGAGGGGTGAACGTGTCCTCGGTGGGCCGGCCTTTGACGCGGACGCGGTATTTGCGCAGCCAGCCGGTTGAGGGCAGCTCCAGCTTGCGTTTGAGCGCGCCGTCATTGGTCAAAAGCAAGAGCCCCTCGGAATTGATATCAAGCCGTCCAACGCTGATCACACGCGGCAGATCGTCGGGCAGATTGTCGAAGATCGTGGCGCGGCCCTGTTCGTCGCGCGCGCTGGTCACGAGGCCGGTGGGCTTGTGATAGAGCCAGAGGCGCGAGGGCTCGGGCTCGCTCAGCTGTTTGCCATCGACGGCGATCCGGTCGGAGGGGGTGACGTTGAGGGCGGGGCTGTCAATGACCTTGCCATTGACGCTGACGCGGCCCGCGTCGATCAGCCGCTCAGCCTCGCGGCGCGAGGCGCGGCCTGCGCGGGCAATGACTTTGGCGATCCGGTCGCCGGGTTTGGTCTCTCTGGGGGTATCTGTGCTCATGCCCCCGCTTAGACCATATCTCGCGCTTGCGAAAGCGCCGCTGAACGGCCATCAAGAGCTATGCGTTTTACGAGCCATATGGACCGCGCTCTATCGGAGGCGCGCGCCGCCGCCGAACGCGGCGAGGTGCCCGTGGGCGCCGTGCTTGTCTCGCCAGAGGGCAAGGTGGTGGCGGCTGACGGCAACCGCACGCGCGAGATGTCCGATCCCAGCGCTCATGCCGAGATGCTTGTGATCCGTGCGGCCTGCGCCGCGCTGGGGTCCGAGCGTTTGCCGGGCTATGCGCTTTACGTCACGCTTGAGCCGTGTGCGATGTGTGCAGCGGCGATTGCGGCGGCGCGGATCGCGCGGCTTTACTACGGGGCGTCCGATCCTAAATCGGGCGGTGTGGCCCAAGGGGCGCGGGTGTTTTCGCATCCGCAGGCGCATCATGTGCCCGATATATATGACGGGATCGGTGCGGCGGAAGCCGAGGCGTTGTTGAGGGCATTTTTTGCGGCGCGCCGAGGGTGAGATTGGCGGGCAGAGCAGGTATGGGAGCATAGGGCAGGTGGACTGGACGGCGCAGATCGACGGGTATTGTGAGCGGATCTCGCCTGAGTTCTGGGCCGAGCCGATCAATGCGGTGACTAACATCGCGTTTTTGCTGGCCGCCCTCGTGATGACGCGGCGCTTGCGCGGGTCGGGGCTGGGGCTGGCTTGGGCTCTGACAGCCCTTCTGGCCGCAATAGGCGTGGGCAGTTTTGCGTTCCACACCCATGCGCAGGTCTGGGCGGCGCTGCTCGACGTGGCGCCGATCCTTGGCTTCACCCTTGTCTATATCTACGCGGCCAACCGCGATTTCTGGGGGCTGAGCTGGTGGCTCTCGGCCCTTGGGGCGGTCGCGTTTTTGCTCTTTGCCGCGGTGGTCGCCCCTCTTTTCGCGCCGATAATGGGCGGCAGTTCCGCCTATGCGCCGCTGCCGGTCCTGATCTTCACTTATGCCGTCTTGCTGCGCCGCAGGGCCCCGGCCACCGCCCGAGGCCTCGCAATTGGGGCGGCTATCCTTTGCGTCTCTCTGGCGGCGCGGGCGGCGGACGCACCTCTGTGCGATGCAATCCCCATGGGCACACATTTTGCGTGGCATTTGCTCAATGGGCTCATGCTGGCTTGGATGATTGAGGTTTACCGCGCCCATATGCTTGCACGGACCCCAAGCGGGCGCTAAACGCAAGCGCACACACGCATCCCTTCGGAGGCCCGTCCCATGTCCATTGATATTGAAACCGCCGCCCGCGTGGCCAAACTTGCCCGTATCGAGGTCAGCCCCGATGCGCTGCCCGCGCTGGCTGAGGAGTTTAACACCATCCTCGGCTTCATTGAACAGCTCTCGGAGGTAGATGTGGACGGGATCGAGCCTATGGTGAGCGTAACACCCCAGCGCCTCAAACGCCGCGAGGATGTGGTCACCGATGGCGACCAGCAAGCCCGCGTTCTGTCCAATGCGCCCGATGCGCGCGAAGGGTTCTTTGCCGTGCCGAAGGTGGTGGAATAATGACTGATCTCAACGCTCTGACAATTGCCGAGGCCCGCGATGCGCTGCGCCGTGGGGATGTGACCTCCAAGGACCTGACCGAGGCCTGCCTCAAGGCCATTGATGGCGCAGGTGCGCTGGGCGCTTTCGTGCATCACACGCCGGACTTGGCCATAGCGCAGGCCGCCGCCGCAGACGCGCGGCTCAAAGGTTGCGACGCACCCGCGATGTGCGGCATCCCTCTGGGGATCAAGGACTTGTTCTGCACCAAGGGCGTGGCGAGCCAAGCGGGCAGCCGTATCCTCGAAGGGTTCAAACCGGAATACGAATCCACCGTGAGCCAGAACCTGCTCGATGCGGGCTCGGTCATGCTGGGCAAGCTTAACATGGACGAGTTTGCCATGGGTTCGTCCAACGAGACCTCCGTTTACGGCAACGCAGTAAACCCGTGGAAGGTGGACGACCGCGCGCTCACGCCCGGCGGCTCCTCGGGTGGCTCTGCCAGCGCCGTGGCCGCGGATCTCTGCCTTGGGGCCACAGGCACCGATACCGGCGGCTCGATCCGCCAGCCTGCGGCCTTCACCGGCATCACGGGGATCAAGCCCACCTACGGGCGCTGCTCGCGCTGGGGGATTGTGGCCTTTGCGTCCTCTCTGGACCAAGCGGGGCCAATGACCAAAGATGTGCGCGATGCGGCGATCATGCTGGAGGCGATGTGCGGTCACGACCCCAAGGACAGCACCAGCGCCGATCTGCCCGTGCCCAATTTCGAGGCGATGCTGACCGGCGACATCAAGGGCAAGACTATCGGCATCCCGCGCGAATACCGCATGGAGGGCATGCCCGCCGAGATTGAGGCGCTCTGGTCCGATGGCACCGCGATGATGAAGGATGCAGGCGCGAAGATCGTCGATATCTCGCTGCCTCATACGAAATACGCGCTGCCCACCTATTATGTCATCGCGCCCGCCGAGGCGTCCAGCAACCTCGCGCGCTACGATGGCGTGCGCTATGGTCACCGGGCCAAGATCGCGCCCGGCGATGGTATTACCGAGATGTACGAAAAGACCCGCGCCGAAGGGTTTGGCCCCGAGGTGCAGCGCCGCGTGATGGTGGGCACCTATGTGCTCTCGGCGGGGTTCTATGACGCCTATTACAACCGCGCCCGCAAAGTGCGCGCCCTGATCAAGCGCGATTTCGACGAGGTTTTTGCCCAAGGCGTCGATGCGATCCTGACCCCTGCCACGCCCTCTGCCGCCTTCGGGCTGGGGGAGATGGCAGGCGCGGACCCGGTGCAGATGTATCTCAATGATGTATTCACTGTGACCGTGAATCTTGCCGGATTGCCGGGCATTTCGGTGCCTGCGGGGCTTGATGCGCAGGGCCTTCCCTTGGGCCTGCAACTCATCGGGCGGCCATGGGAAGAGGGCGATTTGCTGAATTGCGCCTATGCGCTTGAGACCGCAGCCGGATTTGTAGCCAAGCCCGGTAAATGGTGGTAAACCCCGTTTTTATGAGCATCGACAGGATGAATATGCGATTTTTCAAGGTGAGTGCGGGCGCTCTGGCCCTTGCGGCATTGACGGCCTGTGCGCCAGCGATCCCCGAAAGCGGCCCCAACACGGGCGCAGGCGTGGGCTTTGGTGACTATGATGAGTATCAGGCCAACCGGGAAGCGGCCTTGACCGGACAATCCCTGCCGCCCCCCAGCACCATTTCCTCAGAACCGCTGAGTGCCACTGGCCCGCAAAGCGAAAGCGACGCGGTTGCCGAGGCCACGCGCGCCGCTCTGGGCGGAAGCGCCGAAGAGATCGCGGCCAATTCCGGGCAGCCGGTCTTGAATGCAAGCCCCGACAACCCTCCGCCCGCCGTTGTGAACAGCGTTGGGATCTCGAACGAGAATGATTTCGACGCCGTGGGCAACCAACGCTCCATCGAGGGCGATGCACAACGCATCGCGGCCAACCGCGCGCAATTTGAAGTGGCCGCCGTTGAGGCGCTTCCCAGCCGCGAGGGGCAGGGGCCCAATATTGTGGACTATGCGCTGAGAACCAAACACCCGCTCGGCACGCAGGTGCATCGCCGCACGGGCGTGAACCGTGAAGCCCGCTTTGCCCGCAATTGCGCGCAATACAGCTCCTCCGACAAGGCGCAGATTGATTTTCTCGAAAATGGCGGGCCAGAGCGTGACCGTATGGGCCTTGATCCCGATGGTGACGGGTTCGCCTGCGCATGGTCGCCCATGCCGTTTCGCAATGCGGTGAATGGCTGATCCTGCACAGCGCGCTGTGATCTGCCAGCCCTCGCCAAATTTTGGCGCGCGCCGGGGCGGTGTGCTGCCCGATATCCTGGTGATCCATTATACCAATATGCAAACGGCTGAGGCCGCTTTGGCGCGGCTGTGTGATCCCGATGCTGCGGTCTCGTGTCATTACCTCATCGCTGAGGATGGCCGTCTCTGGCAGCTCGTCCCCGAGGCGGAGCGCGCATGGCACGCAGGGCTGGGCTGCTGGGGGGCGGTGGATGAAATCAACTCCCGCTCCATCGGGATCGAGCTTGCCAATCGCGGCACCCATCCGTTCCCTGAGCCGCAGATGCACGTGTTGGAAGAGCTGGTACGTGGCATCATGGCGCGGTGGTCGATCCCGCCCGAGCGTGTGATTGGCCATTCAGACATGGCGCCCGATCGCAAGAATGATCCCGGCCCGCGCTTTGATTGGCGCCGTCTGGCGCTGCGGGGTCTGGCCGTGTGGCCGAACGCTGTTGACCCTGCGCCCACAGAGGCCTTCCGCACGCTCTGCGCGCGGGTGGGCTACGGGACGGCGTTCACCGATGAAGATCTTCTACGCGCGGTGCGCCTGCGCTTCAGGCCTTGGGGGCAGGGGCCGCTTGTGCCTGCTGATATGGCCGTGCTGGCGGATATTGCCGCGCGCTTTCCCGTTGACCGGCCTGCGCCCCCCGCGTAAGCCACGCTTGCGCGGAGGGCCGGATGGCCGCTTGCGGCAAGGCCTCTCGGGGCTGCGTTCGTGGGAGGAAAGTCCGGACTCCACAAGACAACGGTGCCGGGTAACGCCCGGCCGGGGAAACCCGAGGGAAAGCGCCACAGAAAACAAACCGCCCGAATGCCCGTTTCGGCGGGTCTTCTGGGCAAGGGTGAAACGGTGGGGTAAGAGCCCACCGCGGGGCTGGTAACAGCGCCGGCATGGCAAGCCCCACCGGGAGCAATGCCAAATAGGGACTGCATGTGGGCCTGTCTTGGCCCGGCGGTCCGGGTTGGCAGCTAGAGGGGCGGTGGCAACATCGCTCCAAGATGAATGGCCATCCAGCTTTGGGTTACGGCCCAAGGTGGACAGAATCCGGCTTATAGGCCCTCCGCGCAATTATGGCCTTGCCCTCAATAGGCCCCGCCTTCCCGGTCATGTGTCTGGCGAAAACATCGCTTGGTATCGCCCAAGGCTTTGATATGTGCGAATGGCGGTTGACTCGGGCGCACCCTTGGGTAAAACGCAGGCTCATACAGAATTCACGGGCAGCGCGGCTGTCTGGCGCAGGAGAACTCCCATGGCGAAGCCGACCACAATCAAGATCCGCCTGAACTCGACCGCGGGCACGGGCCATTTCTATGTCACCAAGAAAAACGCCCGCACGATGACAGAGAAAATGACGATCCGGAAATATGACCCGGTTGTGCGCAAGCACGTGGAATACAAAGAAGGCAAGATCAAGTAACATTGCCCTCTGGTTCTATTCAAAAAGGCCGCGCCCTTCGGGGACGCGGCCTTTTTGCTTTTGTGCTGGTTTGGGTCTAATCTTGACGCTCAGCGCGTGATCACCCGTGCATCCTTGAGGATCACGGTCTGCCATGTCTCTGGGTCGGTCACGGGTGTGAGCGTGCCCACGAAGGACACGCGCGTGCCCTCGTCAAAGGCGGGCATGGCCTCGCTCAGCAGCACCTGAAGGTTCGTGCCGTGATCAAAGCTGCCACAGAGCGGGCAGTTGCCCATATCCGACATCAAGATCAGGTCCTGCACCATATCACCGGGCAGGCGGGGCACGGCATAGCCCGTGATCTCCACCTCAATCGCCCCCTCGCTCAGCGCGCTGGGATAGGTCTTTTGCACCGCGTAACTCGTCTCGGTGACGATCTCGTCAACCGTGATCTGGTTTAGCAACTGCCATGGGTCAGACTCGGCTACGGCGGGCAGGGCGAAGGGGGTCAGGGCGGCGGCTGAAAGGGCGATGTGATGCGGTTTCATTGATGCGTCCTTTGGGGTGAGGTCTGGGGGCGGCTTATCACAAGCATAAAAGGATCATAGGGTCTGACCCAGCGGTGAGGCAAGCTCTGTCCGGCATGGGCGGAGTTTTGCGTAAGATGGGTGGGCGCTCAAACAAAAAAGGGCCGGTCCATGTGGACCAGCCCTTTCAGTTTTCAACCCGCTTTGGCGCGGAGATTACTCACGGTTACCAAAGAGTTGCAGCAGGAACATGAACATGTTGATGAAGTTCAGGTAGAGGCTGAGTGCGCCCATGATAGCGGATTTACCAAGCCACTCTGCGTCGCCATGCGCCGCGTGTGCCACATAGTCGTTCTTGATGCGCTGCGTGTCATAGGCTGTAAGGCCTGCGAAGATCAGAACACCCAGGACCGAGATGGCGAACATGATCGCGGGCGAGCCCAGGAAAATGTTCACAATCGACGCCACGATAAGGCCGATCACGCCCATGATGAGGAACGTGCCCCAGCCGGAGATGTCTTTCTTCGTGGTGTAGCCATAGAGGGAGAGGCCCGCGAAGGAGATTGCCGTGATCAGAAAGATTTGCGCGATCGACATATCTGTGAAGATCACGAAGATATAGCTGATCGAGACGCCCATGACGGTCGCGAATGCGTAGAAGAACAGTTGCGCCGCAGCATAGCTGAGTTTGTTGATGACCGCGCCGAACGCAAACACCATGATCAGCGGGGCGAACATCACGATCCAGCGTGTCATCCCGGTGAACAGGGTTTCCATCATCGCCGCGTTGTTGCCAACGGCCCATGCGGCCGCGAATGTCAGCAGCATGCCGACGGACATCGTGCCGTAGACTTTGCCCATGTGGGCGCGCAGGCCCTCGTCAATCTGGGCGGTGCGGGTGCCGGCCGCTGCCGTCCGGACTGTGTCAAATTGTGCCATCAATGCCTCCGAGTTAGGTTGTAGAGAGCCCCACCACGGGGCTTTGGGCATAATATCGGGAGGCTTGCTGCGTATTTCAAGGTTTTTTAGGGCGGCATTCAGCGCATTTTAACGAATTATATGCCCCTTAGGCAGTCATGTCCCAGATCGGACGGCGTGCCTCGCGGTCGGCCTGCGCGCGGGTGAGGCCGAGATCCATCAATGCGGCATCATCCAGAGCGGCCAAGGCGCGACGGCTGCGCATCACATCAAGGCGTGTCATGAGCGAAATACTAGGGCGTGTGTGCAAGGACAGGGAGCGGGTGGAGGTGAGAGCGAACATTGGAGTGATCCTTTCCGAATGGTGATTGATCAGTGGTTTTGCATTTCTTCTGTTGATGTATATGGCGCGATATGATCAATATTTAAAATGAATGTTTAATCGCATCACCATCAAGGAACGTGATATATGAGAAATCTCGACATGACGACGCTCCGCTCCTTCATCGCGGTGGCGGATCAGGAGGGGGTGACGCGCGCCGCCTCCGCGCTCAATCTCACGCAATCTGCGGTCTCAATGCAGCTCAAACGCCTCGAAGACCTTCTGGGCATCAACCTCATGGACCGCTCCAGCCGACGAATTGCGCTGACCCCTGCGGGCGAGCAATTGCTGGGCTTTGCGCGGCGTATCGTGGCGCTCAATGATGATGCGGTGGGGCGGCTGACGGATCAGGTCTGGGAGGGCGAGATTTCCTTCGGCCTGCCGCATGACATCATCTATCCGGCCATTCCCAAGGTGCTCAAGCAGTTCCACGCGGCCTATCCACGGGTCAAGGTGAACCTGATTGCGTCCTTCACCACCTCCCTGTTGGACAGTTTTGGGCGTGGCGAGGTCGACCTGATCCTGACCACAGAACAGCTTTTGGGCCCCGGAGGCGAGACACTGACGGAGCTGCCGCTGCGCTGGTATGGCGCGCCGGGGGGCAGCGCGTGGAAGCAGGAGCCCCTGCGGCTGGCCAATTGCCGCAATTGCATTTTCCGGGGCCGGGCGATCCGGCAGCTGGACGCGGCAGGCATCCCTTGGGAGAGCGTGATTGATTCGGAATCCGACGGCGCAATTCAGGCCACGGTCAGCGCGGATTTGGCCGTCACCACGATTCTGGAGGGCAGTGCGGACCATCTGGAGATGGTGCCGCTCGGCGGGTTGCCGGATCTCGGCACACAGCGGATCAATATGTACGGTGCTGCGGCCACGATGAACCCGCTGGTCTCGGCGCTGGCGGCAACGCTCCGGCAAGGCTTTGCATCACAGGCGGCAGCAACCGCAGTCAGGTCATCGTAACGACAATTTTCCCGGTGGATTTGCGGCTGCGCAGCAGCTCCAGTGCCGTGCCGACCTGCTCCAAAGGATATGTGTGGCTGACATGGGGGCGGATGCGCCCGGCGCCGTACCACTCCAGCAGGGTGGCAAGGCTCCGCGTCAGCAGATCGGGGCGGAATTTCAGATACCCGCCCCAGTAAAAGCCCATCACCGAGATATTCTTAACCAAAAGGTGATTGGCCTTGATCTGCGGCACGTCCCCACTGGCAAATCCGATGCTAAGGATGCACGCCTCTGGATTGCAGGCGCGCATCGCGGCGGTGAACTGATCCCCGCCGACCGGATCATAGACGACATCCAGCCCGCCAAGCGCCAGACAGGCCGCGCGGATATCCTCGCGGCTGGCATCTATGAGGTGATCGGCCCCGGCGCGGCGCGCGATCTCAAGCTTGTCTGCTCCGCGCGCGCAGGCAATCACCCGTGCACCCATCGCTTTGCCAATCTCCACCGCCGTAAGGCCCACACCGCCCGCAGCACCCAGCACCAAAAGCGTCTCGCCGGGCTTCAGCTGCGCCTTGTGATCCAGCGCCAGATGACTTGTGCCGTAGGCGATCTGAAACGTTGCGGCCTCTGCGAAGGTCATCGTGTCGGGGATGCGAATTACGCGGGCCGCATCGAACACTCCGTACTCGGCCAGCCCCCCCGCACCGCCGAAAACCGCCACGCGTGTGCCGATGCCCAGCCCGGTCACATCCGCCGCATGGGCGCAGATCGTGCCGGCCACCTCCATCCCCAATGTGAAGGGCAGCGGCGGCATGTCTTGGTACTGTCCCTTGATCATCAGCAAATCAGCGAAGTTCAGGCCGCAAGCGTCGATTTTTAGACATACCTCTCCGGCTGCGGGATCAGGCGCGTCAAGGGTGGTTAACTCCGGTGGCGTATCAAGGGAGGTCAGGTGGTAGGCGCGCATGGCAAGGCCTCGGAACAAAAGGAATTTGCGGGGCGGAATGTGCCGCAATTATAAGGCGCATCATCGCCTGATGCCAAGCCGCTGACGGGCTCCGGCGGATACTTCCAACGCCCGCATAGCGGTATTGTGATTGCTTTTGTTAACTTTAACCTTGCGATAGATGTTGTATAATTTGATCATTTTGGTATTTTTACATCTGACCGTTGATTTGGCTGCTCGGTGCGATGGATCACCCGTCGCGACATAGAGATAACGCCATCACAGCGCTACAGTTGAGTTAGGAAGGATTATTATGCCTCATCCCGTAGATGTGCATGTCGGAAAACGCATTCGACATCGTCGGTGGTTGGTGGGAATGACCCAGCAACAACTGGCGGAGAGCGTTGGGATTAAGTTCCAACAGATCCAGAAATATGAGACCGGAGCAAACCGTGTCAGCGCGTCGAGGCTCTGGGATATAGCATCCTCCATGGATGTTGATGTGAGCTTTTTCTTCGAAGGAATCGAAACCGACGCGACGAAAGCGGCCGGCCCCTCCGATCTTCTGGGTGATAAGGAAGCGCTGGATCTGGTGCGGTCCTATTACGCAATTCCCGAGAATCAGCGGCGTCGCCTCTTCGATCTGGCCCGCGTGCTCAGCGACGTGGCTTGAGCCCCGCGCCATGACTGGATAACCCTGCGCGAGACGAAACGCCGCGCGGGGAGGCCGGAATGGACCAAGCAGACATTATCCAAACGGCGCACGCGCTTGCCGATGCGGCACGCGCGGCGATATTGCCGCATTTTCGCAGCACCTCCCTGACCGCAGAGAACAAAATTGGCGTGAGCGCCGAGACCGGTTTTGATCCGGTGACCGTGGCGGATCGCGCTGCTGAGGTCGCCATGCGCGATATCCTCAAGCTGCGCCGCTCCGATGATGCGATCTTTGGCGAGGAATATGGCACCTTGGAGGGCACGAGCGGCCTGACATGGGTACTCGACCCCATCGATGGCACGCGCGGCTTTCTGGCAGGGGCACCCACATGGGGTGTTCTGATTGCGCTCAGCGATGCGCGCGGCCCGATCTATGGCCTGATTGATCAACCCTATATTGGTGAGCGGTTCGAGGGCGGCTTGGGCCGCGCTCAGATGACGGGGCCGGAGGGCGAGCGCCCTCTCAAAGCCCGTGGCAACCGCCCGCTCAGCGAAGCCATCTTGATGACCACCTTTCCCGCCGTGGGCACACCGGATGAGGGCGCGGCCTTCAATGCGGTGGCCGGGCAGGCGCAGCTCACGCGCTATGGTTGTGATTGCTATGCCTATGCGCTTTTGGCGGCAGGGCATATTGACCTCGTGATCGAGGCGGGTCTCAGCGCCTATGACATCGCGGCCCCGAGCGCCGTGATCGAGGCGGCGGGCGGGATCGTCACGGATTGGCAGGGCGGCCCGGCCCATGCAGGCGGGCGCGTGATCGCGGCGGCAGGGGCGCAGCAACACGCCGCCGCCCTGAAGATACTGTCGCGCACCGCCTAGCCGGGGTGGCCGTGGCGCGGCAGGCGCGCTAGGGTGCGCGCGTAATTACAGGAACCATTTTCATGCGTTTGACCCTTACCCTCTGCGCGGCGTTTTTTGCCGCCACCTTTGCGCCCATTTCTGCGAGCGCGCAACAAGTTGTGGATGTGAGCGGTGCCGCCTCGGCGCCCATGGCGCAAATCCGGGCCGAGGCAGGCCTCGCACAACTCGCCCCGAGTGACGCGCTCACCAAGGCGGCGGCAGCCCATGCGCGCGACATGGCCCAAAACGGGTTTTTCAGCCATACGGGCTCCAATGGCTCCTCCATCGGGGACCGGGCCCGCAAGGCGCGCTATGGGTTTTGCTTCATCGCGGAGAATATTGCGAAGGGCCAAGGCAGCCTCGATCAGGTGATGAGTGGATGGATGAAATCCGAAGGCCACCGGCGCAATATCCTTAGCCCCAACGCGTCTGAATTCGCTCTGGTGCGCGGCGAAGGTGAGCTTTGGGTGATGGTGCTGGGGCGGCCGGGCTGCTGAGCGGGCGGAGACTTATGCGGACACGATAAAGACAGCGCGGTGTGGGCATTGAATATGCGGATGCGCGCGCTTTTTTACTAACGAGAGACAGTCAGGTGGGCGAGGGGCGATTTGCATGGCAGATGAAGGGCTTTTGGCCGAGCAAGACCGCGATGAGGACGCTTATGTCCTAGATCGCCAAGCTGTGGCGCGGATCATCTTTGCCGTGGATGTGGGCGATCGCGATCAGTTGATCGCTGAGCTGGAGCCGCTCCACGCCGCCGATATTGCGGATTTGCTAGAGCAGAGCAACGCGTTTGATCGCCGCCGGCTCATTGAGCTTTATGGCCCCGAATTTGATGGCGAAATCCTGTCGGAGCTTGACGAGTCGATCCGTGAAGAAGTGATCGGCCTTCTCAGCCCCGAGGTTCTGGCCGAGGCGGTGCGCGAGCTTGACAGCGACGATGTGGTCGATCTGGTCGAGGATCTGGAGCAGCCGCAGCAAGACGCGATACTTGAGGTTCTTAAAGACAGCGACCGCACGGCCGTGCGTCAATCGCTAAGCTACCCTGAGTATTCCGCAGGCCGCCTGATGCAGCGCGAAGTGGTGATGGCGCCTGAGCATTGGAATGTGGGCGAGGCGATTGATTATCTGCGCGATCAAGACGATCTGCCGGATCAGTTCTATCATGTGATCCTCGTCGATCCGCGGCTCGCGCCCGTTGGCAACGTCACGCTGGGCAAGCTGATGGCGTCGCGCCGCGAAGTGATGCTGAAAAGCATTGTGGAGGAAACATTTCACGTCATTCCCGCCACGCAGGACGAAGGCGATGTGGCCTATGCGTTTAACCAATACCACCTGATTTCCGCGCCTGTGGTGGATGAGGGCGAGCGGCTTGTGGGAGTGATCACCATCGATGATGCGATGGCTGTTCTCGATCACGAACATGAGGAGGACATGTTGCGCCTCGCCGGTGTGGGCGATGGGGGCCTCAACGACAATATCGTCGAGACCACGAAACAGCGCTTTCCGTGGCTGGCGGTGAACCTCGCGACTGCAATCCTCGCCTCGCTGGTCATTGCGCAGTTTGAGGCGACGATCTCGCAACTCGTGGCATTGGCTGTGCTGATGCCCATCGTGGCGTCCATGGGCGGTAATGCGGGCACGCAAAGCCTGACCGTGGCTGTGCGCGCGATTGCGACCCGTGACCTTACCGGCTCGAATGTGTGGCGGGTCATCCGGCGCGAAGTGTTGGTGGGTCTGATAAACGGGTTGATTTTCGCGGTGGTCATGGGCGTGATCGGGGTGATCTGGTTTGGTGGCCCGGCGCTGGGATATGTGATTGCGGCGGCGATGGTGATCAACCTGGTGGTGGCTGGGCTGGCGGGTATCATGATCCCGGTGGTCCTCGACCGAATGGGGATTGATCCGGCGCTGGCATCGGGCGCGTTCGTGACCACGGTGACGGATGTGGTGGGGTTCTCGGCCTTTCTCGGCTTGGCGGCTTTGGTTTTGATATGAGCGATTTGGTGATGCGCAAGGATGCGGCGCGCAAGGCTGCTTTTGGCCGGCGCAAGGTGGCGTTTGACACGTTGGGGCCGGGGTGCGCGGCTTTGCTGTCCGAGGTGCTTGCCGGGTATCGCGGTGTGCCGCTTGCAGGCTATATGCCGATCCGCACGGAGATTGATCCGCTGCCTGCGATGGCAGAGGCGGCGGCGCATGGGCCTGTCGGGGTTCCGGTGATCAAGGCGGCGGGGCACCCTCTCGATTTCTCGCGCTGGACGCCGGGATGTCCGCTACGCGCGGGGCCATTCGGAGCAACGGTGCCGGAACACGATGATTTTTTTGAGCCGGAGATACTGATCGTGCCCCTAGTTGCATGGAGCCGCGCGGGCGGGCGTCTGGGCTATGGCGGCGGATTTTATGACCGCACGTTGGAGCGGTTGCGCGCGCGCCGTGCCACTTTGGCAATCGGCTTTGCCTTTGGAGCGCAGGAGGCGGCGGACCTACCGCTGGAGGCCACGGATCAGCCGCTCGACATGATGGTGACCGAAGCCGAGGTGATCCATTTTGGCTGAGCATGACTATACCGCGCATGTCCGCTGGACGGGCAATCGCGGGCAAGGCACGGCTGCATACAAGGGTTACGACCGCACGTGGAGCGTTGAGACGCCGGGCAAGCCGCCCATCCATTGCTCCAACGATCCGCTTTTGGGCGGTGATCCGGGGCTGCATAACCCCGAAGATATGCTCATTGCGGCGCTGTCAGCCTGTCATATGCTATGGTTCTTGCATCTGGCCAGTAACGCGGGCGTCGCCGTGCACGCCTATGATGACACGCCCTTGGCGGTGGGCGAGACCGATGCGCAGGGCGCAAGCCGGTTTTTGCGCGCCACGTTGCGCCCAAGGATTGCTGTGCCGGATGGGACCGATCTGGCGCTTCTGGACGCGCTGCATGCGCGGGTGCATGAGACGTGTTTCATCGCGCGCTCGGTGAATTTTCCGGTGGATGTGCCCGCGCGCTACCGAATTGCACGCAGCTGAGCGCGGATGCCTCCGGCGGGGGGGAAATCGTCTCAAATTATACTTGAGGCATGATGATAATTTCAAACGCGCGCTGACCTTACGTGTTCCGTGCGTTTCGAGAAAAGCAGTGTCTAAGGTTTTCCTAGAAAGGCTTTGGGTCGCGTCATCGATTGCCTCAAATCTCGGTGATCTCGAACCGGCAGGCGGGTGCGCCCATGGCACAACATTGCGTCTCTCGCACTCTGCCCATGCCACAGAGGCGCCCGAAGAGACGGGCAAAGACCGCCGCATGCCAATGACAGAGCGGCGTATCGGACTGTGCGCCGCGCACCATCGGGTTGTCGAAAACCTCAAGAATAGGCGGTGAGGCGCGGATCACGCGGAACTCGCCCGAGCCCATGAAGGTCCATGCGTTTTTGCTGATTGCACGCACCAATATGTGCGACGATAGCTTGGGCGGCAGCGCGCGCAGCACGAATTGCGCGGCCTCGGGGATGCGATTGTTCAGGATATAGGCCCCCGTGCCACGCCCGGCGGCGGCGGCGAGGGTGGGGAAATCATCGGGCCGCGTCTGGCGCAGCATCTGGTGCACTGCGATCACATCGACTTCGTCGATCATCTCTGCGCCTGAGGGCAGGTCCGGCACGCCTGCGGCCTCAAAGAGCCGGATGCGTCCGGCTTCGCCAATGGCCTCATCGAGCACCGGGACCAACTGCAAAAGCGCGTTGGGCCCGATGCGCGCAGATTGGGGCAGGGCGGCGCCGTCAGGCATCCATCTGCTCCTTGCCACCGCCACAGGCCATGATCTCGGCGCCATTCGGCATCTTGAACGTGGCATTCCGCTCTATCGCCCGCTCCTTGCCTTGGGCGCGCAGGGCCTCGCGACGCTCGGCGGCTTTTGCGGCCTTGTCGGCGGACGCCTCCCAATCGGCCATTTGTGCCTCCGACAGGGTGCGGGTTTCGTCAAAGTTGAAATCGACCGAGTTCTTGGTCTGCGGGCCCCAATACCCGGCCTTGCCCAGATCATAGAAGGTGCGCGCAAATCCTGCCTTGGCGAAGGCCTTGAGACAGCCCAGAAGGTAGCGGCGGCGGTAGCCCGTGCCGCGCCATGGATAGTGGAAGAGCGCTTTGCGCATGTAGAAACGGCGATAGTTTTTCATCACACCATCGAGCAATTCGCCGCGCGTCAGCGCCTTTGGCTTCATGATGGGCGTGACGAAATTGTATTTGGAGAAGTCGAACACCTCGACCTTGTCTTTCAGATCCTGGAAGAGCGGCGTGAAGGGCCAGGGCGTATACATCGCCCAGTTGGCGAGATCCGGCTGCCAGTCCCATGCCATTTGGAATGTATCCTCCAGCGTCTCTGCGGTCTCGTTGTCGAGGCCCACGATGAATTGCGCCTCCACAAAGATATCGGCCTCGCGCAGAAGGCGGATCGCCTCCTTGTTCTCGGCGACGGTGGTTTCCTTGTTGAACTGGTCCAGCTTGAGCTGGGCCGCAGCCTCGGTCCCGAGGCTTACATGCACGAGGCCCGCCTTGCGGAAGAAGCTGAGCAATTCGCGGTCGCGGTAGATATCGGTCACGCGGGTGTTGATACCCCATTGGACCTTCTCGGGCAGGCCGCGCGCGATCAGCTCCTCACAGAACTGGATGAATTTCTTGCGATTGATCGTGGGTTCTTCATCGGCAAGGATGAAAAAGCCGACATCGTGGTCGTTGACGAGTTTCTCGATCTCATCGACAACCTTCTTGGGGTCGCGCACGCGGTAATCGCGCCAGAATTTCCATTGCGAGCAGAACGAACAGGTGAAGGGACAGCCCCGCGCCATATTGGGGATCGCCACCCGTTTGCCCAAGGGCACGTAGATATATTTGCCCCATTCCAGCAGCGACCAGTCCGGGTTGATCGCATCGAGATCCTTGACGGTGGAGGCGGCGGGTGTGGCGCGGATCTCATCTCCGTCGATAAAGGCGAGGCCCTTGAGGCCGCGGCGATCTGCGGGCCAGCGCCCCTCGGCGATGCAACTGATCAGGTTGAGGAAAATCTCCTCGCCCTCGCCGCGCACGATGACGTCGATCCACGGGGCTTCCGACAGAACCTGCTTATACATGAACGTGCCGTGGATGCCGCCCAGAACGGTCACCGCATCGGGCACCGCTTCGCTCGCGATTTGCAGAACCGTCTCGGCCACGTAGATCGCAGGCGTGATTGCGGTGCAGCCCACGACATCGGGTTGAAGCTCAATGAGTTTCGCGCGCAAGTCCTCATCGGAGATGTGGTTGGTCATCGCGTCGATAAAGTGGATCTCGTCAAAGCCCGCGCCCCTCAGGTGCCCCGCCAGATAGGCGACCCATGCGGGCGGCCAGTTCCCGGCGATCTCTGCGCCGCCGGAGTGATAGTTGGGGTGAACCAGAACGATGCGCATGATGATATCTCCCTGTGAGTCGCCTTTATAAATGTCAATTTAATGTGACACATTGAGTGTCAGATTAAATTGACACAGGTCAATACGGCGCTTTGAGGCGTTGCGCGGGCGCGCGCGCCGGGATAAGAAAGCCTGCAAATTCAGGAAAACACGCGGGAGAGACCATGGCGGGCCACTCAAAATGGGCGAATATTCAGCACCGTAAAGGGCGTCAGGACGCTGTGCGCTCCAAGCTCTTTTCCAAGCTGGCCAAGGAGATCACCGTGGCCGCCAAGATGGGCGACCCGGACCCCGAGAAAAACCCGCGCCTGCGCATGTCCGTGAAAGAGGCCAAATCCAATTCGGTCCCGAAGGACGTGATCGACCGCGCGATCAAGAAGGCCACGGGCGGGGATGCTGAGGATTACGAAGAGATTCGCTATGAGGGCTACGGCCCCGGCGGGGTGGCGGTGATCGTGGAGGCGATGACGGATAATCGCAACCGGACCGCATCGACCGTTCGCTCGACCTTTTCCAAACATGGCGGCAACCTTGGCGAGACGGGCAGCGTGGGGTTCATGTTCGACCGCAAGGGCGAGGTGAGCTACTCCGCCGATATAGGGGATGCCGATACGGTGATGATGGCCGCGATCGAGGCGGGCGCCGAGGATGCGGAAAGCTCCGAGGATGGCCATGTTATCTGGTGCGCGGATACCGATCTCAATGACGTCTCAACGGCCCTTGAGGCCGCACTTGGCGAGAGCGAGAACACCAAGCTTGTCTGGCGGCCCACGGTCACGACCGAGCTTGACCTTGAAGGCATGCAGAAGCTTATGAAGCTTGTCGATGCGTTGGAAGATGATGACGACGTGCAGCGCGTCACCGCCAATTTCGAAGCGTCAGACGAGGTGATGGACCAGCTCTGAGCGGTGCTGGCGTGGGGGCTTTTACACCGCCATTGCGCCGCGCGTCATACCCCCGTCACATCTCCACGCGATAGAATGCCGCAAGATGTTGATTTGATTCCGGGCTTGTCAGGCTCAGAACGCGATATATAGTCAACACAACCGGGGGCGGGATGGCCCGCCTCTGACCGTAGCAAGTGGTGCTGCATGGGGGTGTGCAATAAGGTGATGGACGCAGATTTCAGAACGGAGTTCGTGCGCGAACCGGGCGCGCTGAAGGATCATCCGGCGCTTGTGCTCAACGCAGATTACCGCCCGCTCAGCTATTATCCCCTATCTCTTTGGTCTTGGCAGGACGCCGTAAAGGCGGCCTATCTCGACCGGGTGGATATCGTGGCCGAGTATGACACGCTGGTCCACAGCCCCAGCATGCAAATCCGTATCCCGTCTGTGATTGTCCTCAAGGACTATGTGAAACCGCAACGCAAAGTGGCGTTCACCCGGTTCAACCTCTTTCTGCGCGATGAGTTTTGCTGTCAGTATTGCGGCGCGCGAGGGGATTTGACATTTGATCACGTGGTGCCGCGTGCAAGCGGCGGCATCACCAGCTGGGAGAATGTGGTCGCGGCCTGCTCCAAGTGTAATCTGCGCAAAGGCGCCAAGAGCCTCAAGCGGTCGGGTATGAGTTTGCGCAAGCCGCCTCGTGCGCCCGCCGCCGAGCAGTTGAACAATTTGGGCCGGAAATTTCCGCCCCATTACCTGCACGACAGCTGGGTCGATTTTCTCTACTGGGACGCAGAGCTTGACGCCTGAGCGATAGGCTTGCGCGGCCCCATTGGTGTTTCTATCGTCGAACGATGTATAGTGCAGACCGTGCAGCCAATTGAGGAGATTTCATGACGCACGCAGTGATCGGTGTGATCGGCAATCAATATGTGATCGAGGATCGCTATCCCGTCCATGCGGTGGGCCAGATGAATTCCGAAGCCGTCAGCGGCGCTGCGGGCTGCATGCCGGTGATGATCCCGGCGGACCCACATTTCGTGAGCGTGGATGAGCTTTTGCAGACCTGCGATGGCTTTTTGTTGACTGGTGGGCGGCCCAATGTCCACCCGGAGGAATACGGCGAGGCGGAGACTGAGGCGCATGGCGCGTTCGACCGGGCGCGCGATGCAATCGCGTTGCCACTTGTGCGCGCCTGTGTGGAGCGGGGCCAGCCCGTTTTTGGCGTGTGCCGGGGATTTCAGGAAATGAACGTTGCGATGGGTGGGTCGCTCTACCCGGAGATCCGGGATCTGCCGGGGCGCGATAATCACCGGATGCCGCCCGATGGCACGCTGGAGGAGCAATTCGCGCTGCGCCATATCGTGCGCTTTACGCCCGGCGGTATGTTTCATCGTCTGCTGGGCGCGCCCGAGGTGCTTACCAACACGCTTCACGGGCAGGGGATTAAGGACGTTGGCGCACGTGTGATTATAGACGGCCACGCGCCCGACGGCACGCCGGAGGCGCTCTATATTGATGGTGCGCCGGGCTTTGCGATGGGGGTACAATGGCACCCGGAATGGAACGCACAGAATGATCCGGTGTCGCGCCCACTTTTTGCGGCCTTTGGCGATGCGGCGCGAGCTTGGGCCAATGGCGGGCGGCGTGCATCGGAGCGTTTGAGCGCCTAGCCTGAGTGGGGCTGGCGGCTCAGGGCTGCGCGGGGATCAGCGGGCGGGCCGGGTGGCCATGGCCGCCCATATGGCTGCGCAGATCAGGGAACACATCAAACAGCTCCGCGCGGGCCTGCGGTCTCAGGGCCTTGAGCGTGCCGGGATGGGCATAGAAGCTTTCGGTCGCCAGACCTTCGGCAAAGATGATCTCATGTGCATCAAGGATCACGTGAAAATACGTGACCGAGGCGCAGGGCGCGCGGCTGATCCCCGGCTGTCCGACGAGGCGGTGCGCAGGGGCCAGCACCTCGTCATGGCCGCAGATTTGCCGGGCAAGAGGGCCGCTTAGCAACAGATGATGATTGGGTGAGACATGCAGGGCGTTATGCCCAGAGGCTGCGGCGGGTGCGATGCGGATCGGGGCGAGCGTACCGAGGCCGCAGGTTTCTCTCTGCCCGATCCAGCGAATGGTGCGCAACCCATGATCACGGGTGACGATCATATCGCCCGCGCGCAAGGCCTCGACAGGGCGGTCGCCCAATGCTGTCAGGATCTGCGTGCCTTGGGCAAAACAGACAAGGCTGGCGAGGGCGTCGTCCTGATAGGGTGTATGGCCATAAGCGCTTGGGGGCGCGGTTTGTGCGTCGAGCGGGGCCATTATAAAACCTCCGTTACAAAAGTCTGAGGTGTAAACATGGTGAAATCTTAACTTTGGCCTTTTAAGGCGGCGGACTGGTGACTGTCGGTCTAAACGCCAAGGGAAACTGTCCCCGACCTGCCCTCAAACTCTTGCAGCAGATTGCGGCGCGATTTGGATGCGCGCTGGGCAATTTTGCGGCCACTGGGGGTGGGTGTACGTTCGTGAGGTCATCCGTTGAAATCTGTGGTGGCACCCGAGCTGAGGTCACGCCGCCCGTCACACCTGCCGCATTTCGGTCCGCCATTGTATACCGTGAGCGCCGCGTAACATGTGGCAAACTATCTACTTTCCCGGCCCAACCGCTTGGCCTACACAGCAATCAGACCGCATGTCACCAAAGGCTTATTGCTGTGTTGAAATGGATCGACATTCCTCCCGTTTGGCTTCTGGCCGCCCTCGCTCTGGCGTGGGCGCAGGCGCAGTATGCATCGTTAGGGCTTGGGTTTGGTGTGGGTCTTGCAGATTTGATTGGCGGGATACTGGTCGGTGGTGGGCTTGTCCTGATCGCGCTTGCCGCGATGGAGTTTCGCCGCCAAAAAACGACCATCGTGCCGCATCTTGAGGCAGACCGTCTGATCACATCTGGGATTTTCAAACGCACGCGCAACCCGATCTATGCGGGCGATGTGCTGATCCTTGCGGGGTTGATCCTGCGCTGGGACGCGGTGCTGAGCCTGGTGCTCGTGCCGCTTTTCGTGTGGACCCTTGAGCGACGCTTCATTGTGCCGGAGGAGAACAGCCTCAGACGCAAGTTTCGCGCAGAGTTCGCGCGCTATTGCAATGAAACGCGCAGGTGGGCTTAATCACGGGCCGGGTGGCGACTCGCATGTTGGGCGCTAACCTGAAATAAGCACGGGATAGATTTTGGACGTTCGCCCACAGAACCGGGCAATGCGACGATAAATGACTGACGATACAAGATAACGGCAATGACAAGGGGGATTGACGGGTGAAGATCGGAACACCGACTGAGGTATTGGCGGGCGAGGCACGGGTCGCAATGACACCGGACTCGGCGCTTCAGCTGCAAAAGCTGGGCTATGATTGCGTGATCGAGGCCGGGGCCGGCGCAAAGGCGGGCTTCTCGGACGCAGCTTACAAAGACGCGGGCGTGTCGGTGGTCAAGACCGCCGCCGCCCTCTGGAAGGCCGCCGACATTGTCGCCAAGGTCCGCCCCCCAAGCGATGCAGAGGTCAAACGCCTGCGCGAGGGGCAGACGCTGATCTCCTTCTTCAACCCCGGTGCGAATGAAAAGCACATGGAGCAGGCGGCCAAAGCGGGCGCCACAGTGGTGGCCATGGAGATGGTCCCGCGCATCAGCCGCGCGCAAAAGATGGACGCTCTGAGCTCTATGGCCAATATCGCGGGCTACCGTGCGGTGATCGAGGCGGGCAACAACTTCGGCCGTTTCTTCACTGGGCAGATCACGGCGGCGGGCAAGGTGCCCCCGGCCAAGGTTCTGGTGGTGGGTGCGGGGGTCGCGGGTCTTGCCGCCATTGGCACGTCCACATCGTTGGGTGCGATCACATATGCGTTCGACGTGCGGCCCGAAGTGGCCGAGCAGGTTGAGAGCATGGGCGCCGAGTTTGTCTTCCTCGACTTTGAGGAAGCGCAGGCAGACGGCGCGGCAACAGGCGGCTATGCAGCCGTCTCCAGCCCTGAATTTGCCGCAGCCCAGCTTGCCAAGTTCCGTGAGCTGGCCCCCGATATTGATATCGTTATCACCACGGCCCTCATTCCCAACCGTGAAGCGCCCGAGCTTTGGACCGAGGATATGGTGAAGGCGATGAAGCCCGGCTCCGTGATCGTCGATCTGGCGGCTGAAAAGGGCGGCAACTGCAAGCTCACGGTGATGGACGAGAAGATCGTGACCGAGAATGGCGTGACCATCATTGGCTACACCGACTTCCCCAGCCGGATGGCCGCGCAATCCTCGACGCTTTATGCGACCAACATTCGTCACATGCTGGCGGACCTCACGCCTGAGAAGGACGGCGTGCCGGTGCACAACATGGAGGATGACGTGATCCGGGGCGCGACCGTGGCCCATGCGGGCGCTGTCACCTATCCGCCGCCCCCACCCAAAGTGGCCGCCATCGCGGCGCAGCCCAAGAAAGAAGCGCCCAAAGAGCTGACGGCGGCAGAAAAACGGGCCGCCGAGGTGGCCGCGTTCAAGAAGCAAACCCTTACCCAAGTGGGCCTTCTGGCCGCTGGTGGGGTCTTGGTGCTTTTGGTGGGCATGGTTGCTCCGGCCAGCTTCATGAAGCATTTCATCGTCTTCGTGCTGTCGGTTTTCATCGGCTTCCAGGTGATCTGGAACGTTGCCCATTCGCTGCACACGCCTCTGATGGCGGTCACCAATGCAATTTCGTCGATCATTATTTTGGGCGCATTGATCCAGATTGGGTCAAGTTCGTTCCTGATCACGCTTTTGTCGGCGGTGGCGATCTTCATGGCCTCGATCAATATTTTCGGCGGCTTCCTCGTGACACGGCGCATGCTCGCCATGTTCCAGAAATCGTAAGGGGGGCCTGAATAATGGACTTCGGATTTACCATTGCGGCCTATGCGGTCGCGGCTGTTCTCTTCATCCTGAGCCTCGGGGGCCTCTCGGGTCAGGAAAGTGCCAAACGGGCCGTCTGGTACGGGATCGCGGGCATGGCGCTGGCCATTCTCGCCACGATTGTTGGACCCGGTCAGGGGCTGTGGCTCATGTCGCTGGTGCTTATCGCGGCGGGCGCGGCTGTTGGTTACCAGTTGGCCACCAAGGTGCAGATGACGCAGATGCCTGAGCTTGTGGCGATCATGCACTCTCTCGTGGGGCTTGCGGCAGTGTTCGTGGGCTTTAACGCGGATCTGATGATCAATACGATGAGCGCGCTTTTCGTTGAGAATGGCGGGCAGCTGGGCGCGGTTGTCGAAGGCACGGCCTTCACCGCCGTTGGCCTGCCCGGTGCGGTCTATAATGAGCTTTCGTCCTTCGGGCAGCTTATTGCGAAGAAATCGGGCGTGGAGATCACCATCCTGCGGGTCGAGCTTGTGCTGGGCATCTGGATCGGGGCGGTGACATTCACTGGCTCCGTGATTGCTTACGGCAAGCTTGCGGGCAAGGTGGACACATCGGCCAAGCAGCTTCCGGGTGGGCATATGCTCAACGCGGGGGCGGCGGGTCTGTCGGTCGTGCTGGCGGCGATGTATCTGGGCGACAGCGGCAGCTGGACGCTGGTGCTGCTCACGCTTCTGGCTCTTTTCATCGGCTATCACCTGATCATGGGGATCGGCGGCGCGGATATGCCTGTGGTCGTGTCGATGCTCAACTCCTATTCGGGGTGGGCGGCGGCGGCGATCGGCTTCAGCCTTGGCAATGATCTTCTGATCGTTGTGGGTGCGCTGGTCGGCTCCTCCGGTGCGATCCTGAGCTACATCATGTGCAAGGCGATGAACCGTAGCTTCGTGTCTGTGATCCTCGGCGGCTTCGGCGGGGCCACGGGCGAGCAGATGGCTGTGGAAGGCGAACAGGTGGCGATTGACGCCGATGGCGTGGCCACAGCGCTCAATGAGGCCGACAGCATCGTGATCATCCCCGGGTATGGCATGGCCGTGGCGCAGGCGCAGCAGGCGGTCTCAGAGATGACCAACAAGCTGCGTGCCAAGGGCAAGACGGTCCGTTTCGCCATTCACCCGGTCGCCGGGCGTTTGCCAGGGCATATGAACGTGCTTCTGGCGGAGGCGAAAGTACCCTATGATATCGTGCTTGAAATGGACGAGATCAACGATGACTTCCCGTCCACGGATGTGGTGATCGTGATCGGGTCGAATGACATCGTGAACCCCGCGGCACAGGATGATCCCAACAGCCCCATCGCGGGGATGCCGGTTCTGGAATGCTGGAAGGCCAAGCAGGTGTTTGTCTCCAAGCGGGGGCAAGGCACAGGCTATTCCGGGATCGAAAACCCGCTCTTCTTCAAAGATAATACGCGGATGTTCTACGGCGATGCGAAGGATTCGGTCTCCAGCCTTTTGAGCCGGATCGAGTGATCCTTTGAGACAACACGGATTAAGGGCGCCTTGCGGGGCGCCCTTTTTCTGTGCAAAGCCGCCTCATCGGCCTTTGCGCGCGTCTTTGGTGGTGTTTTTTGAGTATTTTGACGAAGAAGAGCGGTATGCGGTTGTATCCGGTTAAGCCTTTGATAGCGCGATATAATCCGTTTCCATTCCCGCATCATCCCCCTATGGTGCCACAAAACTTGCCGGAGCCTAGACCATGCTGCCACTGACCGATCACCCGCTGCGTTACGCTTTGGCCAACGAGCTTCATGCGCGGCCTTTTCCATCGCTGTCGGCACCTTGCACGGCGGTGTTTCTGGCCATCAAGCAGCCCGAGCGCGCGGCGGCGCGGGACCGGGGGGCCGACCGGGCGCATCTTCTGGATCTGCTGGACCGGTTCGGGGCGGCGCATCCATCGCCAGAGGGCAATCATTACTTTGGCAAGATCGGCAAGCATTCCCTGAAATGGGAGAGCCATACCGAGTTTGTGACCTATACCGTGTTCATCGAGCATCTGCCCGAGCGGGCGTTTGACCCCAGTGATTTCGAGGTGTTTCCCGCCGAATGGCTGGAGCAGGCCCCCGGCGCGCGCATCACCTCGGCCTTGATCCGGGTGGAGACACGGGGGGCGGAAAGCACGCTGAGCCGCGCGATATCGGATTGGTTTGTGGGTGAGAGCGTGGCGGTGGCGCGGGTTCTGGATGATGCGGCGGTGGTGGCGGGGGATTTTCGCATTGATGCGGCGGGTCATTCGCGCTTTGCCGTAAGTGCGGACAAAGATATAGGCGCGCGGCGGATGGGGCGGATCGTGCAGCGCCTGTGTGAGATTGAGACCTACAAGACCATGTCGATGCTCGGCTTTGCGCGGGTGGGGGAGATGTCTGGCCGGATGGGGCGGATTGACGGGGAACTCACCCGTCTGATTGCGGAGATGAGCAGCGGGGAGCATCCGCCGGAGGATACGCTCAAGGGGCTTTTGAAGGTCTCGGCGGAGCTTGAGGCGATGGTCTCGGACGCGTCTTTCCGGTTTTCGGCGACCCATGCCTATGAGGGAATCGTGACCCAGAGGATCGAAGTGCTCCGTGAGGAAAGGTTCGAGGGACGGCAGACATTCGAGGAATTCATGTCACGGCGCTATACGCCTGCGATGCGGACCGTCTCCAGCACCGAGGCGCGGCTCAGGGCGATGGCGGACCGGGCGATGCGGGCGGGGGACCTTTTGCGCACGCGGGTGGATGTGGAACGCTCGGCGCAGAATCAGGCCTTGCTGGAGAGTATGGACCGGCGCGCGGATGCGCAGCTGCGCCTGCAACGCACGGTCGAGGGGCTGTCGGTTGTCGCCATCAGCTATTATGCGGTGTCGCTCGCGGTCTATCTCTTGGACCCGGCAGCGGTCGCGATGGGGGTCAGCAAGGGCTTGGTGACGGCGGGGGTGACCTTGCCTATTATCGGTCTTGTCTGGTGGGCGATCCGGCGGGTGCGCAAGCACCTCGAGTGACGGGCTGGAGCATGTCGCGTCCAATTGAATCCAGTTAAACGCGACACGCTCTAGGGCGCGCCGCGCGGATCGGCCAGATCGCGCAGGCTGTCGCCCAGCACAGTGACACAAAGCACCACAGCCGTGATCATCGCCCCCGGCCAAAGCGCGCGGCCCGGGTGGCTGGCGAGGCTTTCGGTGCCATCAAAAAGCATCCGCCCCCATGTGGGAAAATCGGGCGGAAAGCCGAGGCCAAGAAAGCTGAGCGCGCTTTCGGTGAGGATGGCCGCCGCGACGCCGAGGCTGGCCGACACGGTGAGCGCCGAGGCGACATTGGGCAGGATATGCCGCATGGCCATGGCGCCGCGCCGTGTGCCGCTGGCGCGGGCGGCGGTGATGAAATCCCGGCTCATCAGCGCCATGACATCGCCGCGCAGGATACGGGCCGTGCCCATCCAGCTGGTCGCACCAATCGCGCCGGTGATGAGGATGAAAATCCCGATCTCGGGGCCGAACGCCGCGCTGAGTGGTGCGCGAAAGAGCATCACGGCGATTAAGAGGAGCGGCAGCAGCGGCAGCGCGAGAAAGAGATCAGTGAGCCGCATCAAGGGCCCGTCGAGCCAGCGCACCATGCCCGCCGCCACCCCGACAGCCGCGCCAATTGCCACGCTCAAGATCATCGCGGCCAGCCCGACCGCGAGCGAAACACGCCCGCCCGCCAAGAGCCGTGCGAACATATCGCGGCCCAGCTGATCCGTGCCTAAAGGGTGCGCGAGGCTGCTGCCTTGGTTGCGGGCGGAGAGGTTTATCGCTCCGGCCTCCAGTGGCCAAAGGAGCGGACCGAGAAGCACGGCCAAGGCGATAAGGCCCAGCCCCCACAGAGCGATGCGCGCGCCCCTAAAGCGTTTCGCGAAAAGCTGTGATGCAGGTTTTTCGCGAAACGCTTTAGTCATAGCGGATACGCGGGTCGAGCCAGCCATAAGCGAGATCGGCCAGAAGGTTGAACACCACGATGAGCGTAGCCAGAACCATGGTGATGGCCATGATGGTGGGAATATCCGTGGCCTGAACCGAGCTGACCAGAAGCGCGCCTATGCCGTTCACACCGAAAATCTGTTCGGTCACGATCGCGCCCGCGAAGATTTGCGGCGCGCCCACCGCCACGATGCTGATCACTGGAATAAGCGAATTACGCAAGCCATGAGCCCTCAGCACCCGTCCCTCAGGCGCGCCGCGTGCGCGCGCGGCAGTGATATAATCCTGCCCCAGCGCGTCGAGCATGGCGGCGCGCATATAACGGCTGATCTGGGCCGTTGTCTGTAGGCTGAGCACGAGGACGGGCAGGGCCATCTGCCGCATCTGCGCCAGAAGGCTGTCCCAGTCGCGCACCACGAGGGTGGTGTCATAGACGGACGGGAGCCAGCCCAGCGTGATCGCGAAAAGCCAGATCAGCACCGCGCCCGAGAAAAACGGCGGCACCGCATAGCCCAGCATGGCCGCCCCTGTGGCCGCCCGGTCAAACGCGCCACCGCGCCGATAGGCGGACCAGACGCCCAGCGGGATCGCCACAAGCACCCCGATCACATAAGCCAGTCCAACCACGATGAGGGTTTGCGGCAACCGCTCGCCCAGAAGGGTCATCACCGGCGCGCGGGTTTGCCAGCTAAGCAGGCGGGGCGCGCCCTCCGAGAGTGCGGTGCCGAAGAGCGCGTCGATGCCCACCATCGGCTCCACCACGGCAAGCTGGGTGAGCCAGCGGATATAGCGGATATGCGCGGCCTCGCCGAGCCCCAGCGCCTCACGCATCTGCGCGCGCACCTCGGCCGAGATGGTTTGCGGCAGCTGCGCCATCGGATCACCCGGCGCAAGCTCCAGCAACGCGAACACCACCAGCGAGATTGCCAGAAGCGTGGGCAGCGCAAAGAAGAGGCGGCGGGCAGTATAGCGAAGCATCATAACGCCTTGACTGGACACGCGCAGCCTAGGCATGTGCGCGCGCCTTGGCAAACCACTCTAGCCGGGCAGGCGGGTCCAATCCGCGATATTCCAAAGCTCGCTGTCCCATGCGTTGGCCTCAACCCCGCCAAGGCTCAGCGTGTGGGCCGAGACGCGACCCCGGTCCACCAAAGGCAACACCACATGGTTTTGCACCAGCATATCGTTCATGCGGCGGGCAAGGGCCGCGCGCGCCTCAAGGCCGCCCGTTGCGGACAACTCCTCGCCGAGCGCGTCAAACGCCGGATCGCACCAGCGGCTGATATTGGCCCCCTGCCATTGGTTCTCAGGCGAGGGCGCGCGTCCGCAGAACCACGTGCTCAGATATCCTTCTGGGTCCGTGCCATCGGAGGCGCCTGCAAACATTTGCACATCGGCGTAGAATTTCTGGAACGTGTCCGGGCTACTGGGATCAGCGCCAAAAAAGACCGAAGGCTCGATATTACGCAGCTCCGTTTCTACGCCGATCTGACGCCACCATTCCTTGATCAACACCTGAAAATCCTGGCGCACGGCGTTGGTGGAAGTCTGCAAAACAAGGCTGAGCGCGCGGCCCTCCTTGTCGCGCACACCGTCACCATCGCTATCGGTCCAGCCCGCCTGATCGAGCGCTGCGCGCGCCCCGTCGAGATCTTGCGCGAGGCAATCCTCATTGGCATCCGACGCAAAGGCGGGCGGTGCAGGGATGATATTGCAGGTGGTGCGGCCCGACGCGCCATAGCCGATCTCGACCATCACGGGCCGGTCCAGCGCCATCGCGAGCGCGCGACGCACGGCCCCGTCGCTCAGCACCGGATGGGGATGGGCAACGGTCGAGCGGGCCTCGCCGAGCGCGGGATCGGGATCGCTGAGGTTGAACGCCAGCCGCTCCACCAGCGTGCTGAACGCGGCGGTGATACGGCCGGTGCCGCGCGCCTCCATGGCACTGAGCATCTCCGGGCGCAGTTGCAGATTCCACGCATAGTCAAACTCACCGGTCTCCAGAACGGTGCGCGCCGCCGCCGCCGGGGTGCCGCCGCCCTTGAACGTGACATCCGCAAAGGCGGGCTTGCCCGGCTCGCGGTATCCCGGATTGGCCACGAATTGCACCGCATCGCCGGGGCGGAAATCCACGACTTTGAAGGGGCCGGTGCCGATCGGTGCGAAATTGGCCTCGGTGCAGCCGGGGGCTGCTGGGCCCAGACAGGCGCTGAATTGCGCGGCTTGCAGGATAGGCGCTTGTGGTCCGACGAAGGGGCCATAAGGGTTGGGCCGGGCGGCGTCGAAGGTCACACGTGCGGTGCGCGGGTCGAGCACGTCCACATCCACCACCCCGCGAAACTTATCTGCCTGTGAACACCCGCCGCCTGGGGCGGTGCAATAGGCATGGGTGAAGCGAATATCTTCCGCTGTGACCGCACTGCCATCGGACCATGTGAGGCCCGCCTTCAACCGCCATGTGATGCTGCGCTGATCCGGGCTGACCCCACCATTGGCGATTGTGGGGATTTCCTCTGCGAGCCAAGGCCGCATCATCCCGTCCGGGCCATAGCGCGCAAGAGGCTCCAACACGAGGCTCGCGGCCTCGATATCCTTGATCCCGCCGCTGAGATACGGGTTCAGGATTGTCGGGGCCTGCCAGTAGAGGATTTTGAGTGTGCCGTCGCGCCCTTGTTCGGATGCAGGCGCAGGACCCGCCAGCGCGGTAAGTGTGGCGGAAAATACGCAAAGGGAGCGTAGGAGCATTACAAATAATCCATCTTTAACAATACAGGTCCAGACGCATCACGCGAAAACGAGGCTCAGGCGACGACACAAGAGCCTCAGTCATGGCGATGCTAGCGTAGGCTAAACTTAAGCAAAACTATATTAAAATGATAGTTTGTTTTGTTTTTATTGAATTTTTATTCATCCACCGGGTTTGACATCGCCCGCACGCTCGGCCTAACCTGATGGATAATCCCTTGTTTTTAAGGTTCTGGACGTGCCCGATCAGGCTCTTTTAACCTTGCGCGATCTGAGCCTGCGCTATGGTGCAGGGCTGCATGTGCTGCGTGGTGTGTCATTGGAGATTGGGGCGGGCGAGATGCTTTCGCTGATCGGTCCGTCGGGGGCGGGGAAATCAGCGCTGTCGCGGGCGATTTTGCGGCTGGACGAGACGCGCGGGGCGCAGGTAACCGCAGGTCGCGCGCTCTGGGACGGGCGCGATATAGCCGAGATGAGTGCGGCTGACCTGCGCGTGCTGCGGGGTGGTGATGTGGGCATGGTGTTTCAGGACGCGAGTGCGGCTTTGAACCCGGTGCTGCGCATAGGGGCGCAGATCCGCGAGGCGCTGCACCTGCATGGCGGCCTGCGTGGGCGGGCGGCGCAGACGCGGGCCGAGAGTCTTCTGGCCGAGTGTCAGGTGCCTGATCCAAAAGTGATAATGGCGCAATACCCCCATCAGCTTTCGGGCGGACTGCGGCAGCGAGTGATGATCGCCATCGCGCTTGCAGGAGCCCCGCGCCTTCTCATCGCGGATGAGCCGACCAGCGCGCTGGATGCCAGCCTGCGCGCGGCGCTGCTGGCGCTCTTGGGCCGCCTGCGACGCGAAAAGGGTTTGGCGCTTTTGTTTGTGACCCATGACATGGCGGCGGCGCAACGGATGGGCGGGAATGTGGCGGTTCTGGACGCGGGCCGGGTGGTGGAGACGGGGCCGGTCGATACGGTTTTGGCACGGCCCGCTCATGCCAAAACTCGCGCGCTTGTCGACGCGATGCCGGGGCGCGCATATGGGCTGGGCGCGCCGCCGCTGGGCGCGGGCGCGCTGTCGGTGCGCGGGCTGGCTGTGCGCTATCCTGCTGGGACGGGGATTTTACATGGGGGCATGGGCGGGCGTAGGTGCCTCTGGGCCGCGCATGACGTGAGCTTTGATATCGCGCGCGGTGAGACGCTGGCCCTTGTCGGCGAATCGGGGAGCGGGAAATCCTCGGTCGCGCGGGCCATTTTGCGGCTTGGCCCGGTATCGGGGGGGTGCGTTGAGCTTGAGGGCCGCGACATTTTGGGCCTTGGTGCTCGCGCTCTTCACACGGCACGTGCCCAGATGCAGATGGTGTTTCAGGACCCGATGGGAAGTCTTGATCCACGCCGCACGCTGGCGGCCCAAGTGGCCGAGCCTTTGCAAAATTATGGCCACCTTGCGGACAATGCCACGATCGCAAGCCTTTTTGCGCAAGTGGACCTGCCCCCTGATCTCATGGCGCGCTATCCGCACCAAGCCTCCGGTGGGCAGCGCCAGCGCGTCGCCATTGCGCGCGCACTGGCTCTGGAGCCCGCGCTTATCGTGGCGGATGAGGCCGTGTCCGCCCTTGATACGCATGTGCAGGGTGAGGTTTTGCACCTTATGCAGCGCCTGCAAAAGCGCCTTGGGCTGGCCTATCTCTTCATCAGCCACGATCTGGCCGTGGTCAGCCAGATCGCCCACCGGATCGCGGTGATGACGGAAGGGCGCATCGTGGAAATCGGCCCGGCGGAGCGTGTGTTGAACGCGCCCCAGCACGCTTATACCAAGCGCCTTCTGGCCGCGAGCGCGCTTGACGCCACCCCCGCCCCACCGGGCAGCGCGCCCACCCTGCCGCGCGGCCAAAGCCCCGCCGCGCCAGTTTACAAGCAGCCCGCGCCCGGCCATCTTGTAGCAACGGATTAAAGGAGCCGCCCCATGCCCGTCAAAAACCGATTTGCCGAACTCCACGACGCTATCACCGCATGGCGGCGCGATATTCACACGCATCCTGAGCTTCTATTTGACACGCACCGCACGGGCGCTCTGGTCGCGGATAAGCTGCGTGGCTTTGGCTGCGACAGGGTTGTGACGGGCCTCGCACAGACCGGTGTAGTGGGCGTGATCCATGGCAAAAACGGCGGTGCGGGCCGTGTGATCGGCCTGCGCGCGGATATGGACGCCCTGCCGATTGAGGAGGCGACAGGGGCGACGTATGCCTCGACCACGCCCGGTGTGATGCATGCCTGCGGGCATGATGGGCACACCGCGATGCTTCTGGGGGCCGCGCAATATCTGGCCGAGACGCGCAATTTCTCCGGCACTGTTGTGGTGATATTTCAACCCGCCGAGGAGGGTGGCGGCGGTGCGAAAGTCATGTGTGACGCGGGGCTTATGACCGATTTCGGGATTGAGGAGGTCTACGGCATGCACAATTGGCCCGGTATGCCAGCGGGCAGTTTCGCCATCCGTCCAGGGCCGTTCTTTGCCGCGACGGATGTGTTTGAGATCGCCATCACTGGGCGCGGCGGGCATGCGGCCAAGCCCCACACCACGGTCGATCCCATCGTGATGTCGGCACAGCTCATCACCATGCTGCAAACGATTGCCAGCCGCAGCGCCGATCCGACGGAGGAGATTGTCGTCTCCGTCACCTCGATCGAGAGCAGCTCAAAGGCCTATAACGTTATCCCGGGCAGCGTTCTGCTCAAAGGCACGGTGCGCACGCTGAGCGCGGAAATGCGCGATCTGGCCGAGGCGCGGATGGGTGCGATTTGTGCCCATATCGGGGCTGCGATGGGGGGCGAGGCGGGGCTGGATTACAATCGCAACTACCCCGTCATGGTGAACCACCCCGAGCAGACGGCGTTTGTGGCCGATGTGGCGCGGTCCGTCTCAGGCGCATGTGCCGAGGCGCCTTTGGTCATGGGGGGCGAGGATTTCGCGTATATGCTGGAGGAGCGTCCGGGCGCTTATATTCTCGTCGGAAATGGTGATACGGCGAATGTGCATAATGCCGAGTATGACTTCAATGACGACGTGATTCCAATGGGTTGTAGCTGGTGGGCAGAGCTGGTTGAGCGGCGTTTGCCCGCCTGATCAAGGCCCTGACCAAGGCCCCGATCAAGGTTCGGACCAGAGCGCGTCATAAACATCGTTGATCGCGTCCGCTTCCGCCTCGACGCTAAAGGAGGTCTCGGCATCCGCGCGCGCGGCGCGGGCCATTTTGGCATGACGTGCTGGGTCGTCCATCAGCGCGCTCAGCGTTTCGGCCACACCTTCTGAGAGGTCTGGATCAACGATCAGCCCGGCGCGCCCTTGGCCCGAGAATTGTCGGTAAGCCCCTGCATCGCTCGCCACAAACGGTACGCCGCTCGCCATGCCTTCCAGCGGTGCCATCCCATACCCCTCATAGCGCGGCAGCTGCACCACGGCCCCAAGGCCGCGCAGCAAGGCTGGCAGCGCCTCGGGCGCAATTTCACCGGGAAAGAGGATGCGATCTTGCAGCTGCGCCATCACGATTTGATCCTTAAGCCCCTGCAAAAATGCAGTATCCGCACTGCCTGCGCGCCCGATCACGAGGGCTGTCGCCTCGGGCCGCATCGGCAGCAGGTGCAGCATCGCCTCGACAAAGCGGTCTGTGCCCTTTTCCGGTCGGATACGGCCAATCGTGGCGATGCCAAACCGGCCGGGATATCCGGTCTCAAGCCATGCTTCGGCGCGGTTGCTCGCCGGATAAAACTGCTCTGTATCAACGCCATGCGGGACAACGGCGCGGATATGCGGGACAAAGCCCGCCGCTGCCGCGCTGGTCGCGATCACAGCATCCATGCGCGAGATGAGCCAGCGGGGAAAGGCCGAGTGCCGCCGCTGCGCCGCTGAGGTGAACACGATCTTGATCGGCAGGCGCAGCACATCGCGCGCCCAGAGGGCTGCGCGCATTTCGGTGTTGCGCCGCACATGCCAGATTGTGAACCGCTCAGACGCTGTGCGGCTGGCTGCTCGGGCCTGCCGCACTGTGATGGGTGCGGGGCATCCGGGCAGGGGATAGCCGCAGAGCGCCACGTCGAGCCCTTGGGCCTGCGCGCGCAGCACGCCCGCAGCGGTGGCCGAGACACCAGTGAAATTTCGGTTGAAATTGGTGACGATCACATCCGTCATGGCGGGGGCGCAAGCTCCAGCGCGGCGCAGAGATCGCGGGCCATGTGCCCCAGCGCATCTGCCTGTATGGCGGCAAAACTTGTGCTGGCGCTTTGCAGATTTTTCAGTGCGTCGGCGCTGCTCAGAAGCCTGCCAACGGCCTGCGCCAGCGCCCCTGCATCCTGCACTTCCATCGCCGCCTTGGCTCGGTGCAATTCTGCGTAAACCCCTATGAAATTGGCATAAAGCGGGCCGTGCAGGATGGCTGCGCCGCAATGCGCTGGCTCATACGGGTTGTGCCCACCCACGGGGGTGAAGGAGCCGCCCAAGCAGACAATCGGGCTTAGTCGATACCAAAGCCCGGTTTCGCCCAGAGTGTCGGCCAGAAAGACCGCCTCCTCCGCGCCCGGCATCGCACCAAGGCTGCGCCGTGCGGTCTGCATCCCCCGATCCGCGATCAATCGGGCGATATTGCCACCACGTTCGGGATGGCGGGGCACAAGGATGAGCAGGAGATCCGGATGCGCGGCCAAAAGGGCGGCGTGGGCGCGCAGCGCAATCTCCTCCTCGCCGGGGTGGGACGAGCTGAACACCCAAAGCGGGCGATGCGAGAGCCCGCCCTGCATGGCGCTGAGCGCGTTCTCATCCACCGGCAGAGGGGCTGCAAAGGACTTGAGGTTCTGGCCCATCTTGGCGTGTTTCAGGCCCAGTCCGCGCAAATGTCGCTCGGTGCGCGCGTCTTGCGTGTGGATCATCCGGAAGAGGCCCATGAGGCTGCGCGCCGTGCCTGCCGCCCGCGTCCAATTGCGCGCGGAGCGGTCCGAGATACGGGCATTTATCAGCGCCAGCGGCACCCCTCGCGCCGCCGCACTGCGCAGCATATTGGGCCAAAGCTCGCTCTCGACGAACACGCCCGCATCGGGGCGCCAGTGATTCAGAAACCGCGCCATGGCGCGTGCGCTGTCGAGCGGGGCGAACTGATGCTGGGTGCGCGTGGGCAGGCGGCGTGCGACAATCTCGGCAGAGGTTGCCGTGCCGGAGGTGAGCAGGAAATGCACGTCCGGCAGGGCGCTCCCCATCTCCTCGATCAAGCGCAGCACTGACAGGCTTTCGCCCACGGAGGCCGCGTGAAACCATATCAGCCGCCCTGCGGGTCGCGGCAGGCCGGGATGGCCCATCCGTTCGGAAAAGCGTTCCGGATCAATGCTGTGACTGCGCAGCTTTGTCTTGATGCGGGTATAGGCCAGCGGGGCAAGTGCGGTGGCCAGCCCGCCATAAATGCGCAACAAAAGCGTCGGCCGCGCTAGAGCGGACATCAGCCGCCCGTATGGCTCATATGGCGGGTGACGCGGCCATCGACCGTTTGCCGCGAATAGTCGAAATCATGGCCCTTGGGCTTGCGCGAGATCGCCTCGCGGATCGCGTCCTCCAAGGGGGCCGTATCGGCGGGGTAGTTGCGCAAAGGCGCGCGCAGGTCGGCCATATCCTCTTGGCCGAGGCACATGAAAAGCTCGCCGGTGCAGGTGAGGCGCACGCGGTTGCAGCTTTCGCAGAAATTATGCGTGAGAGGCGTGATAAAGCCGATCTTCTGCCCGGTTTCTTCCAACCGGACGTATCGCGCGGGCCCGCCCGTGCGTTCTGGCAGGTCGGTGAGGGTGTAGTGCTCGCCCAGCGTGCGCCGCAGATCCGACAGCCGCCAGTATTGATCCAGACGGTCCTCATTCCCAATATCGCCCATCGGCATGACTTCTATCCAAGTGAGGTCCATGTCGCGCTCAGCGCACCATTCGGTGATGGTGAAAAGCTCCGCCTCGTTGAAATCCTTGAGGGCCACGGCGTTGATCTTGACCCGCATTCCGGCTTTTTGCGCCGCATCAATCCCGCGCAGCACCTGCGGAAGGCGGCCCCAGCGGGTGATATCTGCGAATTTTTGCTCATCCAACGTGTCAAGCGAGACGTTGATCCGGCGCACGCCAGCGGCGTAGAGATCATCTGCAAACCGCTCTAGCTGACTGCCATTGGTGGTCAGGGTTAGCTCCTTCAGGGCGCCGCTTTCCAGATGCCGCGACATGGCGTTGAAAAACGTCATAATCTCGCGCCGCACAAGGGGTTCGCCTCCGGTAATGCGCAGCTTTTCCACGCCAAGCCCGACGAATGTGCTGCACATGCGGTCCAACTCCTCCAGCGTCAGAAGCTCCTTTTTCGGCAGGAACGTCATGTTTTCGGACATGCAATAGACGCAGCGAAAATCGCAGCGGTCTGTCACGGAGACGCGCAGATAGCTGATCGCGCGCTGGAAAGGGTCAATCAATGGGACTGTCATGAGAATTAAGGTATGCGCCGGGGCGCGGTCTCGCAAGTATGATCTTGTGATTGCGATGCCTGATTTGGCGGCTTAAAGCGTTTTGAAAGAAACAGTACCGCAGGTTTTTCTCGAAACGCTTTAGTCGGGCATTTATGAAATGCATATCGCTTTTGACCCCGCCTCGGACCGCGCAAAGGCGCAAGAGACTGCGGGCAGCGTCGAGATTGGGCGGACCATTGCCTCGCTCGGGGCGGCGACAGAGCCGGGTTTCTGGATGAAGACGCGCTTTGTTGATGTGCCTACAAAGGGGGCGCGCTGTTTATATGGTGAAGGGCAGGTTGGTGAGTGTAGATCTCATTCCGCTCAGCCCCCTGCAACGGCATGCAGCCAGATGTCTCTGGCGGCGCTGCGCCTTGTGGAGGCCCCTCTGACCGGGCTGCCAGATATGCAGGTTTTCAAGACGCGCTGAGTTATTCGACCGTCACGGATTTGGCGAGATTGCGAGGCTGGTCCACATCCGTGCCCTTGGCCACGGCGGTGTGATAGGCCAAAAGCTGCGCCGGGACCGCATAGAGGATGGGGGCCAGAACTGGGTCAATCGTGGGCATGATGATGGTTTGCCACGTCCCGTCGCCTGCATCCTTCGCGCCCGCCGCGTCGGTGATCAGGATGATCTTTCCACCGCGCGCCATCACCTCCTGCATGTTGGAGACGGTCTTGTCGAAGAGCGCGTCCTTGGGTGCGAACACGACCACAGGCATCTTTTCGTCGATGAGAGCGATGGGTCCATGTTTCAGCTCACCAGATGCATAAGCTTCTGCATGTATATAGCTGATTTCCTTTAACTTTAGCGCGCCCTCCATCGCCATAGGGTACATGAGGCCACGGCCCAGAAAGAGCACATCTGTCGCCTTCGATAGCTCCTGGCTCAGGCCGCGCACGTCCTCTTCGATCCCCAGCGCCTCGTTCAGCATCCCCGGCAGGCTGCGCATCGCGACGAGATATGCGCGCAGACCGTCCTCACTCAGGTGCCCGCGCGCATGGGCGGCCTTGAGCGCCAAGAGCAAGAGCACGGTAAGCTGGCAGGTGAACGCCTTGCTGGAGGCCACACCGATTTCGGTGCCTGCATGGATCGGCAGCGCCAGATCGCTTTCGCGCGCGATGGAGCTTTCGTCTACATTGACCACCGAGAGGATGATGTCCGCCTCGCCCTCGCAATAACGCAGCGCGGCCAGCGTGTCGGCTGTCTCACCCGATTGGCTTACAAAAAGGGCGGCTGTGCCCTCGGTGATCGGTGGCTCGCGGTAGCGAAACTCGGAAGCCACATCCACTTCGACAGGCAGGCGGGCAAGCTGCTCAAACCAGTATTTGGCGGTCACACAGGCGAAATACGCGGTGCCGCAGGCGACCATCGTGATCCGCTCAAGCCCTGCAAAATTGATACCGCCTTCGGGCAGGGTGATCGTGCCATTTTCACCATTTAGATACGCCCCGAGCGCCTCGGAGATCACCGTGGGTTGCTCGGCAATTTCCTTTGCCATGAAGTGCTTATGCCCTGCCTTGTCCACACGGGCGCTGTCAATATGGGTCTGGCGCATGGGCCGGGTCGCGGGCGTGCCTTGCGCATCGGTGATCCGCAGGCTGGTGCGGGTCAGCACCGCGAAATCGCCCTCTTCGAGATATGTGACACGGTCTGTCAACGGGGCAAGCGCGATGGCGTCGGAGCCTACGAACATCTCGCCATCCCCGTGGCCGATGGCAAGCGGGCTGCCTTGCCGTGCGGCGATCAGGAGGTCATCCTCGCCGTCGAACAGAAAGCAAAGCGCATAGGCCCCTTCAAGCTGCGCTATGGTAGCCCGAGCGGCCTCTTCCGGCGAGGCCCCTTTGTCGAGATGGTGCTGTGCCAGAAGGGCCACCGTCTCGGTATCGGTCTCGGTGTGATAGGCGATGCCGGCGGAGGCCAGCTCGGCGCGCAGCTCGCGGTAATTCTCGATGATCCCGTTATGTACGACGGCCACGGGGCCTGCGCGGTGCGGGTGGGTGTTGGTCAGCGTCGGCGCGCCATGCGTGGCCCAGCGGGTATGGCCAATGCCGGACTTGCCCGCCAGCGGGTCATGCACCAAAAGATCGCTGAGGTTCACCAGCTTGCCCACGGCGCGGCGGCGGTCGAGATGACCGTCGTTAAGCGTGGCAATCCCGGCGCTGTCATAGCCGCGATATTCAAGCCGTTTAAGCGCCTCAACCAGCAAAGGTGCTACTTCATTCTGCCCTAGAACCCCTACAATTCCGCACATTATTCTGCCCCTTTGGCCTGTTTTGCCTTCTTTTTCTTTAGAATATCGAACAATTTGCGCGCCATGCCCGGCTTGGTCACCTGTTCGGGCCGCGCGATGGCCAAAGCGCCGTCGGGCACGTCGCGCGTGATCACTGAGCCGGAGCCTGTCATCGCATCATCACCCACGTTCACCGGGGCGATCAGCATCGTGTCCGACCCGATGAAGGCGCGTGCGCCAATTGTGGTATGATGCTTCATCACACCGTCATAATTGCACGTCACGGTGCCCGCGCCGATATTGGCATCGGCCCCAACGGTCGCATCGCCGATATAGCTCAGGTGGTTCACCTTCGCGCCCGCTTCCAGCACGGCGTTTTTGATCTCAACAAAGTTGCCGATACGCACATACTCGGCCAGTTCCGCCCCTGGACGCAGCCGCGCGTAAGGCCCGACGATAGCGCCGCGCGAGACATGGCAGCCCTCAAGATGGCTGAACGCGCGGATATGCGCGCCGGATTCTACCGTGGCACCGGGGCCGAAGACGACATTTTGCTCAATCAGGCTGTCGCGGCCAATGGCGGTATCGAAGGCAAAGAACACCGTTTCTGGGGCCAGAAGCGTCACGCCGTTCTCCATCGCCTGCGTGCGGGCGCGGGCCTGAAAGAGGGTCTCGGCCTGTGCCAGCTCCGCGCGGGAATTCACGCCCAGCGTCTCGGCCTCGTCGCAGGCCACCGCCGTGGCGCTCAGGCCGCGCGCGCGGGCGATGGCGATGATGTCGGTGAGGTAATATTCGCCCGCCGCGTTGTCGTTGCCCACCGCGTCGATCAGGTCAAAAAGCGTGGCGCTGTCGCAGGCGATCACGCCGGAATTGCAAAAATCAATCGCGCGTTCCGCCTCGGTGGCGTCTTTGAACTCCACAATCCGCTCCAGCGTGTCGCCCGCCATCACCAGCCGTCCGTAACGGCCCGGATCGGCAGCGTGAAAGCCCAGCACGACCAGGTCATGCACGGCGCGGGCGGCCACCATCCGCTCCAGCGTCTCGGGCTGAATGAAAGGCGTGTCGCCATAAAGCACGAGCGCGTCGCCCTCGTGCTCCTTCAGCAAATCGCGCGCCTGAGCAACAGCATGGGCCGTGCCAAGCTGCTCGGATTGCAGGGCAATCTGGGCTGCGGGCTCATAGTCTTCGGCGGCTTTTGTCACCGCCTCAGCGCCGTGCCCGGCCACGATCACGCAGCGTGCGGGCTCCAAGGAGGCCCCGGCGCGGATCGCGTGAACCAGCATCGGCGCGCCTGCGATGGGATGCAGCACTTTGGGCAGGTCTGAGTGCATACGGGTGCCTTTGCCCGCACCGAGAATGATCAAAGCTATGCCCATTTTTTGGATTCTCGTTTGTAATCAAATCTCACCCCTTCTATCTGCTGACACAGCGCGCGCAAGCGGGCGGCCGATCAAAGAAGATTGCCGTATGTGTCAGGCTTGCGCGGAAAAGCGCCCAGTTGGGCGGGAAAAGGGGGCAGGCATGCGCACGGTTGTTTTCGATCTTGATGGCACTTTGGCCGATACAAGCGGCGATTTGCTGGCCGCTGCCAATGCGTGTTTTCGCGACATGGGCTTGGGCGATGGCGAGGGCGATGTGCTCGACGCCGCGCGCGATGCGGGCACGGCGCTGCGCGGGGGGCGGGCGATGCTCACCGCCGGCCTTGAGCGTTTGGGCCGGCCTGCTGATGCGGCGATTCTGGATGCGTGGTATCAGCCGCTTTTGGAGCATTACGCGCAGGCGATTGCGGTGCACACGCGGTTTTACCCGCAAGCGATGGAGACGGTCGAGGCGTTGAAAACGCAAGGCTATAAGGTCGCCATTTGCACCAATAAACCAGAATATTTGGCGCGCATCCTGATGGAGCGGATGGGGGCCTTGGAGGCCTTTGGCGCTTTGATCGGGGCTGATACCTTACCCACGCGCAAGCCCGACCCCGCGCCGATGGTGGAGGCCGTGCGGCGCGCAGGCGGCGATCCGGCGAGATCGCTTCTGGTGGGGGATACGGTGACGGACCGCGAGACGTCGCGCGCGGCGGGCGTGCCGTCGATCCTTGTCACCTTCGGGCCTGCCGGGGGCGATATGGCCGCTTTGCAGCCCGAGGCGTTGATTGGTCATTTTGAGGAGCTGCCAGACGCTGTGCGGCGCTTGATCGGCTAATCTGCGCGGAGCAATTTCATTGACCAGAGGCGCAACCGGCGTAGAACATTCCCCATGACAGAGATTTTTCAAGGCAATTTCACCCAGCAGGAACCCATCCCCGAAGAAGGGATCGAGGCCGCCATCGCCGTGATGCGCAGCGGGCGGCTCCACCGCTATAACCTTGGCCCCGGTGAGGTGGGTGAGGTGGGGCTTCTGGAGCAGGAATTCGCAGCGTCTGTTGGCGCGAAATATGCGTTGGCGGTGGCGTCGGGCGGCTATGCGATGGGGGCGGCATTGCGCGCGGTGGGGATCGGGCCGGGGGACAAGGTGCTGACCAATGCCTTCACCCTTGCCCCTGTCCCCGGGGCGATTGCCGCCGTAGGTGCCACGCCTGTTTTCGTCGGTGTGACCGAGAATCTGACCATTGATCTGGCTGATCTGGAGGCCAAGGCCGGCCTGGCGCGCGTTCTGATGCTGAGCCATATGCGCGGGCATCTGGCGGATATGGATCGTCTGATGGCGATCTGTGATGCGGCGGGGGTCTTGGTGATCGAGGATTGCGCCCACACGATGGGGGCTGCGTGGCGCGGTATTCCGTCGGGGCGGCAGGGGGTGGTTGGCTGCTACTCCATGCAGACCTACAAACATATCAACGCGGGCGAGGGCGGGTTTCTCGTGACCGATGATGATGCGATTGCCGCGCGTGCGATCATGCTCTCGGGGTCTTACATGCTCTACGGGCGCCACGGCACACCCCCGCCAGAGGCCGCGTTTGACGAGGTGAAATACACCACGCCCAATGTCTCGGGGCGGATGGATAATCTGCGTGCGGCGATCCTGCGGCCGCAGCTTCGCAACTTGGATGCGCAGCGCGACAAGTGGAATGCGCGCTACCGCGTGGTGGAGGAGGGGCTGAGCGGCACGCCGGGCTTGTGCCTGACCACGCGTCCGCCTGAGGAGACATTTGTCGGATCGTCGATTCAGTTCCTGCTGCTTGATTGGCCAAGCGCGCGTATCAGCGAAGTGCTGGCGCGGTGCCTCAAGCGGGGGGTGGAGCTGAAATGGTTCGGCGGCGCAGAGCCTGCGGGGTTCACCAGCCGCTATGACAGCTGGCGTTATGCGCCCTCGGAGGCGATGCCCGCGACTGACCGGGTGCTGAAAGGCATCGTCGATATGCGCCTGCCGCTCACGTTCAGCCTTGAGGATTGCGCGCAGATTGCCCGGATCATCCGGGCTGAGGTGGGTGCGGTCTATCAGGCGCAATAGGCGGATGCAGGGACCGATGCGCTGGCTCATCTGGGCACCTCTTTGCATCATGGCCCTAGGGGCCGGGGCCTATGGATTGCGAATGGGCTATCTTGCGATAACGATCACCGAGACGGATGTAATCAACCACTACGCAGCACTCTATGCCGCCGAGACGGGGGGCGAGATGACAGATTGTGTGGCCTTTCCCGGCGATGTGGGGATCTGGATCGTCGTGGCCTGTGGGCCGCTTTGTGCGCCCACGCGGCGTGAATATCACGTCAACCGGGTGGGATGGCTGGTGCATGGGGGCGATGCAGGCTGTCCTGAGGCGCGGCTGGGGCAGGTCTGAGGTTTCAGCCGTCATGCCCTGCCTGCCAGCCCCAGATACAAAAGGCCGCCCCGAAAGGCGGCCAGGAGTTTATATGTTGCGCAGGTCGCTCCGCGCGGTGCCTGTCTCAGAATTTAAGAACATAGGCGACGTTAAGGACAACCGGGTCAATCTTGACCTTGCCGATAGTCGCGCCATTGATTTTCACATCGCTTTCGATGTCGATATACCGCATCTCGGCGCGGAGAGCACCACGGTCGGAGATGGCGAAATCCAAACCGGCCACGGCGGCTACACCCCAGCTGTCGTCGATGCTGACATTGGCCCCGGCAAGCGTACCCACGCCGCTTTCATCGAAGAAATGTGTGTAGTTGAGGCCAACGCCGACGAAGGGTGTGATGCTGGATTGGTTGGCGAAGTGATATTTGATCGAGACTGTGGGTGGCAGGTGCTTGGTCTTGGCAACGCGGCCTGTTCCCACGAGGTTGATGTCATGCTCAAACGGCCACGCGGCCAGCACCTCGACACCGACTTTGTCAGCGACGAAATACTCGAATGTCAGCGTCGGGCGGATGTTATCATCGACGTTGATCTGGCCCACCGTGGTGGTCGAGTTGCCCGCCTGTGGCGATACGAGGCCAAGGCCGAAGCCAAGGGTGAAATCGCCCTTGTCGGTGGCGGAGGCAGGGCTGGCGAGGGCCGCAATGGCGATGCCGGCGGCGAGCGCGAGGGGGGGAGTGGCTGTCTTCATGATGTGTCCCTTTGTGTTTCCGCCTCCTTGCTAAAACGGCTTGCGGGGAGGGGCTTTGATTCACGTCAAATGATAGATTTTTTGGGACTTGATCTGGATCAAGCGCCCTGTCAGGAGGCTTTTTGATGATGTCGAAACGCCAGCTTTACAGGCAGATTATGGCCTATCCTGCCATCCGCGCCGTCCGTCCTGAGGGGCTTTGCGAGGAAGGGGCGGCAGCGGATTTACCGCTGGTGGCGCAATGAGTGGGCCGTTGCGGCTTACGGGATACCGCCACAGCGTCTACACTTGGTCGGCGCGGCTTGCGCTGACCGAGGCGGGAGCGGCCTTTGATGTCGTCGATCTGGATCCGTTCACGGCAGAGGGCCTTGCGGCTCTGATCCCGTTGCAGCCCTTCGGGCGCGTGCCGGTTCTGGAGCACGGGTCATTTCGCCTTTGGGAGACGGCGGCGATCTTGGACTACGTTAATGCGGAGTTGGCCGGGGGGCGTATGACGCCTGAGGCACCCCGCGCGCTGGCCCGGATGCGGCAGGTGATTGGGCTGGTGGACGCCTATGGCTATTGGCCCTTGGTGCGGCAGGTTTTCTCGCACGGGTTTTATGCGGGTAATGAGGGCGATCTGGCGCAGGTGGACAAGGGGCTTAAGGCCGCAGAGGCTGTGCTGGATGCGCTGGAGGAGATTGCCGCCGAGGGGCTTGTGTTGAGGCCTGAGGTGATCTGCCTTGCGTCTTGTCATCTGCTGCCAATGCTGGAGTATTTCGCCCATGTGCCGGAGGGGAGTGCTGCTTTGCGAAGGCGCCGTGCGCTGACACGGTGGTATGAGGCCGCAGGCGCGCGCGACGCCACCACGCGCACGCGACCAGATTTAAGCGCCTGAGACATGCGCGGAAAAGGACCCTGAGATGATCACACTATACCATGTGCCGCAAAGCTGTTCGATGCGCGTTTTGTGGCTGTTGAAAGAAATGGGCGTGCCGTTCCGTGTGGCTGAGATGCCGTTTGACAAGACGCTGCGCGGGCCGGAACTCCTGACGCTTTGACCTGCTGGGAAGGGCCGGAGGCGCGCGAGGGGATCACGGCCTTTTTTGCGCGGCGCGCGAAGCTGGTCCAAGGCAGACTGATCGGGGCCATTTGGCGGGCTGGTGGCGCGATTGCCGCACCTGACCGCGTTCAAATGTGCCATGTGCTGCGCAGGCCTCACAATCGGCAATGCATGTCGGATGCATCGGTTTTTTTGCGATATGACACCGTGCAAAAGGGGAGGCAAATCGGCCTTCGCGCGGTTGACCCTGCCATAGGGCAGAGATAGATGTAGATCAGTCAATTTTGCCACTTGACCGCCCGGGTCTGCCATATGTGCAGACCCGGGCGCAGATTAAGGAGCCACTCTTGGAAGAGATGTTGAGGGAATACCTCCCAATTCTCGTGTTTTTGGCCATCGCCATAGGGCTTGGTCTTGTTCTCATTCTGGCCGCAGTGATCATCGCGGTACGCAGCCCGGACCCTGAAAAGGTCAGCGCGTATGAATGCGGATTCAACGCATTTGATGATGCGCGGATGAAGTTCGACGTGAGGTTCTACCTCGTGGCGATCCTTTTCATCATTTTCGATCTGGAGATCGCAATGCTTTTCCCGTGGGCGGTGGCGTTCCAGGATATCTCCATGACGGCGTTCTGGTCGATGATGGTGTTTCTGGGCGTGTTGACCATCGGCTTTGCCTATGAATGGAAGAAGGGAGCGCTCGAATGGGAGTAGCTGTTGGCGCCAATCATGCTGGCGCGGACCGTGAGGTCGCGACGCAGGACCTCAATGCGCAATTGCAGGACAAGGGGTTCTTGCTGACATCATCAGAGGATATCATTAACTGGGCGCGCACAGGCAGCTTGCACTGGATGACCTTTGGTCTTGCGTGCTGCGCGGTCGAGATGATGCATACCGCCATGCCGCGCTATGACGTGGAGCGGTTTGGCTTTGCCCCACGCGCGAGCCCGCGCCAATCGGATGTGATGATCGTGGCAGGCACGCTGACCAACAAGATGGCGCCCGCTTTGCGCAAGGTCTACGATCAGATGCCCGAGCCGCGCTATGTCATCTCCATGGGCTCCTGCGCCAATGGTGGCGGTTATTACCATTACAGCTATTCCGTAGTGCGTGGATGTGACCGGATCGTCCCGGTCGATATCTATGTGCCCGGTTGCCCGCCCACCGCCGAGGCGCTGGTTTATGGCATCTTGCAGCTGCAACGCAAAATCCGCCGCACAGGCACTTTGGTCCGCTAGGGCCCGGCGATAAGGGGGATTAAGATATGAGTGATGCGCTGAACGAATTGGGCACGCATATTGAGCTCAAGCGCGAGGATTGCGTGTTGAGTTGGGCCGTGGCGCATGGCGAGCTGACGGTTGATGTGGCGCTGTCCAACATTTGCGGGCTTGTGGAGTTTCTCAAGACCGACCGTAGCTGCCAGTTCTCTACGCTCGTGGATATCACGGCGGTTGATTACCCAGAGCGCGCCAAGCGGTTCGAGGTGATTTACCACTTCCTCAGCATGTACCAAAATCACCGCATCCGCCTGCGCACATTTGTGCGCGAGGAGGATATGGTCCCCTCAATCACATCCCAGCACCCGTCGGCCAACTGGTTCGAGCGTGAGGTGTTTGATATGTTTGGCATCCTTTTCACAGGCCACCCTGATCTGCGCCGCATCCTCACCGATTATGGGTTTCGCGGCTATCCGCTGCGCAAGGATTTCCCGACGACGGGGTATACCGAAGTGCGCTATGATGAGGCGCAAAAGCGGGTGATTTATGAACCTGTGAGCCTTGTGCAGGAATACCGCCAGTTTGATTTCATGAGCCCTTGGGAGGGGGCCGAATACATCCTGCCGGGTGATGAGAAGAAAGAGGAGGCGAAGGGCTGATGGACGGCGACATTCGCAACAACACCTATGATGACGGCTCGCGCGATTATGTGACGGGCGAGCAGAAAATCCGTAATTTCAACATTAACTTCGGTCCGCAGCACCCTGCGGCGCATGGGGTTTTGCGGCTGGTGCTTGAGCTTGATGGCGAGATTGTCGAGCGGTGTGATCCGCATATTGGCCTTCTGCACCGTGGCACCGAAAAGCTGATGGAGAGCCGCACCTACCTGCAAAACCTGCCTTATTTTGACCGGCTGGATTACGTAGCTCCGATGAACCAAGAGCACGCGTGGTGCCTGGCAATTGAGCGGCTGACGGGTGTTGAAGTGCCGCGCCGCGCCTCGCTGATCCGGGTGCTTTATTCCGAGATCGGCCGCATCCTGAGCCACCTGCTCAACGTCACCACTCAGGCCATGGATGTGGGGGCTCTGACCCCGCCGCTTTGGGGCTTTGAGGAGCGCGAAAAGCTCATGGTGTTTTATGAGCGGGCCTGCGGTGCGCGGCTTCATGCGGCCTATTTCCGGCCCGGTGGTGTGCATCAAGACCTGCCCGAGGATCTGATCGACGATATCGAGACATGGGCGAAGGATTTCCCCCGCGTCCTTGGCGATATTGACGGGTTGCTCACGGAAAACCGCATCTTCAAGCAGCGTAATGCCGATATTGGTATTGTGTCCGAGCAAGACGCGCTCGATTGGGGCTTTAGCGGCGTCATGGTGCGCGGTAGCGGCATGGCATGGGATTTGCGCCGGGCGCAACCCTATGAATGTTATGATGAATTCGACTTCCAAATCCCCATTGGCAAGAATGGCGACTGTTATGATCGCTACCTCTGCCGGATGGAGGAGATGCGCCAATCCATCTCGATCATCCATCAGGCGATTGAAAAACTGCGCGCGCCGGAGGGCAAGGGCGACGTCCTTGCGCGCGGCAAGATCACACCGCCCAGCCGGGGGGATATGAAAACCTCGATGGAGGCCCTGATCCACCATTTCAAACTCTACACCGAAGGTTTCCACGTGCCAGCTGGCGAGGTTTACGCGGCAGTCGAGGCCCCGAAGGGTGAGTTTGGCGTGTTTTTAGTCTCGGATGGGTCCAACAAGCCCTATCGCGCCAAGATCCGCGCGCCGGGATACCTGCATTTGCAGGCGATGGATTATATTGCCAGCGGCCATCAGCTTGCTGATGTGGCGGCCATTATCGGCACGATGGATGTGGTGTTCGGAGAAATCGACCGATGATAGGCGCGCGCGCCATATGTTTTGCTGTTGCGGCTAGCATCGGGGCACCTGCACTGGCTGTTGATGCCGGCATACCGGATGTGGCACGCGTTGAGATGGCGCGCGATGCGTTGCGCGCACAGACCTGCGTCGTGACCAACGCCGATGCCGCGCTGACCGCTGCTGGTTTTGCGGATGCGGGCGAGCGGGCGGCAGTGGTCGAAGCACTTCTTGGTTCTAATGAGGCGGTACAGGCGGGCGATGGCCTGATGCTGCGCAGCGCTGTCTGCCAAGGTGGGCCGGAGCCTACGCGCCACAACCGCTTTCTGGCAGCGATTGCCAGCGACGGGACCTGCGCGCGCAGCACCGAAGGCCTTGCCTCCGTGATGGGCGCATATGGCGTTAATCCTAATGAAATGGCCCTTTTGGCCGATGAGATGGCGCGCCATGATGAGCTGAGCGTAAGTGCGGACCGGATCGAGGTGACGGCAGAATTTTGTGACCGCGCAAAAGAGCTGGCCGCCACGATTATCCCCGAAACGCGCGCTGGGTTTGTCGCCTTCATGGCGGGCAATGAATGTCGCGTGGGTGTGCGTGACAAAGACCTTCTGGTGAGCCAGGCGGGGCTTGATCCTGCGCGCACCGATGTGGTGATCGAAGCCCTCGTGAGTGAGGGCGAAGTGATCTATTACGGCTATGAGAAAACGCTGATCCTTGTATGGGGGCCGTGCAGTTGAGCGCCGCCGCCCTGCGCGTCGGCGCGATAATGATTTCAGGTGCGGGCACCCCCCGCGCCACGGCATAGGAGAGGGCGCAAAATGCTTCGTCGCCTCTATCACGAACAACCCGAAACTTTCGCCTTCACCCCTGCAAATCAGGCATGGGCCGAGGGTCAGATCGCGAAATATCCCGAAGGCCGTCAGGCCAGCGCGATTATACCTTTGCTGTGGCGCGCGCAGGAGCAGGAAGGCTGGCTGACCCGCCCGGCGATTGAAGGTGTGTCAGCGATGCTTGGCATGGCCTATATCCGGGGTCTTGAAGTGGCGTCTTTTTACTTCATGTTTCAGCTGCAACCGGTTGGATCAATTGCACATATTCAGGTTTGCGGCACAACGTCCTGCATGATCTGCGGGGCCGAGGATCTGGTTGCTGTTTGCCGCGAGAAGATCGCGCCAAACCCCCATGAGCTGAGCGCCGATGGCAAGTTCAGCTGGGAGGAGGTTGAGTGCCTCGGGGCCTGTGCCAACGCACCGATGGCGCAGATCGGTAAGGATTATTATGAAGACCTGACTGCCGCGCGGATGGGCGAAATCATTGACGAGATGGCGGCAGGCAAGATCCCTGCGCCCGGCCCGCAAAACGGGCGCTTCGCCGCTGAGCCGATCACGGGTCTGACCAGCCTCAAGGAATTCGATAGCGGGCACGCCAAATATAACGCCAGCGCACAGGCGGCGACCGACCTCAACGATACGATCAAGCGGATCGACGGCAGCGAAGTGCCGCTTTTGACGCCGTGGACCACCCATGGCGCGATGCACAAGCCCGCCGCGCCATCGGTCAAGCTGCGCGCGACGCCTGCGGCGATCGGGACGGCGCGCCTGTCGGATGCCGATGCGGCCAAAGGGGCTGCGGCGAAATCCAAGGCGAAGCCGAAGGATGTGGAGAAGGCCAAGACCCCAAAGGCCACAAAGCCGATTGCGAAATCTGAGGGGCCGGGCAAGAAACCCCGCGTGATGAAAGCGCCGCGCAAAGGCGGGGCGGATGATCTCAAGATGATCAAAGGCGTGGGGCCGAAGCTGGAAGAGCTCATCAATTCCATGGGCTTTTACCACTTTGACCAGATTTCGAAATGGTCCGGTGACGAGATCGCCTGGGTCGATCAGAACCTCGAAGGATTTAAGGGCCGTGTAAGCCGCGATGATTGGGTCGCACAGGCCGATATTTTGGCAAGCGGGGGCGAGACCGAGTTCGCCAAGCGCGCGAAGAAGGGGGGCGTGTACGAATGAAAACAATAATGGCGCACCCGGGTGAAGCATAGGGAGACACCCCATGAGTGATATGAATGACGGATTTCAATGCCAGATTGGTTGCTGGGCAATGGCTGCCGGTGTCGGCTTTCTGACCTGCGTTATGATGTGGGCCGTGGGCGACCAGCGCCTTGTGGCGGCAGTTGGCGTGGGCGCGGTTGCGTTTGCGGTGGCTGGCCTGCTCTTTTCGGTGATCTTTTGTCGCGCGAGCCGGGGTCCGGCTGTGGCCAACAACACGAGTGCGAGCGCGAGCGCGGCACCTACGACCACGGTGGTGGCTTCTGCGGCAGCCCCTGTAGCAGCTGCTGCTTCGCCCAAGGCCGCCGCGCCGAAAACGGCAAAACCCAAAGCGGCACCAAAAGCGGCCAAGCCCAAAGCAAAGCCAGCCAAAGCTGAGCCTGCACCATCGGCGGGCGGTAAGCGTCCCGAAGCGCTCAAAGTGGCGCGGGGCGGCAAGGCGGATAACCTGAAGGAAATCAAGGGGATTGGCCCCAAACTTGAGAAACTGTGCAACAGTCTTGGGTTCTACCATTTCGATCAAATCGCTGGCTGGTCCGCTGATGAGATCGCTTGGGTCGATCAAAACCTCGAAGGGTTCAAGGGCCGTGTGAGCCGGGATCAATGGGTCGCACAAGCCAAAGTCCTCGCGGCGGGCGGAGAGACGGATTTCTCCAAACGTGTCGAGGGCGGTGACGTTTACTAAGCGCCTCGAACGGGCGCGGAAAAAGGATTAGGTGAGCCACGTGGCAAAGACGGATGCAAACAAGGCGGATGCAAACAAGACTGGGCAGCGGGCCTCGCTTGTCATTGCGGGTACGGGTGTCCTTTGGGTCATCGGCCTGCTTGTGGGTCGCGCAGTTGGGCTGGAGACGCGGTTTCTGGCGCTGATCGACCTTGCGGCGCTGGCCGGGTTCGTCTGGGCCTTGTGGCTCATCTATCAGACGTGGCGCGCGCGCCAGAACAATCAGGGGCATTAATGCGATGCTGAAAGACCAAGACCGTATCTTTACCAATCTTTATGGGATGCATGATCGTAGCCTGAAGGGCGCGCAGGCGCGCGGCCATTGGGATGGCACCGCGAAGATCCTGCAAAACGGGCGTGATTGGATCGTGGACCAGATGAAGGCGTCCGGCCTGCGTGGGCGTGGCGGCGCAGGCTTTCCCACCGGCCTTAAATGGTCGTTCATGCCGAAAGAAAGCGACGGGCGGCCCAGCTATCTGGTCGTCAACGCCGACGAATCCGAGCCGGGCACCTGCAAGGACCGCGAGATCATGCGGCATGATCCCCATACGCTGATCGAAGGCTGTCTGATCGCCAGTTTCGCGATGCAGGCGCATGCGTGTTATATTTATATCCGGGGCGAATATATCCGCGAGAAAGAGGCGCTTCAGCACGCGATTGACGAGGCGTATGAGGCGGGTCTTGTGGGCCGCAATGCCTGCAAATCTGGCTGGGATTTCGACATCTATCTGGTGCATGGCGCGGGTGCCTATATCTGCGGTGAGGAAACGGCATTGCTGGAGTCCCTTGAGGGCAAAAAGGGCATGCCGCGCATGAAGCCACCATTCCCGGCGGGCGCGGGGCTTTATGGCTGCCCGACCACCGTGAACAACGTCGAATCGATTGCCGTGGTGCCCACCATCCTGCGCCGGGGGCCTGAGTGGTTTGCGGGCTTTGGCCGTCCGAACAATGCGGGCACGAAGCTCTTTGCGATCTCGGGCCATGTGAATACGCCTTGCGTGGTGGAAGAGGCGATGAGCATCTCGTTTGAGGAGCTGATCGAGACCCATTGCGGCGGTATTCGCGGCGGCTGGGACAATCTCAAGGCGGTGATCCCCGGCGGGTCCTCCGTGCCGTGCATTCGCGGCGAGCATATGAAAGATGCGATCATGGATTTCGACTATCTGCGCGAGCAGCGGTCGGGCCTTGGCACCGCTGCCGTGATCGTGATGGACAAGGACACTGACATCATCAAGGCGATCTGGCGTCTGGCGAAGTTCTACAAGCACGAGAGCTGTGGGCAATGTACACCCTGCCGCGAGGGCACCGGTTGGATGATGCGGGTGATGGAGCGCTTGGTGACGGGCGATGCGGAGGTCGAGGAGATCGACATGCTGCTCGACGTGACCAAGCAGGTGGAGGGCCACACGATCTGTGCGCTCGGTGATGCGGCGGCCTGGCCGATCCAAGGCCTGATCCGCAATTTCCGCGATGAGATTGAGGACCGGATCAAGCACAAGCGGACAGGGCGCGTGAGCGCCGTGGCGGCGGAATGAAACGCGCTTTGCATCTCATGCCGGCCCTGCGCGTGGCATCCGCCCGCGGCGCGCTGGTCGCGGAACACCAAATCCTCTGCCGGATGGGGAGCTGAGCCGATATGGACGGGTTTGATGCCTATACCCACGCGATTGCAGCGCTGGCCATAATGGGCGTGCTGGTTCTGTTGATCGGGCCGGTCTCGGCGTTGAAAAAGCAGGCGACGGGGCTGGCCTCTGGCGCGACGCCGCCCGAGGATTATGCCAACAGTGCCTATCGCTGGCATCGTGCCCACGGCAACGCCTCCGAGAACTTGGCGATTTTCGCCACCGTGACTGTTGCGGCCATACTGGCGGGGGCCAGCCCGTTTTGGGTGAATTGGCTGGCGTCTATTTTCATTGTGGCGCGGGCGTTGATGCTGGTGCTGCATGTGGGCGGTATTGGCCGGACAAATATCGGCCCGCGCAGCTTTGCTTTCGTAGCTGGAGCACTGTGCTGTTACGGCCTCGCCGGTCTCGCCCTTGTCGCAGCGTTTGGAGCATGACAATGACATTTACCAAGATCACAACTCTCGCCCTTGTTGGAATTCTCAGCCTCAGCGCTTGCGCAAAACCGGGCGATCGGGTCCGCTTTGATGGGAATTACTATCCCGCCAAAGCCAAGAAAGAGAGCGATGACCGCACGCAGTTTGAGGTCACCGTCCGCCGCAGTGATCAGGGCCTCAATGGTGCTTTGGAGGCCGGTCGTTATGAGGGTACACGCTATTGCGTGGAGACCTTCGGTGACAGCACGATCACGTGGGCACCGTCCCAAGGGCCCGATGATTTCGCAGGCAGTGCCGATGGCGCATCGGTGAGCCTGCGGGGGTCCTGCGTGAAATGGTGAGTTTTCGCTTAAACTCTGGGGGCTGCGGGGGCTGTTATTGCATAACAGAGCGCCGCGCACCCATGTGCAAAGCATGGGGGGCGGCCATTCGGCCCGCGCCCCAGTTTTGTATGAAAGGAGTTTGATACATGCGCAAGATGACAACACTCGCCCTTGTAGCCACGCTTGCCGGGGGCCTTGGCGGCCCTGCCGCCGCCGGGCTGGACGAGGAAGCGGATATCAACGCAGGCCTGATGGCCGTGGCCGCCGCTGACAAGATCCGCCGTGAATGTAGCGCGATTTCCGGGCGGCTTTGGGTGGCGCGGTCCTACACGCGCGCGCTTGCCGATATGGCGAAGGACCGCGGGTACTCCCAAGCCGAGATTGACGCCTATGTGAATGACAGGGCGGAAAAGGCAAAGATGCGTGAGCGGCGCAACGCCTATTTCAAATCCAAAGGGGCCAGCAATCTGGACCCGGAGAGCCTGTGCACGCTGGGCCGTGCGGAGATCGCCGGACAGACGCAAATCGGCTCCTTTCTGAAAGCAAAGTGAACGTAAAATGACGAACCTTCGCAAGATAATCATCGACGGCACCGAGGTTGAGGTGGACGGGGCAATGACCCTCATTCAGGCCTGTGAGGAGGCGGGCGTGGAGATTCCGCGCTTTTGCTATCACGAGCGTCTCTCGATTGCGGGCAATTGCCGGATGTGCCTTGTGGAGGTCGTCGGCGGCCCGCCTAAGCCTGCGGCGTCGTGCGCGATGCAGGTGCGCGATCTGCGCCCCGGCCCCGAGGGCCAAGCGCCAGTGGTCAAGACCAACTCGCCCATGGTCAAGAAGGCCCGCGAGGGGGTCATGGAATTTCTGCTGATCAACCACCCGCTTGATTGCCCGATCTGTGATCAGGGCGGAGAGTGCGACTTGCAGGATCAGGCGATGGCATACGGCGTGGATTTCTCGCGCTTCCGCGAGCCGAAACGCGCGACCGAGGATCTTGATCTGGGGCCGCTGGTTGAGACCCATATGACGCGCTGCATTTCGTGCACGCGCTGCGTGCGCTTCACCTCCGAGGTGGCGGGCATCATGCAGATGGGCCAGACGGGCCGGGGCGAGGATGCCGAGATCACCTCCTATCTGGGCGAGACGCTGGACAGCAATCTTCAGGGCAACATCATTGATTTGTGCCCCGTGGGCGCGCTCACATCCAAGCCTTATGCGTTCACGGCGCGGCCTTGGGAGCTGACTAAAACCGAAACGATTGATGTGATGGACGCGCTTGGCTCCAACATTCGCGTCGATGCGAAAGGGCGCGAAGTGATGCGGATGCTGCCGCGCAATCATGACGGCGTGAATGAGGAATGGATTTCCGACAAGACGCGCTTTGTGTGGGATGGGCTACGCCGGCAGCGTCTCGACACGCCCTATATCCGCGAGAATGGAAAGCTGCGCCCAGCCACATGGCCCGAGGCGCTTGGGGCTGCGTCGGATGCGATGAAATCTGCTTCAAAAGTTGCGGGGCTGGTCGGTGATCTGGTGCCCGCAGAGGCGGCTTTTGCGCTCAAGGAGTTGATCGAGGGGCAGGGCGGGCATGTCGAGTGCCGCGTGGACGGCGCGAAGCTGCCCGAGGGCAATCGTGGTGGCTATGTCGGTACGGCGGCGATCGAGGATATCGACACCGCCAAGACAATCCTGCTGATCGGCACCAATCCGCGTGATGAAGCCCCCGTGCTCAACGCGCGCATTCGGCGTGCGTGGCTGGAAGGTGCGAATGTCGGCGTGATCGGTCCCAAGGTGGACCTGACCTATGAGTATCATCACTTCGGCGATGGGCGCGCCGCGCTGACCGATCTGGTTGGCAAGGTGACCCGCAAGGACGATACGCTTGTGATCGTGGGCCAAGGCGCGCTTCAGGAAACGGATGGTGCTGCGGTTCTCAGTCAGGCGATGGCCTATGTCGAAGGGTCCGGCGCGAAGCTTCTGGTCTTGCACACAGCCGCAGGCCGCGTGGGCGCGATGGATGCGGGCTGCACCACGACAGGCGGCATGGAGGCAGCGCTTGAGGGCGCTGATGTGGTCTATAACCTCGGGGCGGATGAGGTGGAGATCAAATCTGGCCCCTTCGTGGTTTATCAGGGCAGCCACGGGGATCGGGGCGCGCACCGCGCCGATGTGATCCTGCCGGGGGCGGCCTATACTGAGGAACAAGGGCTCTTTGTGAATACCGAAGGGCGGCCCCAACTGGCCCTACGCGCGGGCTTTGCGCCCGGTGAGGCCAAGGAAAACTGGGCCATCTTGCGCGCGCTATCGGGTGAGATGGGCAATGCGCTGCCCTATGACAGCCTGCCCAGCTTGCGCCGTGCATTGGTGGAGGCCGCACCGCATTTGGCCCAAATCGACGAGGTGGCAGAGAACACCTGGGCGCCGCTGCCTTTGGCCAAGCCGGGCGATGCGAGTTTCCGCTACGCCATCACGGATTTCTACCTGACCAACCCGGTCGCGCGGGCATCCGAGCTGATGGGCAAGCTGAGCCAGAACGCGAAAGAGCGCAACGCCGTGGCGGTGGCGGCCGAGTGACACGGATCGCCTTCATCCCTGCGATTGCGGCTCTTGCGGCTTGCGCGCCATCTGAGGAGGTCAGCCGTTTTGCGCCCGAGTATCAAGGGATTGAGACGCAGCTTCTGGACGGGGATCTGGTGAATTTCCACGTTGCTATGACCGGCGCGCGGGATGCGCGGGATGTGGATCGCTATGCAGCCTGTGCTGCGGCGCAATATGCTTTGATCCGTGGATACGGATTTGCGCGCCATGTGCGCACGAATGTGGCCGAAGAGGGTGGCATCTGGCACGGGGATGCGGTTTACACCATCTCGTCAGCCCTGCCGCGCGGGGCCAAGACAATCGACGCAGAAGTCGTCGCCGCCGATTGCGCGGAAAACGGAATACCGATGGTGTGAGGACCTGATGGCTGAATTTTTCACAACTCCGCTTGGAACGCTGGTGCTGATCATGGCGCAATGTCTGGCCGTTCTGGGCTTCGTCATGGTCTCGCTCTTGTTCCTCGTCTATGGCGACCGCAAGATCTGGGCCGCTGTGCAAATGCGGCGCGGCCCCAACGTGGTGGGCACGTTTGGCCTGTTGCAGACCGTGGCCGATGCGCTGAAATACGTCGTCAAAGAGGTTGTGGTGCCTGCGGGGGCCGACCGCACGGTCTTCATGCTCGCCCCACTGGTCAGCTTTGTTCTCGCCGTCATTGCATGGGCCGTGATCCCGATGAACGAGGGCTGGGTGCTCTCGGATATCAACGTGGCCATCCTTTATGTCTTCGCGGTCTCCTCATTGGAGGTTTACGGCGTGATTATGGGCGGCTGGGCGTCGAACTCGAAATACCCCTTCTTGGGCAGCTTGCGGTCAGCGGCGCAGATGATCTCTTATGAGGTCTCGATCGGTCTCATCATCGTGGGCGTCATCATCTCCACAGGCTCGCTCAATTTCGGCGCTATCGTCGCCGCGCAGGACACGCCCTACGGCTTTTTCGGGTGGTATTGGCTGCCGCATCTGCCGATGGTATTTTTGTTCTTCATCAGCGCCTTGGCCGAGACGAACCGACCGCCCTTCGATTTGCCAGAGGCCGAATCCGAGCTGGTGGCAGGCTATCAGGTGGAATATTCCTCCACGCCCTTCCTGCTCTTCATGGCGGGCGAATATATCGCGATTTTTCTGATGTGTGCGCTGATGTCGCTGATGTTCTTCGGCGGCTGGCTATCGCCCATCCCCGGCCTGCCTGATGGCGTGCTGTGGATGCTGGGCAAGATGGCGTTCTTCTTCTTTCTCTTCGCGATGGTGAAGGCGATCACGCCGCGCTACCGCTATGACCAATTGATGCGGATCGGCTGGAAGGTCTTCCTGCCCATGAGCCTTGCTTGGGTCGTGATCATCGCGTTTTTGGCGAAATTCGAAGTCTTCGGTGCCTTCTGGGCACGCTATGCGATGGGAGGCTGAGGGGGTTGGGAGTAGATTACGTCCTTTTTGATCGGCTGGTTGAGCTTTCGACGCGTTTCGCGCCGAAAGGCCGCACGCTGATGCTTGGGCGGCAGAAATTCCCCATTCAGACGAAGCACCGCAAACGCTATGAGGCGTCGCTGAAAGAGCACGGCATCGAGGGCAAGCGCTTTGATTTTCTGCAAGAGGATGGCTATGCCGAGACCTTGATGGAAAAGCTGGGATTTGGCCCCATCGAGACGATGGATTTCTCGGATTACGAGGGTGCCACGGTGCTGCACGATCTGAACAAGAGGCCCAAGAAGAGCCTTGAGAACAAGTTTGACCTGATCTTTGACGGTGGCACGGTTGAGCATGTGTTCAACGTGCCCGCAGCGCTCGAAGGGCTATACCGGATGCTGAGACCCGGCGGGCGGCTGATCTCGGCAAATGGGCTGAACGGGTGGTATGGCCACGGGATGTATCAATTCAACCCCGAGCTGGTCTGGACCTTTTGGCGGCGAGCGTGCAATTGCAACGTCATAGACTGCCGGGCGATTCCCATCGATCCCGATGATGCATTCGGGCATGTCGCCTTTGCTGATCCGGCGGAAACCGGCGTGCGGCTGAGATTGAAGAACCAGATCGGGCCGGGGCGGACCTATCTCTATTACGAGGTCGAAAAGACCAAAGACAGCCACCTGCCGGATTTCGCGCTGCAAAGCGATTACGAGACCCGGTGGGACGGACATGAAAACGCCGGGGACACCCGGCTGACACCCGACGCAAGGAGCTGAGCCATGGCAAACATCGACTACGGACGCGCGGCGGGATATTTTCTGCTGTCGGATTTCATCAAAGGCTTCAAGCTGGGCCTGAAATACTTCTTCGCGCCAAAGGCCACGCTGAATTATCCGCATGAAAAAGGCCCGCTTAGCCCGCGATTCCGGGGCGAGCATGTGCTGCGCCGCTATCCCAATGGCGAAGAGCGCTGCATCGCGTGCAAGCTTTGCGAGGCGATCTGCCCCGCGCAGGCGATCACGATTGACGCAGAGCCGCGTGACGATGGCTCGCGCCGCACCACGCGCTATGACATCGACATGACCAAATGCATCTATTGCGGTTTTTGTCAGGAAGCCTGCCCGGTGGATGCCATCGTGGAGGGGCCAAATTTTGAGTTCTCCACCGAGACCCGCGAAGAGCTTTTCTACGACAAGGCCAAGCTTTTGGAAAACGGCGACCGCTGGGAAGCCGAGATCGCCCGCAACCTTGAGATGGATGCACCTTACCGATGAATGATGCCAGCAACCCTTTCGAGATGATGATGCGACAGGCACAGGAGATGGCGAAAGCCATGAACCCTGCGCTTGATACGTTCTCGCCCAAAGGGTTCGAGGCGCTGTGGCCGACCATGCCGAAAGAGATCATGGAAATGACCTTTGGGCGCGGGGCCAGCGCCGAAGGGCTTGATGCCAAGACGCGGCTTTTGCTGACGCTTGCGGGGTTGACTATGCTGGGCGCGCAAAGCGATGCGCAAATCCGCATGACGGTGCGCCACCTGCTTGAGGCCGGGGCCACCAAGGACGAGATTGCCGAGACCATCGCGCAGATGTCGATGTTCGCAGGCGTGCCGTCGATGACCCGCGCGATGGAGATTGCGCGCAGCGTGATGGACGTGGCACCGGATGCCAAAACCGATGGAGAGACGACATGAGCGTTGCCGTTATGGCCTTCTACCTCTTTGCGATTTCCGCCCTCACAGGCGGGCTTTTCACAGTGATCAGCCGCAATCCCGTCCATTCGGTGCTGTGGCTTATCCTGACCTTCATCAGCGCGGCGGGTTTGTTTGTCCTTTTGGGGGCCGAGTTTGTCGCGATGCTCTTGATCATCGTCTATGTGGGGGCGGTTGCGGTGCTTTTCCTCTTTGTGGTGATGATGCTGGATGTGGACTTTGCCGAGCTGAAGGCTGAGATGGCGCAATATATGCCGCTTGCCTTGCTGATCGGGTTGATCCTGATGATGCAGTTTGGCCTCGCCTTCGGTGTCTGGGAGGCCGCGGATACGGCTGAGGCCGCCCGCGCCGCCGTTACCCCTGAGGGGGTGCAGAACACTGCTGCCATCGGCCTTGTGCTCTATGATCAGTATTTCCTCTTGTTCCAGCTTTCGGGTCTGATCCTGCTGGTGGCGATGATTGGCGCGATTGTGCTGACGCTGCGCCACCGCACCGACATCAAACGTCAGAATGTGCTGCAACAGATGTGGCGTGATCCTGCCAAGGCGATGGAGCTTAAGGACGTCAAGCCGGGGCAGGGGCTGCAATAGCATGAGCCTTGGGCGCACATATATGACAGCGCTTTTGCTCATTGGGTTGGGCAGCGGGGCCATGGCGGCGCCCGAGCTTGGGGCCTGCACGCGGGTGACCCATGTGAGCCATGGTGGCGAGGATATGCACCGCGATCTGGGCGAGGGGCGCGTGATGTGGCGCAACTGGTGGAGCCAGGAGGGCAGTGCGGTTGATTACGTGATCGTGGATTGCGCGCCCGCCCGCGCGCTCAGTTTTCGCACCGCCGAAGACAACATGAACGCGCGCCTGCCGTTCAACCGGACCGAGGCGGCATTGCGCGCCGTGGCAAGCCATGAGAACGGTGCGCGCGTCTTCGCCACGCTGGAGCGGATCGCGGCGGACCTGGGTAACAATGCCCGTGACATTGAGATTACAGAGCTGAGCGCCGAGCCTTGCGCTTGCGCCGCACTCTACGGCGATTTGCGCGGGCCGGTGGACAAATTCGTCATGGGCGACTAGCCCGCGACGCGACGACAAAAGAAAATCGGGCAACGACCCGGAGGGACAGACATGATCGGAATTGAACATTACCTGACAGTGGCGGCGGCGCTCTTCGTCATCGGCATTTTCGGGCTATTCCTGAACCGCAAGAACGTCATTATCCTGCTCATGTCGATTGAGCTGATGCTGCTTGCGGTGAACATCAACCTTGTCGCCTTTTCAAGCTTTTCCGGCGATCTGGTGGGGCAGGTCTTTACCCTTCTCGTGCTCACCGTCGCCGCCGCCGAGGCCGCTATCGGCCTCGCAATCCTCGTCTGCTTCTTCCGTAACCGCGGCACGATCGCGGTCGAAGATGTCAACGTGATGAAGGGCTGAGACCATGGAACAGATCATCCTTTTCGCGCCCCTCGTCGGGGCCATCATCGCGGGCTTTGGCTGGCGGATCATTGGCGACGCGGGCGCGCAATGGGTCACGACGGGGCTTTTGTTCCTCGCAGCGGCCCTCAGCTGGGTCGTGTTTCTGGGCCATGACGGGGTCACCACGAAGGTTCATATCCTCGATTGGATTCAATCGGGGCTGCTGGACACCGCATGGTCGATCCGTCTGGACCGTCTGACGGCAATCATGCTGGTTGTAATCACCTCGGTGTCGGCGTTGGTGCATTTGTATTCAATGGGTTACATGGCCCATGACGACAACTTCAGCGAGAACGAGAGCTACCGCCCCCGTTTCTTTGCGTATCTGTCGTTTTTTACCTTCACCATGCTCATGCTGGTGACGGCGGACAATCTCTTGCAGCTCTTCTTCGGGTGGGAGGGGGTCGGCCTCGCGTCCTACCTGCTCATCGGGTTCTATTTCCGCAAGCCAAGCGCCAACGCCGCCGCAATCAAGGCGTTCGTGGTGAACCGCGTGGGCGATGCGGGCTTCCTTCTGGCGATTTTCGCCATCTTCTATCTGACCGAGTCGATTATGTTCGACGATATCTTCGCCGCCGCTCCCGCGCTGGCTGAGACGACGGTCAGGTTTCTTTGGGCCGATTGGAATGCGGCCAACTTGATTGCGTTCCTGTTGTTCGTGGGCGCGATGGGCAAATCGGCGCAGCTTTTCCTGCACACATGGCTGCCTGACGCGATGGAGGGGCCCACGCCCGTCTCCGCGCTGATCCACGCGGCCACGATGGTCACGGCGGGGGTTTTCCTTGTCTGCCGCATGTCCCCGGTGATGGAATTCGCGCCTGAGACGATGGCGTTTGTGACCTTCCTTGGGGCCACCACGGCCTTTGTCGCGGCCACGATTGGCCTTGTGCAGAACGATATCAAACGGGTGATTGCCTATTCCACGATGAGCCAGCTTGGCTATATGTTCGTCGCCGCCGGTGTGGGCGTCTATTCGGTGGCGATGTTCCACCTCTTCACCCACGCGTTCTTCAAGGCGATGCTTTTCCTCGGCGCAGGCTCGGTCATTCACGGGATGCACCATGAGCAGGACATGCGAAATTACGGCGGGTTGCGGAAGAAAATGCCCTATACGTTCTGGGCGATGATGATCGGGACGCTGGCAATCACGGGTGTTGGCATCCCATCGGTCTTCTTCACCTTCGGTGGCGTGCCGATTGGCTTTGCGGGCTTCCTCAGCAAGGACGCCGTGATCGAGAGCGCCTATGCCGCAAGCACCGGCGGCTATGCCTTCTGGATGCTGGTGATCGCAGCGCTCTTCACCGCCTTCTACAGCTGGCGTCTGATGTTCCTCACGTTCTTCGGCACCCCGCGCGGGGACAATCACACCCATGAGCACGCACATGAAAGCCCCAAAGTGATGCTGGTCCCACTGGGCGCGCTGGCGGTTGGGTCGGTTCTGGCGGGTATGGTGTGGTTCAACAGTTTTTTCGGTCACACCGATACGGTCGCCAAGTTCTTCGGCGTGCCCTATGCCGAGGCGTCCGAGCATGGCGCGGATCACAGTGCGGATCATGGTGAGAGCACGGATGAGCACGCGAGCGCGGATGCCGGACACGGCACAGGCGCCGCGAAAGAGAAAAAGCCTCACTATGTCTTCTCCGGTGAGCCGGGCGAGGGTGCAATTTACACCGGGCCGGAAAACACGGTCCTGAATGATGCGCATTACGTGCCCAAATGGGTGAAGCTTAGCCCGTTCATCGCCATGCTGATCGGCCTTCTTACGGCCATGTGGTTCTACATCTGGACCCCCAAACTGCCTGCGCGCGTGGCGGAGACAAACAAGCCGCTCTACCTCTTTTTGCTAAACAAATGGTATTTCGATGAGATCTACGACGTGATCTTCGTGCGCCCCGCAATGTTCCTTGGCCGCTTCTTGTGGAAGCGCGGGGACGGTAATGTGATCGACGGCGGCATCAACGGGCTGGCGCTGGGTATCGTGCCCTTCTTCGTGCGCGCAGCAGGGCGGGCGCAGTCGGGATACATCTTCACCTATGCCTTCGCCATGGTGATCGGGATCGTGGTCCTCGTCACATGGATGACGTTCACCGGAGGAGCGAACTGATGGAAAATGTTCTGTCTATCACCACGTTCATCCCGCTGATCGGGGCGGCCATCCTTGCGATTTTCCTGCGCGGTGAAGATGAGGCGGCGCAGCGCAACGCGAAATGGGTGGCTCTGGCCACCACCACGGTCACATTCCTTGTGTCGCTCTTTATCCTGTTCGACTTTGATCCCAACAACACCGGGTTTCAGTTTGTTGAGGAGCGCACATGGCTTTTGGGCCTGCAATACAAGATGGGCGTCGATGGGATTTCAGTCCTGTTCGTGATGCTGACCACTTTCATGATGCCGCTGACCATTGCGGCCTCGTGGAACGTCAAGCACCGCGTGAAGGAATACATGATCGCCTTCCTGATCCTTGAGACGCTGATGCTCGGCGTGTTCATGGCGCTTGATCTGGTGCTCTTTTATCTCTTCTTCGAGGCGGGCCTTATCCCGATGTTCCTCATTATCGGCATCTGGGGCGGCAAGGCGCGCATCTATGCCTCGTTCAAGTTCTTCCTCTACACCTTCCTCGGGTCGGTCTTGATGTTGATCGCTATGGTGGCGATGTTCGCGGATGCGGGCACAACGGATATGACTGTCCTTTTGCGGCATGAGTTTGCCTCGGAGACCTTCCCGCTGATGGGTGTCACGGTCGTGGGCGGCATGCAGACGCTGATGTTCCTTGCGTTCTTCGCGAGCTTTGCAGTCAAGATGCCGATGTGGCCCGTCCATACATGGCTGCCGGATGCGCACGTGCAGGCGCCCACGGCGGGCTCGGTCGTGCTGGCGGCGATCCTCTTGAAGATGGGTGGCTACGGCTTCTTGCGGTTCAGCTTGCCGATGTTCCCAGTGGGTGCCGAGGTCCTGACGCCGCTGGTCTTGTGGCTCTCGGCGATTGCGATCGTTTACACCTCGCTCGTGGCGCTGGCCCAAGAGGATATGAAAAAGCTCATCGCCTATAGCTCGGTTGCGCATATGGGCTTTGTCACAATGGGTATTTTCGCCGCCAACCAGCAGGGCATCGACGGTGCGATCTTCCAGATGATCAGCCACGGCTTTATCTCCGGTGCTTTGTTCCTCTGTGTCGGCGTGATCTATGACCGGATGCACACGCGCGAGATTGACGCCTATGGTGGGCTCGTGAACCGGATGCCGGCCTATGCGCTGATCTTCATGTTCTTTACCATGGCCAATGTGGGCCTGCCGGGCACATCCGGCTTCGTAGGCGAGTTCCTGACGCTGGTCGGTGTGTTCAAGGTGAACACCTGGGTCGCGCTCGTCGCGGTGAGTGGTGTTATCCTCAGCGCGGGATACGCGCTCTGGCTTTACCGCCGGGTCGTGATGGGGGATCTGATCAAGGAGAGCCTGCGCTCGATCACCGATATGACGCGTCTTGAGCGGGCGATCTTTGCGCCACTGGTCGTGATGACCCTGTTGCTGGGGGTCTATCCCAGCCTGGTGCTTGATATCATAGGCCCCTCGGTCGAGGCGCTGATTTCCAATTATGACACTGCTCTGGCCGAGGCGCATAGCGCCAGCCAGATCGCCAGTGGCGTTGAATAAGAGAGGGCCCGGACATGCAGGCTGATCTGAACGTCGTTCTGCCCGAAATCGTTTTGTCGGTATACGCGATGATGGCCCTTTTGGGGGCTGTCTACACGGGCAAGGACAAGATGGCCGGGATGCTGGTCTGGCTCACGGCGGGGCTTTTCGTGGCACTTGCCTTCTGGATCGGCACCAGCGGCAGCGGCACGCGCGAGGCCTTTGGCGGCATGTTCGTCGATGACGGGTTTGCGCGCTTTGCCAAGGTGATGATCCTGCTTGGAGCGGCCTCGGTACTGATCATGGGGCAGGACTACATGGCGCGGCGCGATATGCTGCGGTTTGAGTATCCGGTGCTGATTGCGCTTTGTGCCGTTGGCATGATGGTGATGGTGAGCGCGGGCGATCTCATGGCGCTCTATATGGGGCTTGAGCTACAATCGCTGGCACTTTACGTCATCGCATCCTTGCGCCGTGACAGCGCCAAATCCACCGAGGCCGGTTTGAAATACTTTGTGCTGGGCGCGCTCAGCTCCGGCTTGCTGCTTTATGGCGCATCGCTGGTCTACGGGTATGCGGGCACAACGCTCTTCACGGGCATCATTGAGGCTGCGGACGGGCAGGCATCCTTGGGCCTGTTGTTGGGGCTGGTCTTCGTTCTTTCGGGCATGGCGTTCAAGATTTCGGCGGTGCCGTTCCATATGTGGACGCCCGATGTCTATGAGGGGGCGCCGACGCCCATCACCGCGTTTTTCGCCACGGCCCCCAAAGTGGCGGCGATGGCCCTTTTTGCGCGGGTCGTGCATGACGCCTTTGGCGGGGTCGTGAAAGACTGGCAGCAGATCGTGGCGCTTCTGAGCGTATTGTCGATGTTCCTCGGGGCGATTGCGGCGATTGGCCAGACGGATATCAAGCGGCTGATGGCCTATTCATCCATTGCGCATATGGGGTTTGCCCTGATGGGCTTGGCCGCTGGCACGGCGTTTGGCGTGCAGGCGATGCTGATCTATATGGCGATCTATGTGACGATGAATGTGGGCACCTTCGCCTTTATCCTGTCGATGCAGAAAGACGGGCGTCCTGTGACGGATATCGCCTCGCTCAATATGTATTCCAAGGCGCATCCGGGACGCGCGCTGGCGATGCTCGTGCTGTTGTTCAGCCTTGCGGGCGTGCCGCCCCTTCTGGGCTTTTTTGGCAAGTTCTATGTGCTGCGCGCGGCCTATGATGGTGGGCTGGCATGGCTCGCAATCGCGGGCGTTATCGCGTCGGTGATTGGCGCATATTATTATCTGCGCATCGTCTTCTTGATGTATTTCGGAGAAGAGCGCGAGGCACTGGACCCGCCAGGCTCAGCCGTGCTGTGGGGCTTCCTGATGGTATCGGCAGTTCTCATCGGGGTGTCGTGGTTCCCCGGCCTGAACCTTTTTGGGATCGAGGCCGCCGCGCAGGCGGCGGCAGCGACGCTTGTCAACTGAGCGTGGTGCATCTGCACCAGGCGGTGATTTGAGTATTTCTGCTGAGAAGAAAGCCTGGCCCGTGGGGGTCGGCAAGCGTGTGTTGGCCGAGGTGGACAGCACCAACGCGGAAGCGATGCGCGTGGCGCGGCAGCTTGACCAGCCTACGTGGATTTTGGGCCTGCGCCAGACGGCGGGGCGCGGGAGGCGCGGGCGCGCGTGGTCGGACCCTGAGGGGAATTTTGCAGCCACGCTGGTGATGCAGCCCATGGAGCCCGTTGAGCAGGTGGCGCTGCGAAGTTTTGTGGCGGCATTGGCGCTTCATGATGCGTTGGAAGCGGCGGGGGTAGGCGCGGGTTTGGCGTTGAAATGGCCCAATGATGTTTTGCTTTCGGGCGGAAAGCTGGCTGGAATTTTGCTAGAGAGCAGTGGGGTCGGGACGGCGTCCGCGCATTTGGCAGTGGGGATCGGGGTGAACCTTGCTCATGCGCCGGACGCGGCGGAGGGGGCAGCGTTTGCGCCGGTAAGCCTGAGGGAAGTGGCGGGAATAAGTCTGTCCCCGGAGGCGTTTCTGGAGCTGCTTGCCCCGGCCTATGCGGCCCGCGAGGCGCAGTTCAGAGCCGATGGGTTTGCGCCGATCCGCGCGGACTGGCTGTCGCGGGCGGCGCGGCTGGGCGAGGTGATCACGGCGCGGACGGGAACCGAAGAGATCACCGGGCGGTTTGAGACGGTGGACGCCGCAGGGCATCTTGTTCTATCAGAGCGCGAAAAGCGGCATGCCATTCCGGCAGCCGATGTGTTTTTCCAAAGGGCGGCTGATGCTTCTGGCGATTGATTGCGGCAATACCAACACTGTCTTCTCGATCTGGGACGGCACGCAATTTTTGTGCACGCTGCGCACCTCGACTCATCACGCCCGCACGGCGGATGCGTATTTCACATGGTACTCCACCTTGGTGAAGCATTACGGGATTGAGGTGGAGATTGATGAGGTCATCATCTCGTCCACTGTACCGCGGGTCGTCTATAACTTGCGGGTGTTCTCGGATCGCTTCTTTGGTTGCCGCCCCTTGGTGGTCGGCAAGCCCGATTGCGCGCTGCCTGTTCTGCCACGGGTCGATGCGGGCACGTTGATCGGGCCGGATCGGTTGGTGAACACGGCGGGCGCGTTTGACCGCCATGGTGGCGATCTGATCGTGGTGGATTTTGGCACAGCGACCACCTTTGATGTGGTGGCGGGTGACGGGGCCTATATCGGCGGGATGATTGCGCCAGGGGTGAACCTGAGCCTTGAGGCGCTCCATATGGCCGCTGCCGCCTTGCCGCATATCGACATCACGCTGCCGCAGGGCGCAGTTGGAACCAACACCGTGGCCTGCATGCAGGCCGGTGTGTTCTGGGGCTATGTCGGCCTTGTGAAGGAATGTTGCGCGCGTATTTGCGCCGAGCGAGATACGCCGATGAAGATCATCGGCACCGGGGGGCTGGCGCCTCTCTTCAACGAAACCGAGGCGTTGTTCGACGTGCTCGAAGAAGATCTGACGATGCACGGTTTGACCGTGATCCACGCGTATAACAAGAAAGGCTGAGGCCGAAATGAGCAATGAAAGAGTAATCTACCTTCCTCTGGGAGGGGCGGGTGAGATTGGTATGAACGCCTATGTTTACGGCTATGGCAAACCTGGCAAAGAGCGGCTGATCCTTGTGGATCTGGGCGTGACCTTCCCCGATATGGACAGCAGCCCCGGGGTGGATCTGATCCTGCCTGATGTGAGCTGGCTGGTGAAGCGCAAGAACGATCTGGAGGCAATCTTTGTCACCCACGCGCATGAGGATCATGTCGGCGCCGTCGCGCATTTCTATGACCGTCTGGGCGCGCCCGTCTATGCGCGGGCCTTCACGGCCAATATCGCGCGGCGCAAGATGTCCGAGCATGGGCATCCTGAGAAGGCGGTGAAAACCGTGTCACCTTGGCCCGAGACGGTGAAAGCGGGGCCTTTCACGGTGGGCTTTGCGCCGATTTCGCATTCCATCCCCGAAAGCAGCGGCCTTGTGATTGACACGCCGGGCGGGCGGATTGTGCATACGGGGGATTTCAAGATTGACATGAATCCCGGCGTGGGCGAGGCGTTTGACCCCGATATGTGGCGCGAGATTGCGCAGCCCGGTGTCCTCGCGCTGGTGTGCGATTCGACCAATGTGTTCAGCAAGAATGAAGGGCGCTCGGAATCCACCGTCGGCCCCGAGATCGAGAAGCTGATTGCGAGCGCGAGCGGCATGGTCGCCGCGACCACATTCGCCAGCAACGTGGCGCGCGTGAAAACACTCGCCGAGGCGGGCGAGCGGGCAGGGCGGTCCATTTGCCTTATGGGGCGCGCGATGAAGCGGATGGTCGAGGCGGCGGTCGAGACCGGCGTTATGAAGGATTTCCCCCCGGTGGTGAGCCCTGAGGACGCCAAGGGCATCCCGCGCGAGAACCTTCTGCTGATCGTGACGGGCAGTCAGGGTGAGCGGCGCGCGGCCTCGGCCCAATTGGCCAATGGCAAATATATGGGCATGACCATGACTGAGGGCGATACGTTCCTCTTCTCGTCCAAAACCATCCCCGGCAATGAGCGTGGCGTGGGCCGTATCATGAACCAGTTCTCTGAGATGGGCGTGGATGTGGTGGATGACAGTGACGGGCTCTACCATGTGTCTGGCCACGCGAACCGCCCTGATCTGGAGGCGATGCATGATCTGATCCGGCCCCAGATGGTCATCCCCATGCATGGCGAGCATCGGCATTTGCGCGAGCATGTGAAAATCTGCAATGCCAAGCGGTTGCGCGGTGTTCTTGCCGTCAATGGCACGATGATGGACCTCAGTGCCAACACCCCCACCGTGGCCGAATATGTGGACACGGGCCGGATGTATTTGGACGGGTCTGTCAAATACGGCGCGCTCGACGGGGTCGTGCGGGACCGTATCCGCATGGCGCTGAATGGGCATGTGAGCGTCAATGTGATCCTTGACGAGAATGACGAGCCGTTGGGCGAGCCATGGTGCGAGGTGATGGGCCTGCCGGAACTGGGCAAGTCCAACGCGCCCTTGGTGGACGTGTTGGAAGAGGATCTGAGCCAGTTTCTGGGCCGCGCCAATGCGCGCACGCGGGCGGATGATGACAAGCTGAGCGATGAGCTTCGCCGTGTGACGCGGCAATCGGGCATGTCGGAGATCGGTAAGAAGCCCGAAGTGACGGTGATCGTCAGCCGAATGAACTGATCTGGCACGCAACAGCGAGAAAAAAGGCCGGGGGCGTGTGCCTCCGGCCTTTTTTTATGTGTCTGACCTAAGTGGACAAGCGCGTGCTGCTATAGCTGCGCCCTTTTGCTGTGGAGCTTAGCTATCGCGGCGTTCTTCAAAGCTCATGGCGATGAAGCTGGGCATGTGATCGCCAAGCCCGACAACGCGGTTATTGTCACCACCGCCACCGCCACCGCCGCCGGAGCGGCCACGACCGCCGCGACCACCACGTGAGCGGGGCTTGTCCTCGCGGGGGGCGCGGTCTTGTGTTCCCTCGGATGGGGCTGCTTGAATGTCTTTCGCCGGTGCAGGCGCCTCGGCTGGCTCGGTCGCTGGGGGTGTCTCGGACAGCTCTGCTGCTTGCGTGGGCACCTCCTCGGTCGCTGGCGCGGCCTCATCGGGCTTGCGCCTGCTGCGCGTGCGGCGCGGTTTGGCGGGCTTTTCGTCCTCAGCAGGCGCTGCGGCCTCTGCCGAAGCGGGCGCGCCGCCACCAAGCGGATTGTCGAGCCGTGGAATGGCCTTTTGGATCAGCGTCTCAATCGCGTCGAGGTTCTTCTCATCACGTGGGATGCAGATCATCATCGCCTTGCCATCGCGCCCGGCGCGTCCGGTCCGGCCAATCCGGTGAACATAATCCTCGGCATGGCTTGGCACATCGAAGTTGAACACATGGCTCACCGCAGGCACGTCGAGCCCACGCGCGGCCACGTCCGAGGCGACCAGAAAGCGCAGATTGCCCTCTCGGAAGCCGTCAAGCGTGCGCGTGCGCTGGCTTTGATCCAGATCGCCGTGGATTGGGGCCGCGTCATAGCCGTGTTTCTTGAGGCTTTTGGCGACCGTATCCACATCCATCTTGCGGTTGCAAAAGATGATGGCGTTGGAGCATTTCTCGCCCTCAGCGTCGATCATCGCACGCAGCAGATTACGTTTTTCGGTGCCCTCGCGGTCTTTGCGCGAGGCTTTGAAAATCACGACGCTTTGCTCAATCGTCTCGGATGCTGTGGCCTGACGGGCCACTTCTACGCGGGCAGGCGCGCTGAGGAATGTGTTGGTGATCCGTTCAATCTCGGGTGCCATGGTGGCCGAGAAAAAGAGCGTCTGGCGCGTGAAAGGCGTCAGCGAAAAAATTCGCTCGATATCGGGGATGAAGCCCATGTCGAGCATCCGGTCGGCCTCGTCGACAACCATCACCTGAACGCCGGTGAGCAGCAGCTTGCCGCGCTCAAAATGGTCCAGCAGACGGCCCGGCGTGCAGATCAGGACGTCCACGCCCTTGTCGATCAACTTGTCCTGCTCCTTGAAGCTGACCCCGCCGATAAGCAGCGCTTTGGTTAGCTTGAGATGCTTGGAATAGGTATCGAAATTTTCGGCCACTTGCGCGGCCAATTCTCGGGTGGGGCACAAGACAAGGCTGCGCGGCATCCGCGCGCGTGCGCGCCCCCGCGCCAGAAGCGACAGCATCGGCAGTACGAAGCCCGCCGTCTTGCCGGTGCCTGTCTGGGCAATGCCGAGGACATCGCGCCCTTCGAGAGCGGGCGGGATTGCGCCTGCCTGAATGGGGGTGGGGCTCTCATAGCCCGCTTCGGCGACGGCTTTGAGGACTTTTGGATTGAGATTGAGATCGGAGAATTTGGTCATGTGCATCCGGAGTTTACGGACACGATACGGCCCGTACATCTGATTGGGTCCGGGCCCCTATGGCCCCGTGGTTATCCACATGCGTGGACCCTGCTTGCCCTTTATCCGATGCTGGGGGGGCGGGTCAATGCGGCACGGATTTGCCGGGTCAATCCCGGCGCGCAGGCGCGTATTGTTGCGGTTTTGGCACCAAAGAGCACGCGATCAGGCGTGATCGGGGAAGTGGGTGCTGCGTTTTGCGTCCAGATCTAGGTCGATCTGGTGCAGATGGCCATGTGCTGCGAGCCGCTCGCGCAGGGCGGGCGTTGCGGTACAAACCTCATCATAAAACGCATGCAGGGCCGTCTCGCCCCCCTCGGCTTCGATCATCGAGAAGAGCGTATTCATCGGGGTGCCAGCGGCCGCTGCCCCCTTCAGCTCGGCCCGGTAGGAGCCTTGGGCGAGGCGATAACGATACGCCTCAAGCCACCGCTCCCAGCTTGGGGCGTGCATATGGGCAAGGAGGGTCTGGGGCAGGGTGTGGCTGTTCTCGATTTGAACGTTGTTAACAAAGGCGTTATGGATGCGCAGCTTGAGGTCTTCCGCCCCGGTCCGTACGAAGATCTTGCCGCTGACATGGCTGAGAAAGCCGCCACTCAGATGCGCCCCAAACGTGGGGTAGATCACTTCGGTCTCGGGTCCGCGCAGTTTCGGGCGTATATGGCAGCTTTTGAAATAGAGCGGGCCGCCGGGGTCGTTTGGATCAGGGGCCAGCGCCTCTACCGGGCGTACCCTCGCGGTGAGGTTGCCGCCGGGCACATCGGCCAGCGCCTCGGCAAGGGTGCGCGTGGGGATCAGGAATTCATCCACGTCGATGTGGCCAAGCCAGTCAACGCCTGGGCGACGACGATAGGCGCGAGTGGCGTTGAGGCTCTGGCGGCCTTGATGCTTCTCGGGCCGTTTGCGGCGCTGCGCCCAGTAGGCGTCATCGCAGAGGGTAACATGGCAGCGTGGATGCGCCTCCAGCGCCGCGCGCGCCTCAGGTGCGTCCACGTCCAGATAGATATGCAAACGGTGCGCGCCCAGATCCAGATGATGCGCGGCAAAGTTCAGAATGTCGCGGCACGGTGCCTTGATGGTCGACACGAGGCCCCATTTGGGCAGGGTCATGGGGGTCGTCCTCTCATCACTGCACACTCGTCCACCATGCCGGGGCCGGTTGAGCGCCGCAAGGGGTCACAATCCAGCGAGCGGGGGGATTTTCTCTGGCGTGGATCGCCGCGCCCATGCCAGCTTACCCTATATCCAATCAGATAAGGACAACCCCCATGCGCCTTCAGACCATCGCCCTCCTTGCCGCGCTGGCATTGCCCGCCATTGCCCAAGACGCCCCAGACCCGAGCCCGGAGCCCGCCATGACCGCCGACCGGCTGAGCGCGATTGTCGCGGCCCTTGATCCCGATGCAATCATCGGCGAGCGGACATGGCAGATGCGGGTGGGTGAGACATCTGTGCTGATCGTGGCCGATCCCAGCAATGGCCGGATGCGCGCCATGGCCCCGATACGCGAGGCGGAAGGGATCGCCCCCGAAGAGCTTGAGCGCATGATGCAGGCCAATTTCGACAGCGCCTTGGATGCGCGCTACGCGATTGCCCAAGGCCTCCTGTGGGCTGCGTTCATTCAGCCGTTGGAGCCTTTGGAGAAGGATCAGTTCATCTCGGGGCTGGGCCAGGTGGCCAATCTCGCGCAGAGTTTCGGGACGCTTTATTCCGGCGGGGCGCTGCAATATGGCGGCGGCGACAGCCCCAATCTGCAACGCCAGCTGATTGATGACCTGCTCAAAAAAGGCGAGGAGATCTGACCCCGTTTCGTCATGCGCTTCGTCTTGCGCTTGGCCGCCGCTGGCCCTACATTTGACCAAGACAATCACAGGAGCAGGTCATGGCCATTCTCGCCACCGATATCGAAGCGCTGATTCGCGAGGAATTTCCCAATGCGCAGATCAAAGTGCAAGGCGATGACGGCGCGCATTTCGCGGCCCATGTGGTTGATGAAAGCTTTCGCGGCAAAAACCGCGTGCAACAACAACGTGCAGTCTATGCGGCCCTCAAAGGCAAGATGGATGGCCCCGCAGGCGAGTTACACGCGCTCGCCCTGACTACCAAAGCGCCGGATTGATTCAATCTGTCTTCCCCCAAATTCCGAATTCCAAGGACCTCACCCATGACCGATGCCAAGACACAGATCGAAGAGACCGTCAAAGCGAATGACGTGGTGCTTTACATGAAGGGCACCAAGGAGATGCCGCAATGCGGGTTCTCCAGCCGTGTCGCGGGCGTGCTGAATTTCATGGGCGTGCCCTTCATGGATGTGAACGTGCTGGCCGATGATAGCCTCCGCCAGGGCATCAAGGATTATTCGGACTGGCCCACCGTTCCACAGCTCTATGTGAAGGGCGAATTTGTTGGCGGTTGCGATATCATCACTGAAATGACCCTGTCTGGCGAGTTGGACACGCTTTTCGCCGAGAACAACGTGACATTCGACAAAGCTGCCGCCAATAAAATCCGCGAAGCCAACGCCTGAGCCTTTTTGGCGGGCTGCTCTGCTTTGATGCGGGGCGGTTTTTTGAGTATTTGGCTAAGAAGAAAGCCCGGCGTGGAGATTATACTCCGGCCGGGCTTTTTCTTGGTTTAAAGCGTATCGCGTTTAACTGGCTTCAAGTATTCATCGGACCGGGCGAGGCAGCGTTTGCAACGTATAACGCGTTCGCCCGGTCCGGTGAATTCAATTGAACGCGACACGCTCTAAATACCCAAATCCTTGGTGTGTGCCTTGCGCGGACGGATCAGGCGAAAATGGCCGCGAAAGACGAGCGGTAGGTCTCTTTGAGGTCTGCCAAAGGTACGCTGGTGGCGCCGAATTTCACGGCATCACCGCAGAAGCGGCCCACGCTGGTGACTGTCACGCCGGCTTGGCCTGCTGCGATCATCAGCCCTTCGGCCTGATCGAAGTTGCAGGCAACGAGGTAGCGGCCCTGGTCTTCACCAAAGAGCGTGGGCGTATCTTCCGTGTCGAGGATCACGCCGACGTCGCCTGCTTCGGCCATCTCGAAGGCGGCCATGGCGAGGCCGCCATCGCTGAGGTCGGTGCAGGCGCGGATCAGTTCCACATTGGAGCGAATAAAGTTGCCGTTGCGGCGCTCAGCCTCCAGATCGACGGGGGGCGCGTCGCCTTCGGCGCGGCCAAAAACCTCTGCCAGAAGGGCGGATTGGCCCAGATGGCCATGGGTTTCGCCAATGACCAGCGCCACATGGCCGTCGCGGGCGGTGCCGGTGATGGCATGGTCCGCGTGGGCGATCAGGCCCACGGCGCCGATGGTGGGCGTGGGCAGGATCGCTTGGCCGTCTGTCTCGTTATAGAGCGAGACATTGCCTGACACGATCGGCATGTCGAGCGCGCTGACCGCCGCCGAGATGCCTTTGATCGCGCCGACGAACTGCCCCATGATCACGGGCTTTTCTGGATTGCCGAAATTCATGTTGTCGGTGGTGGCCAGCGGTGTCGCGCCTAAGGCAGTGAGGTTGCGGTAGGCTTCGGCCACGGCCTGTTTGCCGCCCATTTCTGGGTTTGCCTGAACATAGCGCGGCGTCACGTCTGAGGTGAAGGCCAGCAGCTTTTCCGTGCCATGCACCCGGATAAGCCCGCCGCCCAGGCCGGGGCCGCGCACTGTGTCGGCCATGACCATCGTGTCGTATTGTTCATACACCCATGCGCGGGAGCTGTAATTGGCCGAAGCCAGCAACATGCGCAGGGCATCTATGGGATCGACCTGCGGCACTGTGGCGGGATCGAGCGCATCTGGGACGGGTGTCTCCTCCCATGGGCGGTCATATTCTGGCGCTGTGCCCGAGAGGGCCGCGAGCGGCAGGTCTGCCTTCACCTTGCCATTATGCAGGATGAGGAAGCGGTCTTCGGCAATCGTCTCGCCGACGATGGCGAAATCGAGGTCCCATTTTTCGAACACGGCGCGGGCTTCGGCCTCCTTCGCGGGATCGAGCACCATCAGCATGCGTTCTTGCGACTCAGACAGCATCATCTCATAGGCCGTCATATTGGCCTCGCGCTGCGGTACGGCCTCAAGGTTGAGTTTCACACCCAAGCCGCCCTTGTCGCCCATCTCCACAGCCGAGCATGTGAGGCCTGCGGCCCCCATATCCTGGATCGAGATCACGGCGCCCGTCGCCATCAGCTCCAGCGTGGCTTCCATCAGGCGCTTTTCGGTGAAGGGGTCGCCTACCTGCACGGTGGGGCGCTTGTCCTCGATTGTGTCGTCGAACTCGGCGCTGGCCATGGTTGCGCCGCCCACGCCGTCGCGGCCGGTTTTTGCGCCAAGGTAGACCACGGGGCGGCCCACGCCGCTGGCCGCCGAATAGAAAATCTTGTCCGTATCGGCCAGCCCCGCGGCGAAGGCATTGACGAGGCAGTTGCCGTTATAGGCCGGATCAAAGCGCAGCTCGCCGCCCACAGTGGGCACGCCGAACGCATTGCCGTAGCCGCCGATACCCTCGACCACGCCGTGAACAAGCTGACGCGTCTTGGGGTGGTCGGGCGACCCGAAGCTAAGCGAGTTCATCGCAGCAATGGGCCGCGCGCCCATGGTGAAGACATCGCGCAGGATGCCCCCCACGCCGGTAGCCGCCCCCTGATAGGGCTCGATATAGCTGGGGTGGTTGTGGCTCTCCATTTTGAAGACAACGCATTGCCCGTCGCCGATATCGACGATCCCTGCATTCTCGCCCGGCCCGCAAATCACTTGGGGGCCTTCCGTAGGCAGGGTGCGGAGCCATTTCTTGGAAGATTTGTAGGAGCAATGCTCGTTCCACATGGCTGAGAAAATGCCCAACTCGGTGAAGCTGGGCTCGCGTCCGATGATCTCAAGGATGCGCGCGTATTCGTCCGGGGAAAGCCCGTGTGCGGCGATGAGATCGTCTGTGATGGCTGGCTCTTGCATCTTGTCTTTGTCCCCCAAGGCGGCTGCTTGGGCGCTGTTTAAGACATTGCGCGGCGCGGGGGAAGGGGGAGTGCACGCAACGTAAACAGGCGTGCACATCATCGCTTGACCTAGGCGCGCGAGCCGGGTTGGGTAGCGCGAGCCGCGAGGAGGTGCGAGATGGACGTTTTGGAGAACAAGTGGCGCGGCAAGGGCCTGCCCGAGGGCGCGCTGAGGGGAATCCCTGCGCCCTCCGTGGACGCACAAGCGCCGCGTGCATTGCTCGCGCGGTGCCCGGTTGCGGCTGTGACGCCTTTGGTTGTGGCCGAGGGGTTTGGTCCGACGGTTTGGGTCAAGGATGAGCGTGGGCGGATGAACCTTGGCAGCTTTAAAGCGCTGGGCGCGGCGTATGTGATCGCGCATGAGGCGGATACATCCGGCGCGTCAGACATGGCCACGGCGCTTCAGGGCCGTACTTACGTGACGGCCAGCGCGGGCAATCACGGGCTGTCGGTTGCCGCAGGGGCTGCGGCGTTTGGCGCGGCTTCGGTGGTTTATTTGGCAGAAACAGTGCCCGAGAGTTTTGCCGGGCGGCTGCGCGACAAGGGTGCCAAGGTGGTCCGGCATGGTGCCAACTATGAACAAAGCATTGAGGCCGCGATGATGGCGGCTGAGGAAAACGACTGGACCTTGCTGTCGGACACGTCATGGGAGGGGTATACCGAGATCCCGCATCGCTTGATGGAGGGGTATCTCGCCATGGCCGCTGAGGCGGTGGAGCAATGCCCCGAGGTGCCTACACATATTTTCTTGCAAGCGGGCGTCGGCGGGCTTGCCGGGGGGGCGGCGGCGTATTTTCGCGACGCTTGGGGTGATGCGCCGCGCATTATCGTGGTGGAGCCTGAGGCAGCCCCTGCGCTTTATGCCTCAATTCGGGCGGGTGAGAGTGTGGTCACCGAGGGGCCTGTCTCGGCCATGGGGCGGCTGGACTGCAAGGAGCCGTCGATGATTGCGTTGAAAGGGCTCGCACGGGACGCAGACGCGTTCGCGCTTATCTCAGAAGGGGAGAGTGCTGCGGTGCTGCCGGAGCTGGAGGCGATTGGGTTGGTCAGCACGGCCTCAGGGGCCGCAGGCTTGGCTGCGATGATGCTCAGCGATCTGCCCATCTCGGCGCGGGTGCTGTGCGTGCTGAGCGAGGCGGCTGATTGAGCGTGGATATAGCAGCGCCGAGGGGCTTTGAGCGGGCGGAGTTTGAGGCGCGCACGCATGCAGCACAGGCCGCTATGGCCGCCGAAGGCCTCGGCGCGCTTTTGCTCACGACCGAGCCGGAGGTGCGGTATTTCACCGGGTATCTCACGCGGTTCTGGGAAAGCCCGAGCCGCTCTTGGTTTCTGGTGCTGCCCGCGCGCGGCGCGCCCATTGCCGTGATCCCCTCCATCGGGGCCGCATTGATGGCGCAGACATGGATCAGCGATATCCGTACATGGCCCGCGCCGCGCCCCAAGGATGACGGTGTGAGCCTTCTGGCGGAGACGCTGCGCGAGGTGGGTGGCCCAGTGGGCGTACCGATGGGGTATGAGGCGCATCTGCGGATGCCGCTGGGCGATTATGTCCGGGTGCAGGCGGCATCGGGGTTGGAATTTCGCGGTGATGCCGGGATCGTGGCGGCCCTGCGCGCGATCAAATCAGAGGCCGAGATCGACAAGATCCGCGCGGCCTGTGCCATCGCCACGCGGGCCTACGCGCGGATGGGGGAGATTGCAGGCGAGGGCGTGCCGCTCAGCACGGTCTTTCGCGGGTTTCAGCGGCTTTTGCTGGAGGAGGGCGCGGATTGGGTGCCCTATATTTCGGGGGCTGCGGCGCAAGGCGGCTATGACGATGTGATCTCGCCTGCTTCTGACATGCCCTTGGCGCTGGGCGATGTGATGATGCTGGACACCGGCGCAGTGCGCGATGGGTATTTTTGCGATTTTGATCGGAATTTTGCGATTGGCGCGCCGAGCGCGGAGGTGCAGGTCGCCCATGCGCGGTTGATTGAGGCGACAGAGGTGGGGCTTGCGGCGGCCCGGCCCGGTGCGCGGGCCTGCGATGTGTTCGCGGCGATGGCGCAGATTGCGGGCGGTGGCGAGACGGCGGGGCGTCTGGGCCACGGGCTGGGGATGCAACTGACCGAGGGGCTGTCGCTGACGGCGCAGGACGAGAGCGTGTTGCAGCCTGGCATGGTGATCACGCTGGAGCCGGGCACGGAGGTCAGCCCCGGCCAAAACTTGGGCAAGATCATGGTGCATGAGGAAAACATCGTGATCCGCGAGGGCGGCGCAGAGCGGCTGACGCAGTTCAGCGGGCCGGAGATTGTGGTGCTTTAACCCGCTCGCTCCGCCGCCTTTGCCGCATCCCAGAGCGCGTCCATCTCGGCCAGATCGCTGTCCTCAGGGGTCTTGCCCTCGGCCTTGAGGGCGGCCTCGATAAACTCAAACCGCCGGGTGAATTTGCCATTGGCGCGGCGCAGTGCGGCCTCAGGGTCCACCTGCATGTGGCGCGCGAGATTGGCCATAACAAAGAGCAGATCGCCGAATTCCTCCTCGATGTGATCCGGGTCCGTGGCCTCTAGCAGTTCGGCCATCTCCTCGGCCACCTTGTCCAGCACTTGCGCCGTCTCAGGCCAGTCGAACCCCACCCGTGCCGCGCGTTTTTGCAGCTTCACCGCGCGCAATAATGCAGGCAAGCCCATCGCCACACCGTCCAGCGTGCCGGTTTGCGTTGCCTCGGCGCGCTCTGCGGCCTTGACCGTTTCCCAATCCAGCGTCTGCTGGGCCGCGGATTTATCGCGGCTCTCATTGCCGAACACATGCGGATGGCGCGCGACCATCTTGTCGGAGATGCCATCCGCAATCGCATGGAAATCAAAGAGGCCCTTGTCTGCGGCGATCTGGCCGTGGAACACCACCTGCAACAGCAGATCTCCAAGCTCCCCTTTCAGATCATCCCAATCTGCGCGCTCGATGGCGTCGGCGACCTCGTAAGCCTCTTCTATCGTGTAGGGGGCGATGGTGGCGAAGTCCTGCTCTATATCCCATGGGCAGCCTGTCTGGGGATCGCGCAGCCGCGCCATGATGGCCAGAAGCCGGGGCAGACCGCCCGATGGGTCGTGGATCAGAGGGTCATCAGCCATTGCGCAGGGTCCGTCTTTAGGGTTGAGTGCAGCGTGAATGAGGCGCGCAGAGGAGTCCAGCCACGTGGCAGTGGTCAATCGCATAGCAGGGTTTGCCGAGGAGATGACAGCGTGGCGGCGTCATCTGCATATGAACCCAGAGCTTGGGTTTGAGTGCCATGACACGGCGGCTTTCGTGGTGGCGCGGCTGCGCGAATTTGGGATCACCGAGATTGAGGAGGGGGTAGCCACCTCGGGCGTTGTGGCCATCATTGAAGGGCGTGGGGACGGCCCAACGATTGGCCTGCGCGCGGATATGGATGCGCTTCCCCTCGATGAGATCACTGGCGTGGAGTGGTCCAGCACACGGCCCGGCGCGATGCATGCTTGCGGGCATGATGGGCATACCACGATGCTTTTGGGGGCCGCGAAATATCTCGCGGAGACGCGCAATTTCGCGGGCCGGGTCGCGCTGATCTTTCAGCCTGCTGAGGAAGGCCCCGGCGGCGGGCGTGTGATGGTCGAGGCGGGGATCATGGACCGCTATGACATCGGCGAGGTCTACGCGCTGCACACGATGCCGGGCCAAGAGGTGGGCAGTTTTTCTACCACGCCCGGCCCTATCATGGCGGCGGTGGATACGTTCGATATCCATATCAAAGGGCGCGGGGGGCATGCGGCCTATCCACACCAGACCTGCGATCCGGTGGTCGCCGCCTGCGGCATTGTGCAGGCGATCCAGACGATTGTGAGCCGCAACCACTATGCGATGCAGGATTTGGTCGTTTCGGTCACGCAGATCCACACGGGCAGCGCCGAGAATATCGTGCCCGATACCGCCTATGTAAACGGCACGATCCGCACCTTTGAGGCGGATGTGCGCGAGATGGTTCACGCACGGATGCGCGAGATCGTGGCGGGGCAGGCGGCGAGTTACGGCGTGGAGGTCTCATTGGAGATCGCCGTGGGCTATCCGCCAACGGTGAACCACGCGGAGCAGACCGCCCGTGCCGCTGAGGTCGCCGGAGAGGTCGCAGGGTCCGCTGGCGTGGACACCGCGCGCATCCGCGAGATGGGGGCCGAGGATTTCTCCTATATGCTGGAGGCGCGGCCGGGGGCCTATCTTTTCCTTGGGCAGGGAGAGGCGGCGGGGTTGCATCATCCCGGATTTGATTTCAACGATGCGGCAGCGCCTTATGGCGCGTCGTTTTTTGCAAAGCTGGTGGAGCGGATGCAACCGTCGGAGTGATGCGGGTTGCATATCTGCCCAACTGAGTTTTTTGGCCCACCGCGTTGCGCAAATGGGCCCCATGAAAGGAAGAATTTAATATGGCACTGACGGACGCTGACAAGGAAGTGGATCACGCGTTTACGCGGCGCGACCTCAAGGGCCTGAGCTTCGAGAATGCGTTTGGCGGGGCGACATCGTTTCTGCGGCGGCGCTATACGAAGGACCTCACAGGGGTGGATGTGGCCGTCACGGGCGTGCCCTTCGATCAGGCGGTAACCAACCGCAGCGGTACCCGCATGGGCCCGCGCGCAATCCGCGAAGCGAGCGCGCTTCAGCCTGCCGACTCTCCCTACGGATGGCCCTTCAACGCGCTGGAGGAGATGGCGATTGCCGATTACGGCGATCTGGCGTTTGATTATGCCAATGTGCCTGCGTTTCCCGCAGCGCTCACCGCGCATGTTGAGGGGATTTTGGAGGCGGGTGCGGCCTCGGTCGTGCTGGGCGGCGATCATTACATCACCTTCCCCATCCTCAAGGCCTATGCCGCGAAATATGGCCCCATGAGCCTTTTGCAATTCGACGCCCATACGGACACATGGCCGGATGACGACATGGACCGGATTGATCACGGCACGATGTTCTACAAGGCGATCAAGATGGGCCTGATCGACCCCGCACGATCGGTTCAGGTGGGGATACGTACCCATGTTGACGACCGTATGGGCATGAACGTGATCGACGCGCGCGAGGTGCACGAGCGCGGGCCAGTGGCCACCGTGGAGAAGATCAAGGGCATCCTCGGGGATGCGCCGACCTATCTGAGCTTTGATATTGACGGGCTCGACCCGGCCTTCGCGCCCGGCACAGGCACGCCGGTCTGGGGCGGGCTGACCTCGGCACAGGCGTCGATGATGTTGCGCGATCTTGCCGGGATCAACATCAAGGGCGGCGATGTGGTGGAGGTGGCACCACAATATGATACAACTGGAGCCACGGCGATCGCGGGCGCGCATGTGGCCACGGAGCTGATATGCCTTCTGGGCTGGGATAAGCATGGCACATAGGGCAGGTATCAGCCGGTGGGCACACTCAAACCCCTGCGATATTTTGAACAAGTGAAAGGCGGCATGGCGTGAAGTGGATCTTGGCAGTGCTGGCGGTGAGTGCGCTTGTGGTCGCGGGGTTCGCGCTTTGGGTACGGCTGGCACCGGTGGACCCGGCGCGTTGGCATGTCGGTGCTGCGCAGGAGGGCGTGGGGCATATGCCCCGAGCGGGTGGGCATCTGTGGCGTGGCACGATTGCTGGGCCGGGCGCTCTGGCCCGGGTTGATGCAGTCATCCGCGACACGCCGCGCACCAAGGTCATCGCAGGCTCTGTCGAGAGCGGGATGGTAAGCTATCAGACCCGCTCGGCCCTTTGGGGGTTTCCCGATTACACCACGCTGCGCGGTGACGGCGATCTTGTCGAAATCAACAGCCGCCTGCGGTTCGGGCAATCAGATCTGGGGGTCAACCGCGCCCGCATCAAGGGTTGGTTGGAGGCTTTGGGGCAGGGCGGATGACAGGCACCCATCCGATATCTCGCGCCACATCGGCACGTTGAGCGACATCTGGCATTGCGCCATGAACATCCGCCCATCCACGGCAATACATGTCATCTCGCCCAGCTCAAGCCGCGCGCCGGATTTGTCGGTGCAATAACAATCGACGGTCTTACCTTGGGCGACTGCTCCGGCAGGGCCAAAAGCGGGAGCTGCGATGAGTAATAGAATGGCCAGTTGCTTCATAGTCCCGTTTATATCACAGGGTGCCGACTTGACCAAAGCGATAAGATAACTCAAGGAAGCCAGCATGGTGCCAATGGACAGACTTCGGCAAATCGTGCAGCGCTTCGAATTTATCGAGGCGCAGATGGCACAGGGCGGCGGTGATATCGCAGCGCTTGGCCGGGAATATGCCGAGCTGCGCCCTGTTGTGGGGGAAGTCCGCACATATATGGGCCTGCTCGATGATATGGCGAGCGCTGAGGCGATGCTCGACGACCCCGAAATGCGCGGGCTTGCCGAGGAAGAGCTGGTGGGGCTACGCGCCGCACGACCCAAGATGGAGGCGGCGCTGCAACTGGCGCTATTGCCACGCGATGCGGCCGATGCGCGCCCCGCGATGCTTGAGATCCGGCCCGGCACCGGGGGCGAGGAAGCAGCCCTTTTTGCCGGCGATCTGCTGCGCATGTATCAACGCTATGCCGAGGCGCGTGGCTGGCGGCTTGAGATATTGGAAGAGAGCCTGACCGAGCTTGGCGGGATCAAGGAAGTGGTGGCCCATGTGAAGGGCGCACATGTCTTTGCCCGCCTGAAATTCGAGAGCGGTGTGCACCGGGTTCAGCGCGTGCCGGAGACCGAAAGCGGCGGGCGTATTCATACCTCTGCGGCCACGGTTGCCGTTTTGCCCGAGGCCGAGGATGTGGATGTGAAGATCGACGCGAATGATTTGCGGATCGACACGATGCGCAGCTCTGGTGCGGGTGGGCAGCATGTGAACACCACCGATTCGGCGGTGCGGATCACGCATATTCCCTCAGGAATCGTCGTCACCAGCTCCGAGAAATCCCAGCACCGCAACCGCGAGATTGCGATGCAGGTCCTCAAAACGCGCCTCTACGATGCGGAGCGCCAGCGCATGGACAACGAGCGCAGCGCTGACAGGGCCGCCCAAGTGGGCAGCGGTGACCGGTCTGAGCGCATCCGGACCTATAATTTCCCGCAAGGGCGGATGACCGATCACCGAATCAACCTCACACTTTATAAGCTTGATCAGGTGATGCAGGGCGATTTGGACGAGGTGATTGATGCGCTGACGGCGGATGCGCAGGCCACCCTTCTATCCGAAATGGGGGCCGTGTGATCACGGCTCAGACGGCGCTGGCCGAGGCCCGCGCGCGGCTCGGCGCGGCGGGGGTGCCTGGTGCGATGGGCGATGCGCGCAGGCTTCTGGCCCATGCGATGGGGGTAGCCCCCGGACGGCTCACGCTGCATTTGCATGATACGCTGGACGAGGGCGCGCTGGGCTCTTTCAATGCACTTGTTGCGCGGCGTGCCGCGCGTGTTCCGGTCTCGCATCTCATCGGGCGGCGCAGCTTTTATGGCCGCGATTTTGAAGTAAACGGGCATGTTCTGGACCCGCGCCCAGAGACAGAAACCCTTGTGGTTGCGGCTTTGGACGTCGAATGGAGCCGCGCCTTGGATCTGGGCACCGGAAGCGGCGCGATCCTTCTGACGCTTCTGTCCGAGCGGGAGCAGGCCACAGGCACCGGCACGGATATCAGCGCAGAGGCGCTGAGCGTGGCTGCGCGCAATGCAGAAGTCTTGGGCGTGGCGAACCGCGCGCAGCTTTTGCAAAGCAACTGGTTTGGCGGCCTGTCCGAGCGCTTTGATCTCATCGTCTCTAACCCGCCCTATATCGCGGCCTCCGAGATGGCGGGCCTTGCGCCGGAACTCCTTCATGAGCCGCGCTGCGCGCTCACGGATGAAGCGGACGGGCTCACCGCCTACCGCGTGATTTGCGCAGGCGCGCTGAGTCATCTCGCTCCGGGCGGATGGCTGATGCTGGAGATCGGCTGGACCCAAGGCGAGGCGGTTTGCGAAATGGCGCACGCGGCGGGGTATAGCGGCGTCACATGCCGCCCCGATATGGACGGGCGTGACCGGATCGTTGTGGCACGCGCCCCTCTGTGATGGGCTAAAGTGGCAAAATACGGCGCAAATTTCGCTTTTTGCTTGTGCCTAGGCTTGGGGCGTGATTATTGAAATTGTCTCTGCGCTGGATGGAACGTTTTCGTCCCGCAGAACGCCAAGCCCATAATTGCCGCGGATCCGGTTCATTTTTCAAGCGCAAGGGGCGCTTCCCGGGTCCAAAGAGGGCAATCTTTCCAAGGCTGGACAGAAAAAATATGAGATCATCAAAGTCACGTTCGCGTAACAAGTCGAACCGCAATCGCTCATCCAATACGGTGGGCAATGTGGTGAACCGGGTTTTTGATAGCTCGGGCCCCGAGGGCAAGGTGCGCGGCACACCGCAGCAGATCATTGAGAAATATAATCAGCTGGCCCGCGATGCGCAGCTGAGCAATGACAGGGTGGCCACTGAGAATTTTCAGCAGCACGCCGAGCATTACCTGCGCCTTTTGAGTGCGGCGCAAAAGGAAATTGATGCCAAGCGTGACCAGCAGGAGCGCGAGAACCGCGATCGGCAGGCTGAGCGCGACAAAGAACAAAGGGACCGCCCGCAGCGCCACGAGCATGACGCAGAGAGCGGTGGTAAAAACTCCGGTCAGCATTCCGGCCAGTATCACTCTCAGCAATCCGGACAGGGCGAGCAGCCTCAACATACATCGCAAGAGGCTGAAGATTCGTCCATACTTGTGGAGACGCCCGAGACACAGTCCGAAGCCAAATCTGAGGCTCCTCCGAAGGCCCGCGCGCCGCGCAAACCGCGCCGCAAGCCAACCCCGGAAATGTCTGCGGCAAAATCCGATTCACCCACTCCGCCAGAGGCAGCTGAGTAGCCCCGAGCCATACATTTTTTTGAAAAACCCACGAAAACCGCCGCTTCATTGAATGCGGCGGTTTTCATTTGCGTGGTCGTGACTGTGGCCTTGAAGGATGAGGTGCTGAACGCCCTTGGGCTAAAAAATCGGGCCAAAAAAAAGGCCGAGCACAAGGCTCGGCCGAAGTCCAACAGGGAGGTATGATGGGAGCGCCAGAAGCGTCCCGTCTCATGTGCAATTAGTGCCTCAATTCTGAGCGATCAAGGTTAAAAATGCCGCAGGTGCAGCATTTCTGATATGCATTTTTTGCATATCTGAGCAGAGGGTCAGGTAACAGCCTGTTCTTTCATCGTTTTGCGATAGGTGAAAATCTCGTCCTGAACGAAGTCACGGAAGGCCGCGATGCGTTTTGAGTGGCGCAATTCCTCGGGATAGGCGAGGAAGACAGGCACTTCGACCGACTCAACCTCCGGAAGAACGCGCACGAGATTGGGGAAATCGTGCAAGAGGTAATCGGGCAGCACACCAATTCCCAGATTATGAAGCACGCCTTGGAGCACGCCGAAATAATTGTTCACGGTGAGAATCGACGGGATGTTATTGGCAATCAGTTCGCTGACCAGCATTGCCGCCGCGCCGACCTGCGCCGAATTGGGATTTTGCGAGATTAGCCTGTGGGCCTGCAAATCCTTTGGTTGTTGGGGCATACCGTATTCGGCGATGTAATCGGCATTGGCGGCCAGCACCATATGCACGCTCATCAGCCGTTTGCGAATCAGATCGGCCTGGCTTGGTTCCTTCATGCGGATGGCCACGTCTGCCTCGCGCATGGGCAGGTCGAGCACGCGCTCTTCCAGCATCAAATCAATCCTGAGATCGGGGTATTTCTTGTAAAGCTGGCTCAGACGCGGGGCGAGCCAGAGCGTGCCGAAGCCGATTGTCGTGGTCACACGCAATTCGCCGAAGACCTCTTCCTCGCTGTCTCGGATGCGGGCGGTGGCGGTGTCGAGCCGCTTGAGCATGGCGCGGGTCGCGTCGAACAAAAGCTCGCCCTGCTCAGTTAGGATCAGGCCCCGCGCATGGCGATGAAAGAGGGTCGCGTTCAGAGATTGTTCCAACCCGCGCACCTGCCGCGATACGGCTGATTGAGACAGTTGCAGAGTATCGCCTGCATGTGTCAAGCTGCCCGCATCGGCGACAGCATGAAAAATCCTTAATTTGTCCCAATCCACGGCCGCTGCTCTCGATTCACTATTGTGTCAACCTGACTTAACAGAGAAATGCGCTTCTTGCACCGTTCAAAGCGGCGGTGCGGCGGAAAGTCCGCTTAGCTGGTCAGGTGCTGTGCCCGATACTCAGGCGCCTGCGCAAAGTAAATGGTGGGCCAGAGGCCGAGCAGTATGAACTTTGCCGATATTGCAGTGAAAGACCAGTTTGGGGTGAGTGGGCCGCAAGTGCGTTTGGTCTGCACGCATCCGCCTGAAATCTGATGTGGAATTTTGCGGTTGCGCGGCGTATGAGCGTGCATATGGGGCCGACACCATACGTGCCCCGAAGCTGAGGGCAAAGCGATGGCAGTGGGTATTTTCGACAGTGGTTTGGGCGGCCTGACCGTGCTGGAGGCCGTGCAAAAGCGGCTGCCTGAGGTTCCATTCGTCTATCTTGGCGACAATGCAAATGCGCCCTACGGCGTGCGCGGGGCGGATGATGTGCATGCCTTGACCGAGGCTGCGGTCAAGCGCCTGTGGGCTGAAGGCTGTGATCTGGTGATCCTGGCCTGCAACACAGCCTCTGCCGCAGCGCTGCGCCGGATGCAGGAGGCGGGTGTGCCTGAGGGCAAGCGCGTTCTGGGTGTGTTCGTGCCGCTGATCGAGGCATTGACCGAGCGGAACTGGGGCGACAATTCTCCTCCGCGCGAAGTGGCCGTGACGCATGTGGCGCTTTTTGCGACGCCTGCGACGGTCAGCAGCCGGGCGTTTCAACGCGAGCTGGCGTTTCGCGCAATTGGCGTTGATGTGGAGGCGCAGGCCTGTGGCGGTATCGTGGATGCGATCGAAGAGGGGGATATGATCCTCGCCGAGGCGCTGGTGCGTAGCCATGTGGACGCGCTTAGGCGCAAGATGCCCGATCCGCAGGCGGCGATCTTGGGCTGCACGCATTATCCGCTGGTCGAGGATGTGTTTCGCGCCGCTTTGGGCCCGGATGTGGCGGTCTATTCTCAGGCCAATCTGGTGGCCGAGAGCCTCGCCGATTACCTCACGCGGCGGCCCGGTATGATGGGCAGTGGCACCGAGAGCCGATTTCTGACCACCGGCGACGCGCGCCGCGTCTCGGACCGCGCGACACAGTTCATGCGCCGCGAGGTGCGGTTTGAGCCGCTCTAGGCGCCGATTCGATCAGATATTGCGAGAAAGGCCCAATCCGGGATATCCCGAAGGCCAGCCAGTGAAAGACACATAATGACCCATAATATCGCCATTCTCGGGGCCTCAGGCTATACCGGGGCAGAGCTTGTCCGGCTGATCGCGACCCATCCGAGCATGCGGATTGCGGCGCTTGGTGCGAATTCCAAGGCAGGACAGAGCATGGCGGATGTGTTCCCGCATCTGCGCCATCTGGACCTGCCCATGATGGTGACCATCGACGAGATTGATTTTGCAGGCATTGATCTGTGCTTTTGCGCGCTGCCCCACGCGACCAGTCAGGCAGTGATCAAGGCGTTGCCGAAAGATCTGAAAATCGTCGATCTGAGCGCGGATTTCCGGCTGCGTGACCCGGAGGTCTACGCCAAATGGTATGGCGGGACGCATGACGCGTTGGAGTGTCAGGCGGAGGCGGTTTATGGGCTGACCGAGTTCTACCGCGAGGATATTCGCACGGCACGGCTTGTTGCGGGGACGGGGTGCAATGCCGCCACCGGGCAATATGCGCTGCGGCCCTTGATCGCAGGCGGACTGATTGATCTCGATGACATCATCATTGATCTCAAAACCGGCGTCAGCGGGGCGGGGCGCAGCCTGAAGGAAAATCTGCTCCATGCAGAGCTGTCGGAGGGCGCGCATGCCTATGCCGTGGGCGGCACGCATCGGCACCTTGCCGAGTTTGATCAAGAATTTTCCGCCATCGCTGGGCGCGACGTGAAAGTGCAATTCACACCGCATTTATTACCTGCAAACAGGGGGATAATTGCCACTGTTTATGTAAAAGGCGAGGCTCATGATATCCATGCCGCCTTGGCAGCCGCCTATAGGGCCGAACCCTTCCTTGAGGTGCTGCCCTTTGGCCAGACGCCCAGCACCCGCCATGTGAGGGGCAGCAACTTTTGCCATGTTGGCGTGACCGGGGACCGGATCGAGGGCCGTGCGGTTGTGATCGCAGCGCTTGATAACCTGACCAAAGGGTCCAGTGGGCAAGCCTTGCAGAATGCCAATCTGATGTTAAATGAGCCTGAGACGGCGGGGCTTATGATGGCCCCACTCTTCCCGTGACTTGCATAAGGTAGCCCAATGAAATCGCTCAAGAAGCAGCGCCGTATTCAAGTGATCTCCATGCTGGCCGTGGCGCTTGTCCTGTCCACCGCGCTCATCGGATATGCCATGCGTGACGGGATTAACTTCTTCCGCTCGCCCAGCGAGGTGATCGCCGCGCCGCCCAGCCCCACGGAGGTCTTCCGCATCGGCGGGTTGGTCGAGGAGGGCACATTGCGCCGCGGCGAAGGCACGACCACATTTTTCAATGTGACGGATGGCGGCGCGAGCGTGGCGGTGACGTATACTGGCGTGATGCCCGACCTTTTTGGTGAGGGCGAGGGTATGGTCGGCATGGGCAGCTTTGATGGCACAACTTTCGTCGCCACCGAGATTCTTGCGCGCCATGACGAGGATTACATGCCGAAGGAAGTCGTTGATGCGCTGAAGGCGCAAGGCGTCTACAAGGACTACAGCGCGGATGAGGCTGGTGCGAACGATAGCTGAAGGCTGCGTTAACCCAGACGGATCACCTTCCACCACATGCTTTTTGACCATGTGGAGGGCTGCAAGTGTCCCGAGTTGCCGAAATAGCCAAAGAGATTATCGCCCGTGAAGGCGGCTATGTGAATGACCCCGACGATCCGGGCGGAGCCACGAATTTTGGCGTGACCATCCATACAATGCGCCGTTTGGGGTTGGACCTGACCGGGGATGGGCGGGTGACGGCGGCCGATGTGAAGCGGCTGAGCCGGGCGCAGGCCGAAGACATCTTCATCGAGCATTACTTCACGCGGCCCGGCATCGAGGCACTGCCCCAAGCGCTTCAGGCCAGTGTGTTTGATATGTATGTCAATGCGGGCAGCAATGCGGTGAAGATCCTGCAACGGCTGTTGCGCGAGATGGGGCAGGATATCAGCGTCGATGGCGTGATCGGACCTCAGACTGCCGCCGCCGCGGCCACGGTTGCGCGCGCCGCCCCGGGCCATATCGCGGATGCTTACGGCATTGCGCGCCGGAATTACTATTTCCGCATCGCTGATCGCCGCCCCGCCAGCCGCAAATTCGCGCGCACCCGCTCAGGCGGGAAGGGCGGATGGATCAAACGGGCGGAGGAGTTCATCTCGCCGCGCTTTCATCTCAGCCGCGCGGATTTTGCCGAGAGGGTGGCGTCATGGGGATAATCGAGCGGATTTTGAGCAGCGTGTTTGGCGGCGGGCGCAACATCTTGGTGGAGACCGCCGAGGTCTTTCGCGAGAATGCAGAAGCGGGCGCGCAGCGCGATGCAGATGAGCGCAGTCAAGCGCTGGCGCAATTCGCGGCGGAGTTCGCAGCGCGCGAGAGGGGACTTTTTGACCGGATCATGGACGGTGTGAACCGCCTACCGCGCCCAGCGATGGCTCTGGGGACGCTGGGCCTTTTCATCGCTGCCATGGCCGATCCGGTATGGTTTTCGGCGCGTATGCAGGGCATCGCGCTTGTGCCCGAGCCGCTCTGGTGGCTCTTGGGTGTCGTGGTCAGCTTCTACTTCGGCGCGCGACACCAATACAAAAGTCAGGAGTTGCAGCGCGGCATTGCCGACACGCTCGCGCGCACACCCAAAGTTGCCCGTAATATCGAGGGGTTGCAACGGCTGCGCACACCCCCCGCCGCCACGGAGGGGGATGCGGCTCTGACCCTCGCCACCCTCACGCCCGAGGCCAATCCGGCACTGGAGGAATGGCGCCGCAAAATCACCTGAGATCATCCGCGACAATCTGATCCAGTGCTGCGCCCGATTGCTGGACCGATTGTGATTGGCCGTGGCGCTGGCTCCGTCTATATTCACGGCTATGATAAATGAACTCGGTCACTTCGCCCTCATCCTCGCCTTCGTCCTTGCCTGTGTGCAGTCGGTGGTCCCTCTTATTGGCGCGCAAAAACGCTGGGCCGGGTGGATGGCAGTTGCCCCCACCGCGGCCAGCGCGCAATTCGTCTTTACGGCGATGTCCTTTGCAGCGCTGACATATGTCTTTGTGGTCTCGGACTTCTCCAACCGCCTTGTGATGCTCAACAGCCACTCGGCGAAACCGATGATTTACAAGATCACCGGCGTGTGGGGCAATCATGAAGGGTCCATGCTGCTTTGGGTGCTGATCGTGGCCCTTTTCGGGGCCTGTGTCGGCTGGTTTGGCAGCAATCTGCCGCCCAGCTTGCGGGCGCGCGTGCTGTCGGTTCAGGGGATGATCGGTGTGGCGTTCTTCGCCTTCATCATCTTCACCTCCAACCCGTTTGAGCGTCTGGCGATCCCACCTTTCGACGGCGAGGACCTCAATCCGCTCTTGCAGGATATCGGCCTCGCGCTCCATCCACCGTTTCTTTACGTGGGCTATGTCGGCCTCTCCATGACCTTCAGCTTCGCCGTGGCCGCCCTGATCGAGGGGCGCGTGGACGCGGCGTGGGGGCGGTGGGTGCGTCCCTACACGCTGGCCGCTTGGGTCTTTTTGACCGTCGGCATCGCACTGGGAAGCTGGTGGGCCTATTACGAGCTTGGCTGGGGCGGTTTCTGGTTCTGGGACCCGGTTGAGAACGCGAGCTTCATGCCTTGGCTTATTGCCGCAGCGCTCCTTCATTCGGCCATTGTCGTGGAAAAGCGCGAAAGCCTGAAAAGCTGGACCATCTTGCTTGCCATCATCGCGTTTGGCTTCTCGATGATCGGCGCGTTCATCACCCGGTCCGGCGTGCTGACCTCAGTGCATGCGTTCGCCAATGATCCTGAGCGGGGGATGGTCCTGCTTGGGATCACTGCGATCTTCATGATGGGGGGGCTGACCATGTTTGCCTTCCGGGCCAGCGCCATGCAGGCAAAGGGCGTCTTTGCGACATCCAGCCGGGAATCCATGCTTGTGCTGAACAACTTGCTATTGGGCGTGGCGTGTTTCGTGGTCTTCATCGGCACCATCTGGCCGTTGATTGCCGAGCTTTTCTTTGACCGCAAGGTTTCGGTCGGCCCGCCGTTTTTCAACGCCGCGTTCACGCCCTTCATGGTGCTTTTGGGCATTGTGCTGCCCTTTGGCGCGATGCTGCCGTGGAAGCGTGGGCAAATTGGCCGCGTTGCAAAGGCATTGGTCCCGGCTCTGGTTCTGGCTGTGGCTGTCGGTGCTCTGACATGGGCGATCCAGACGGAACGCAGCGCGCTGGGGCCGATTGGAATGATGCTCGGTGCGTGGCTTGTTGCCGGGGCTGCGGTGGATATTTGGTCGCGCACGGGGCGTTCGGGCAACCGCTTTGCTCGGCTTTTCCGTCTGCCGCGGGCCGATTGGGGCAAATCCATCGCCCATGCGGGGTTTGGTGTCACAATTGCGGGCATTGCAGGCCTTCTGGCGTGGGAGACCGAGGATATCCGCGTGGTCAACATCGGCGAGAGCTTCGAGTTGTCGGGCTTCACGCTCACGCTTGAGAACGTGCGCGATGTGCAGGGGCCGAACTTTATCTCCACCAAAGCCGATATCCGTCTGTCGCAGGACGGTGAGGAGATCAGCTTCCTTCACCCCGAAAAGCGGTACTACCCTGTTGCGGACATGCCGACAACTGAGGCGGCCATCGACAATGGTTTCCTGCGCGACGTCTATGTTGTGATCGGCGATCCACAAGAGGGTGGCGGCTGGGCTGTGCGGGCCTACTTCAAACCGCTGGCAAACTGGATCTGGGGCGGCTCGATCCTGATGGCGATCGGCGGGTTCTTCTCGCTCAGCGATCGGCGGTACCGGATTGCTGCGGGGTCGAAAAAGCCCGAGGCAAAACCCGTGCCCGGTGGGGTGCCTGCGCAATGAGACGGTTGGCGTGCATCCTTGCTCTCATCGCGGCCCCCGCCTTTGCGGTGCAGCCCGATGAGGTGCTGGACGATCCGGTGATGGAGGAGCGTGCGCGCGATATCTCGTCGGGCCTGCGCTGCCTTGTGTGCCGTAATGAGAGCATCGACGAATCGAACGCCACACTTGCGCGAGACCTGCGTCTTTTGGTCCGCGACCGTCTGGTGGCGGGCGACAGCAACGATGAGGTGGTGGATTTCATCGTCGCGCGCTACGGCGAATATGTGCTCCTGAACCCACGCGCGGCGGGCAGCACGTGGTTTTTGTGGCTCGCCGGGCCGGCCATGCTTTTAGCCGGGACGGGAATTGCCATTGGCTATGTGCGCCGCCGGTCTCAGGCCGAGGGACCCGCCAGCGGGCTCAGCGATGCGGAAGAGACCCGCCTGCGCCAAATTCTCGACGACTGACGCGGGGTTTGGCCTAGCGTCTCTGGAGTGAATGGGGTTTCATCGCGCCAAAGCCTTGAAAGGGACGCGCCATGAAAGACTACAGCACCATCCGCCTTGAGATCGAAGGCGGCATCGCGATCCTCACGCTCAACCGCCCTGACAAGATGAACGCGCTCAATCCGCAAATGCGGGCAGAGATCACCGATGCGGCCACCCATGCGGGCCGTTCGGCGCGTGTTCTGGTGATCACAGGCGAGGGGCGGGCGTTTTGCTCGGGCCAAGACCTCAGCGATGGGGGCAGTGCTGCCAAGCTCGATATCGAGCGGGTGTTGCGCGACGAATACGTGCCCATGCTGCGCAGCCTCGCGGAATGTCCCATCCCCACGATCAGCGCGGTGAACGGCCCGGCGGCAGGCGCGGGGGCCAACCTTGCGCTGGCCGCGGATGTGGTGATCGCGACTGAAAGCGCTGTTTTCCTTCAAGCGTTCACCCGGATCGGCCTCATCCCCGACGCGGGCGGAACCTATTGGCTACCCCGTCAAATGGGTGCAGCCAAAGCCATGGGGGCCGCCCTCTTTGCCGAACCGATCAGCGCTACGGATGCCGCAAACTGGGGCATGATCTGGGAGGCGGTGCCGGATATGGAGTTTGACGCCCATTGGAAGGCGCGTGCGGCGCATCTGGCCAAAGGCCCGACCGAGGCTTACCGCCACCTGAAGGATGCGATGCGCGGGTCATGGGATAACAGCCTCGATGCGCAGCTGGATCTGGAGGCGAAGCTCCAAGGCACCTGCGGTCAAACGCGCGATTTCCAAGAGGGTGTGATGGCCTTTCTCGAAAAGCGCACCGCCCAGTTTGAAGGGCGGTGACACTTGCGCGGGTAACGCCTGATGAGGTCTTTGATCCGTCGGTCCAGTGATCAGTCGGAATAGATATCTGGCCCGTTGTTTGGCATGCCAAGGCGTTTCGCGAACAATCTGAATCACAGGTTTTCGTAAGACGCGCACATCATTTGAGCGTTCCGTGCGTTTCGCCTCAATTGAGTGCCTCAAGTATAACTCGAAACACTTCAACACGCGGTCCAAACAGCCCCGTATCCTTAAAGATGAGGCGCGCGCCCTGAGACAATACATCACACTGCGCAAAGACCGTCACTTTGCCTCAACCGTGCGGCTCAAAAACGCCTCGGGGCTCTCCACCTCCTCCAGATTTTTGCCGTTTATCCACCAAAACCGGTTGCAGACATTGCGGAGAAAAGTGCGGTCATGGCTGACCAGAACGCAAGACGGGCCTTGCGTGATAAGCTCTTCCTCCAGTGCCTCTTGGCCTTCGATGTCCGAATGGTTCGTCGGCTCGTCCAGAAGGTAAAAGCTCGGGTGCTTCAGCCGCAGGACAAGCATCGCCAAACGCGCCTTTTGCCCGCCTGACAGGGCTTCGATAGCTGTGTCCTGCATCTGAATCAAAACACCCGCCCCGGCCAAAACACCGCGCGCCCGCTGATCGCCAATGTCAAACTGCCCGACCACGGCCGTCATCGGCGTATCATGCCCATTCAGCTGGCCAAGATGCTGATCTGAGAAGCCCGCCACAACCGATGGCGCGGTTTTCACCGCACTCTCTCGCCCCTCCAGGGCGGCTTGGATCATAACTACTAGCTGCGTCTTGCCGGTCCCATTCGCGCCCAGCAGAACGACCCGGTTTCCCGGCAAGACCCATTTCTGCCCAGTCTTGCAACAGCCCGATCCGGTGCAAATCCAGATGGTTTGTCGGCGCGTCCAAGAGCAAGATATCCGGCTCCACCACCCAAGCTGCAGACAGCATCGCTGTGCACTGCTATCCTCCGCTCAGCGTGCTCAGAGGCTGGTGCTGCACCTCATAAGGCACAGCAAGATCGCCCAGAACCACATCCACCCGCCAGCTTTCATATTCGGCCTGCTCGGGCGGCATTGTGGCCTGCACCGTGTCATACAGCGTCTGGCTCAGCGCCGCCTCCGGCACATTTTGCGTCACATACCCCACGCGCAGCCCCGGCGCGCGGGTGATCTCGCCCGCGCTGGGATCAAAATCGCCCGCAAGGCAGGCCAGCAAAGTGGATTTCCCACGCCCGTTTGCGGCCACCAGCCCGATCCGGTCTCCTTTGGAGATGGTCAGGGTCAGGTCGGTGAACAAAGGATCGCCCAAGGTCACCCCCAAGGCGTTAATGTTGATAAGTGTCATAGGTGTCACGCGTCATCTCAAAGGGGCCGCCGCGCGGTTATGAGCAGACCGATTGAGAGGAAGTCTCCGGCCCGCCCTGCAAACGAATTTACAGGGCGCTGCGGGGCCCATGCTGAAGTCGGCGGGTGATACGCATGTTCAGCAAGTGCCCTTCCGTTGTGTGTATTATCAATGAATATGAGCATAGAAACCCGTCTCGTATTCCGCAAGAGCAGCGTGGGCAGCACCCGTTTGACCCCGCAAAACACCACAGACGCAACACCAACGCAGAACATACTCCGAAATTCCCCCTGTTCCCGTTCCGTGCAAAACGCTTTACGCCTTGGGTATGACACAAGATCAAATCATTCTCTTCGCTCTCTTTGGTGCCGTGTTCGGCTTTTTGCTCTGGGGCCGGTTTCGCTATGATATCGTGGCATTCAGCGCTCTGATGATCGGGGTGATCGTGGGGGTGGTGCCCACGGAAAAGGCATTTTCCGGCTTCGGCCACCCGGCCACGCTGGTTGTCGCACTCGTGCTGGTGGTGTCGGCGGGGCTGGTGCGTTCGGGCGCTGTGTTCTTGATCACCCGCACGCTGGTCGATGCCTCGCGGGGCCTTGGGGCGCATATCGCATTGATGGGCGGCATCGGCGGCGTGCTCTCGGCCTTCATGAACAACGTGGCGGCCCTTGCCCTTCTCATGCCCGTGGATGTGCAAACCGCGCGCAAAGCAGGCCGCGCGCCGGGACTCAGCCTCATGCCGCTCAGCTTCGCCACCATCCTTGGCGGCATGGTCACCTTGATCGGTACGCCGCCCAATATCATTATCGCAGCCATCCGAGAGGAGACGCTCGGCGCGCCCTTTGCGATGTTCGATTTCGCCCCGGTGGGCGGCGTGACGGCCATTGCGGGGCTGCTGTTCGTGGCCCTTGTCGGCTGGCGCCTGATCCCGCAGCGCGAGGATGCTACCATGCGCAGCGCGGACCTCGCCAATTACATCGCGGAACTGACTGTGCCCACAGGCTCGCCCCATATCGGCAAACGTCTGGCCGAGCTTGAAGACACCGCCACCAAGACCGATGTGGCCATCATCGGCCTTATCCGCGAGGGAAAGCGCCGCTACGGCACCGCGCTCAACACCGGGATCAAGGCGGGCGACGCGCTGGTGTTGGAGGCGCAGCCCGACGCGCTGGACGAGTTTCGCGCCGCCCTCTCGCTCGATTTCGCGGACGCACCGCGCGAGGAGGCCCTGCGCGCGGAAGGCGACGGGCTCGATCTGTTGGAGATCGTGATCCAACGCGACAGCCGCATCACCGGCAAGACCGCGCAATCCATCGGCCTGCATTGGCGGCAGCGCGCCGTGGTTATGGGCATCTCGCGCGAGGGCAAGCAGATCACGAGCCAGATGCGCAAGACGGTGATCCGGGCGGGCGATATCCTGCTGCTGCTGGTGCCAAAGGACAAGGGCGAGGACATTGCCGATTGGCTGGGCGCGCTCACCCTTGCCGACCGGGGCCTTGCGGTCACCCAAAACACAAAGACATGGAGCGCCATCGGCCTTTTCGCCGCCGCCGTGGCTGCCGCGAGCTTTGGCCTCGTCTATCTTCCCGTCGCTCTGGGCCTTGTCGTGGTGGCATACGTGCTCACCAAGATCATTCCGCTGGGCGAGCTGTATACCCATATCGAATGGCCCGTGGTCGTGCTTCTGGGCTCCATGATCCCCCTTGGGGCCGCGCTGGAGGATGCAGGCGGCACGGAGCTGATCGCCAACAGCCTGATCAGCCTGACCCATGGCATGCCCGCATGGGCTATCCTCACTGTGCTGATGATCGTCACGATGAGCCTCTCGGACGTGCTCAACAACACCGCTACCACCATCGTCGCGGCTCCGGTGGGCATCCAGATGGCGCAATCTCTCGGCGTCTCGTCGGACCCGTTTCTGATGGCCGTGGCGGTCGCTGCATCTTGCGCGTTTCTCACGCCCATCGGGCACAAGAACAACACGCTCATCCTCGGGCCCGGCGGCTACCGTTTTGGTGATTACTGGCGCATCGGTCTGCCGCTCGAAGTGATTGTCGTCGCCGTTTCGATCCCCGCGATCCTCATCTTCTGGCCGCTCTGATTGGTTGACCCAAAGGAGCGCTGCGCGCGCAGGGTTTGATTTGCGCGGCTCGCAGCGGGGGCTTCGCCCTTATGGATATTTGAAGCAAGAAGAAGGGGGGCCGCGCCGGAACCCGCTATGACCGCCTAGAGCGGCCAGAAGAACGGGATGAGGACCGAGGCCAGAAGCCCGATACTGAGGTTCAACGGCACACCTATGCGCAGAAAATCCGTAAACCGGTATCCGCCGGGGCCGTAGACCAGCGTGTTGGTCTGGTAGCCGATGGGCGTGGCAAAAGACGCGCTGGCCGCGACCATCACCGCCACCACCAGAGGACGCGGATCGATGCCCATCGCCTCGCCCAGCCCGATGGCAATTGGCGTAACCACCACAGCCACTGCATTGTTGCTGACCATTTCGGTCAGCACCGAGGTCAGAAGGTAAACCGACCAGATCACAAGCACGCCCGGCATCACCGACAAGAATGGCGCGATCCCTTGGACCAAAAGGGCCACGGCGCCGCTCTCGACCAGCCCCGCGCCGATGGCCAGCATCGAAAAGATGAGCGCAAGAAGCTGTCCGTCCACAAAGGAAAACGCCTCATCCGCATCAATGCAGCGCGCCAGAAGGACCAAGCCCAAAGCCACAACAGCCAGAAGCAGGATCGGGGCCACGCCGAGCCCGGCCAGAAGGACGATTCCCAGAAGCGCGGCGATTGCGATGGGCGCATGGCCGCGTCGAAAGGCCCGCGCCGAGGGGTGTGAGACGTCGACCATCTCCATCTCGCTCGCCAGCCGTGCGATATCTTCGGGTGCGCCTTCCAGAAGCAGCGTATCGCCCACCTTCACCACCAGATCATCGAGCTGCCGCCCGATATTCTGGTTCCGGCGGTGCACCGCCAGCGGATAGACCCCGTAGCGCCGCCTGAGCCGCAGCGCGCCCAATGAGCGCCCCACCATCTTGCAGCCGGGCGTGATCAAGACCTCCACCGTCTGTGTCTCCACCGCCGAGACCTGATCGACCCGCTTGAGGCTTTTGTCGCGCTGAAGGCTCAGAAGTTCGGTCATCTGGGTTCGCAGGACCACACGGTCGCCCACCTCAAGGCTCACCCCTGTCAGATTGCGCCTGAGTGAGCGGTCGCCACGGATCACGTCAATCAGGCGCACCCCCTCGCGCTTGAAAAGCTGCACGCCGGTTACCTCGCGGCCAATCAGGTTGCTGTCGGGCGGAACCACGGCCTCGGTGAAAAACTTCATCCGGCTGCGATCCGACAGCATATCGGCCATGCTATCGCGGTCCGGCAGCAGTATAGGCCCGATCACTTTGAGGTAGATCATCCCCCAGATCACCAGGATAATCGCCAGCGGCGTCACCTCAAAAATCGTGAAGGGCGCGAGCCCCTGCGCCCGCGCCACCCCGTCCACCAGAAGGTTGGTCGAGGTCCCGATCAGAGTGAGCGTGCCGCCCAGAATGGCCGCATAGCTGAGCGGGATCAGCAGTTTGGACGCAGATACACCCATCGTGCGCGCGAGTTGCACAAACACGGGGATCATCACCACAACCATCGGTGTGTTGTTCATGATGGCAGAGCCAAAAATGACCAAGGCCATCAGCATCGCAATCGCAAGCTTGGGGTTGGTCTTGGCCTGCCGGTCTGCGAGTGAGGTGAACGCCTCCAGCGCACCGGTGCGCACCAACGCCCCCATGACGATGAACATCACCGCAATCGTCCACGGTGCCGGGTTTGACAGCACATCCAGCGCCGCATCATACGGCAAAAGCCCGGAGGCCAGCATCACAGCCGCCCCGCCCAATGCCACCACTTCGGTCGGGTAGGTCTCGCGCACAAAGAGCGCAAACATCCCCACCACGATCCCAAGGCTCAGCAAAGCCTGCGTCGTCTGCGAAAGGTCCAGAAATGCAATCACCGGCAGCACTCCCTCATGTGTTGGGATCACTATTCCCGAGCGGTGCCGCCGGAGCAAGCGTCTCGTCAACGCGGCGTGGCTGCACGAGGGCCATACCCATGAACATCACCAAAAGTGCGCCCCAGATCCAAAGCGAATAGCGCTCGCTCAGCAAGAGCATGGACCAAAGGACACCGCACCCCGTCACCAGATAACTGGTCTGGGCCGTAAAGACGGACCCCGCCCGCCCAACAAGCCAGACATAGGTCGCGTAAACCAGCGCATGAATGATCGCCGAGGCCACAAGCGCCGCTTCCGCCGCGCCAAACCCCGCCAGCGGATCAATCCACTGTCCGGTGATCAGCGCGGCAGGCGCAGTCAGAACCATCCCAAAAAGCGACGCCGCGAGGATCACTTGCATGGAATCGAGCCCTTGCGTCCCCCATTTCGCGACCAGATTTCCCTCGGTCGCGTAAAGCAGCGGCGCGAGCATTGCGATGGGCACGAAAGCCGCCATCGCGGCATCCGGCAGGCTCGCCTCCGGCCCCACGATCATCAAAATCCCCATCAGGCCAAAGCACAGGCCAAAAAACCGCCGCCACGCGAAATCCTCATTGCCGAGCGCCAGCGCGATCGGCAGCGAGAACATCGGCACCGAAGAGACCACGATCGCCATGATCCCGCCCGGAAGCTTTGCCGCCGCCATGTAGAAGAAAATATCCGGCAGCACGGCGCCACAAAGTGCTACCGCAATATAGAGCCGCCAATATTGCCGCCCCAGCTCAAGCCGCTTACCACGCAGCGCGCAGATCACACCGAGAAACAGCACCATGACCACGAGCTGCCAGAAGATCAGGCCAAAAGGCTGATGCCCGGTGCTCACCGCGATCTTGCTCAAAGGCACTGACAGTCCCCAACCTGCCCCCATAAGGAGCAATATCCCGTATAAAACGGGGGTCGGGCGGTTCTTCACGGACCGGCCTGTGCCAAGCGTCCGCCCTGACGCACCATCTCGATACGCAGCGCCTTGCCCGTGCGGTCATTCGTTTCGACATAAACCCCGCTCAGCGTGGCCTCGCCCGCGGCGGGCACAAACCGACCCTTTGACATGCCGGTCACGAAACGGCGCATCGGCTCGCCCGGCTCCATGCCGATCACGCTGAGGTAATCGCCACACATACCCGCATCCGTAAGGTAGGCTGTGCCACCCGGCAATATCTGCGCATCGCCGGTGGGCACATGGGTATGCGTGCCCACGACAAGGCTCGCGCGCCCATCGCAAAAATGTCCCATCCCCATCTTCTCCGATGTCGCCTCGCAATGCATGTCGATCACCGACGCCTGCACGGCCCCGCCTAGAACATGCGCGCTCAGCACCGCATCCAGTGCAGAGAACGGATCATCGAAAGCCCGCTTCATGAACACCTGGCCCAGCGCCTGCGCCACGAGTATCTTTCGGCCCCGCGCATCCGAGAACACCCGCGCGCCGCGCCCCGGCGCACCTTTGGCATAGTTGAGCGGACGAATAATCCGCCCCTCGCTTTCAATGAATTGCAGCATATCCTTTTGGTCAAACGCATGGTCCCCCAGCGTCAGACAATCGACCCCTGCGACCAGCAGATCTTGCGCATGCGGCCCACTCAGCCCCATACCCCCCGTCGCGTTCTCGCCATTCACGATGACAAAATCGAGCCCCCACTGCGCCCGCAGCCGAGGCACCCCCTCAACGATTGCCGCGCGCCCGGCGCGCCCCATCACATCGCCCAAAAACAGAATTTTCATAGGTTCAGCGATAGGCCCCGCCGGGAAAATGCGCAAGGGCCGCAAGACTTGGCATCAATAGTCTTTTTCTTGGTGCAAAGCGTTTCGAGAAAATCTGAGGCACAGCCTTTCTCGAAACGCTATAAAACTCATTATGGCAACACGCCACATACAGTGGCATGCGAATGCTCTGATCCTCTAAAATAAGGAAAAATGCATTAACATGCAGCGTCTGCACCGCGTACGAATAATGCGCGATTTGCGAATGCGCCCTGATATGTGAGGTCCCGGCCTTTGGCGGGATTGCCCAAGGCCGGGCCTCTTCAGAACGTATCCTCAGGGGTGCCCAGAGGGTTAATTATGGCTGCCATCGGCGATTTTATTCGCGAAATCATGATTTGTGTCGCGGTGAGCCGCTTCATCGGCGCGGATCACGATGACCACTTCGCGCAGGCGGGCATTATCGGACAAGCCCCAGTAATCCTTGGCAATTTGCGGCGCGGGCACATTCTCGACCGTGCCAGCGTCGATCTGCTCAAGATATTGGGTGTAGCTCACGACCGCCTCCTCCTCCAGATAGCCAACGACCCGGTGCGCGATGCGCGGCAGGAAGAGGTAGAGGAAGAAGTAGAAGTTGTAGAAAATCGCCTGTGTGATCATGATCATCCACCGCTCCCCGCGTGAAGGCTGCGCGATGTGGATGAAGGTCATGAGGTGCATCCGCTCGTTATCGGCCTCTTCGATCAGTTCTTTGATCCAGCCTTCGTCGTCGCGGATGTGGCGGATCGCCTTGAGATGCTGCAAGAGCCCGCCGACCATGCCCGGCACGGCAGCGACTGTTTCCAGCACGACCGCCCGGTGGCCATAACGACCGGCAAAGAGCCTATCTGCGAAAAAACGCAAGAATTTCACGAAGCGCAACGCGGCGCGATCACGCCAATCTTGCGGCGTATGGTGGATGTTCTCAAACGACACTTCGGGTGTGTCGAAGCCGGTCGGCTGTTTCATGCTATGCCCTATCTGTTAACGCATAGGGTATAGATAGGGTGCCTTCGCCGCTATCCCAGAGCTTTGGGATGCGGCAAAATAGCAGATTTTAGCGCTTTTCGATGTCCACATAGTCGCGGAACGTGTCGCCCGCATAGAGCTGCCGGGGGCGGCCGATCTTGAGCTGAGGATCGGCGATCATCTCTTTCCACTGGCTGATCCAACCCACAGTGCGGCTGACCGCGAAGATGGGCGTGAACATCGAGGTGGGGAAGCCCATCGCCTCCAAAATGATGCCGGAGTAGAAATCGACGTTTGGAAAGAGTTTTTTCTCGGCGAAATAGGGGTCTGCGAGGGCTTGTTTTTCAAGCTCCTTGGCGACTTGCAGCACCGGATTATCCTCAACGCCCAAAAGCTCCAGCACCTCATCTGCGGATTGCTTCATCACCTTGGCGCGCGGATCGAAGTTTTTGTAGACCCTGTGCCCGAAGCCCATGAGGCGGAAAGGGTCATTCTTGTCCTTGGCGCGCGCGATAAATTCGGGGATACGGTCCACGGTGCCGATCTCGCGCAGCATTTCAAGGCAGGCCTGATTGGCGCCGCCATGGGCCGGACCCCAGAGGCACGCCACACCGGCGGCAATACACGCAAAAGGATTGGCGCCCGAAGAGGAGGCAAGCCGCACGGTAGAGGTCGAGGCGTTCTGCTCGTGATCCGCGTGCAGGGTGAAGATACGGTCCATTGCGCGGCTAAGGATCGGGTTGACTTGATAATCTTCGGTGGGGACCGAAAAGCACATGCGCAGGAAGTTCGATGCGTAATCAATATCGTTGCGCGGATAAACGAAGGGCTGCCCCACTGTATATTTGTACGCCATCGCGGCAATCGTGGGCATCTTCGCAATCATCCGCACAGAGGCCACTTCGCGCTGCCACGGGTCGTTGATATCGGTGCTGTCATGGTAAAATGCACTCAGCGCACCGACCACGCCGACCATAATCGCCATAGGATGAGCATCGCGGCGGAAGCCACGGAAAAGATACATCATTTGCTCGTGGATCATCGTGTGCATCGTCACACGTTCTTCAAAATCCTCAAGCTGGGCCGCAGAAGGAAGCTCCCCGTAAAGCAGCAGATAGCAGACTTCGAGGAAATGCGATTTCTCGGCCAGCTGATCAATCGGATAGCCGCGATGCAAAAGCTCGCCCTTGTCGCCATCAATGAAGGTGATCGTGCTGTCGCAGCTTGCGGTGGAGGTGAAGCCGGGATCATAGGTGAACACACCCGCCTGGCCGTAAAGCTTGCGAATATCCAGCACATCAGGACCCGCCGTAGGCGACAGGATGGGCAGGTCATAGCTTTTTTCACCGATCGTCAGGGTTGCGTTGCGTTTGCTGTCAGCCATGCGGCGTCCTCCATTTTCGCACCCAGGCGCGCGGCGCGCTGGGGCTTGCGTATTACACCAGCCTTAAGGCGGAGTTAACCGCCATTGGCCGCATCAGTGAGCCGCGCCAGGGTCTCGTCCCGGCCCAGCACCAGCATCATATCGAACACACTCGGTGTGGCACTTCGGCCGGCCAAGGCTGCCCGCATAGGGCCCGCCAACTTGCCGAACTTCGTGCCTTTGGCCTCGGCAAAATCGTTTGCTGTGGCCTCCAGACTGTTTCGATCCCACGTAGCAGTTTGCAGGTGCGGCGTCAATTCATTCAGTATACCGCGGGATACATCATCGAGGTGTTTGGCCGCTTTCTCGTCAATCTCCACGGGTCGTGAATTCACGATAAATTGCGCTTTATCAAGGAGTTCTGGAAATGTCCGCGCGCGCTCCTTGAGGCAATACATGCCCGCCGCCATCAAGCTGCGCTGCCCTTGCGTCAGGGCGGGCATCCCGGTGGCGGCCAGAAACCCGTCCAATTCATGCAGCAGTGCAGCATCTGGCATGGTGGCGATATGTTGCCCGCTCACATTGTCTAACTTCTTGAAGTCAAACCGCGCGGGGCTCTTGCCAATCCCTTCGAGATCAAACCATTCAATGGCCTGCGCATCGGTGAAGAACTCGGCGTCTCCATGGCTCCACCCGAGTCGCGCCAGATAGTTGCGCATCCCCGCCGCAGGATAGCCCATATCGCGGTATTCCGCGACGCCAAGCGCGCCGTGCCGCTTACTCAATTTCTTGCCATCAGGGCCGTGAATGAGCGGGATATGGGCGTAGATGGGCAGGGGCCAGCCCATCGCGGCATAGATCATCATCTGCCGCGCGGCATTGTTGAGATGATCATCGCCACGGATCACATGGGTAACGCCGCTGTCATGATCATCAACCGCCACGGCCAGCATATAGACCGGCGTGCCGTCCGAGCGCAGCAGGACCATATCATCAAGCTGATCGTTGCGAATGGTCACATCGCCCTGCACTGCGTCGCGGATCACGGTCGCACCCTCGCGTGGGGCCTTGATGCGCACGACGAAGGGCGCATCGGGGTGAGACGCCGGGTCCGCATCGCGCCACGGGCTGCGGAAAAGCGTGCTGCGCCCCTCGGCCTTGGCCGTGTCGCGGAAGGTCTGGATTTCTTCTTGGGTGGCAAAGCACTTATACGCAGCCCCCGCCGCCAGCATGGCGTGGGCAACCTCCACATGGCGGGGCGCACGGGCAAATTGGCTGACCACTTCGCCATCATGCGCGAGACCCATCCACGCCATCCCCTCAAGGATCGCTTCCGTCGCCTCAGGTGTGGAGCGGGCGCGGTCCGTATCCTCGATGCGCAGCAAAAACGAGCCGCCATGGCGCCGCGCAAAGAGGTAATTGAAGAGCGCCGTGCGCGCCCCGCCGATATGCAGATAGCCGGTGGGCGAGGGGGCAAAACGGGTCACGACAGGGACGGACATAAGGCGCGTTAACCTTTCGGTAAGGATGTTTGGGGCAAGCTGCCGCCTGTCTAACCAGAGGCCGGAGGGGAAACAAGTGTCGGCTCTGTGGGGCCATTTGGCGACGGCGCTGCTGGTGCAGCGCGGGCACCTCTTTGGGTGGACGCCTGTCTGTGTTGGCATCGGCATTGGCGTGTTTTTCTCGCTCGGGTTCGAGCCTTCGGTCATGGCGCTTTGGGGGATTGCGGGGGCGGGCGGTCTCGCCGTGATCATGGCGCGCTTGGTGGGGGCTGCGTTTGGCCCGTTGTTCATCGGGATGGCGCTGATCGCGGCGGGGATGGTGCTGGGTGGGTGGCGCGCGCAGAGCGTGTCGGGCCCCGTGCTGGGCTGGCATTACTACGGCCCTGTCGAGGGTCGTGTGGTCAATATCGACCGCTCCGGCTCGGACGCGGTGCGCGTGACGCTTGATCAGGTCGTGCTGCGCGACATGCGGCCCGGACGCACGCCCACACGGGTGCGCATTTCGCTGCATGGCAAGGAGGGCGGCGTGGCCCCGCGCGCGGGTGCCCGCGTGATGACCACTGCGCATCTATCCCCTCCCAGCGGGCCGACCGAACCCGGCGGTTTTGATTTTCAGCGCCACGCGTGGTTTCTCAAGATCGGCGGCGTGGGCTATACTCGCGTGCCGCTTATGGCGCTGGAGCCGCCCGACGGCAAACGCCCCCTTTTCGCGATCCGTATGTGGCTCTCGGAGCGGGTGCAGGCCAACCTGCCGGGCGAGGCGGGGGCCTTTGCGGCGGCCATCATGACCGGCGACCGGTCCGGCATGGGCCAAGACACGATCGAGGCGCTGCGCGTGTCCAACCTCGCGCATTTACTGGCCATTTCGGGGCTGCATATGGGGCTTCTGGCCGGCTTTGTTTTCGCGGCGCTGCGCTATGGGTTCGCCGCGATCCCGTGGCTTGCGCTCCGGGTGCAGGTCAAGCCTTGGGCGGCGGGGCTCGCGCTGATTATCGCGGCGATGTATCTGGGCCTGTCGGGCGGCTCCATCGCGACCGAACGGGCCTTCATCATGGTCGCGGTCGTGCTGGTGGCGGTGATGCTGAACCGGCGGGCATTTTCCTTGCGCGCGGTGGCACTTGCGGCCCTCATCGTGCTTTTTCTGCGCCCAGAGGCGCTGACGGGGCCCGGGTTTCAGATGTCTTTCGCCGCCACCACAGCACTCATCGCAGTGTTTGCCATGATGCGCGATTACAACCTTCCGCCGGGGCCAAGATGGCTGAAGCCGGTGGCGGCGGTCTTCATTTCGTCCTTCATCGCAGGCATCGCAACAGCACCCATCGCCGCGGCGCATTTCAACCAATTCGCCCATTATGGCCTCATTGCCAACCTCGCCAGCGTGCCGCTGATGGGGTCTTTGGTGATGCCAGCGGCGGTGCTTGCGGTCTGCCTTTTGCCTCTCGGGCTCGACTGGATTGGGCTGTGGATCATGGGGCTGGGGCTTGATTGGATATTGGCCGTGGCGCATTGGACCGCCGGGCTTGAGGGCGCGCGCGGCACGGTGGTCACGCCGGGTCCGGTGGTGCTGCCAATGCTGGCAATGGGCGCGCTATTCATGGTGCTCTGGCAGGGGCGCGCGCGGCTTCTGGGGGCGGTGCCTGCGCTTTTTGCCATGCTCCTCTGGACCCAAGCCGAGCGGCCCGATGTCCTGATCGCCGATACGGGCGGGCTGGTCGGGGTCATGACGCCTGAGGGCCGTGCCCTCAGTGCGCCGCGCGGGGGTGGCTTTGTTGCAATGACATGGCTGGAGAATGATGGCGACAAGGCCGAACAGATCGCCGCCGCCGCCCGCTGGCCCGAGGCCGCAGCCTTGGGCGGCGTCGAGGTCCGCAACATTCGTGGGAAAAAGGCGGCGGCAGAGCTTAGCGGCTGTGCAAAGACCGATATTTTGGTGTTCAACACTCCCCCGCCTGAGGGGCTGGATTGCACCGTGATCGACCCCGCCAGCTTGCGCCAAACCGGCGCAATTGCCCTTTATGAGGATGCCGAGGGCCTCAAAACGATCACCGCGCGCGATATAACAGGCGCGCGGCTCTGGAATTCGTGGAAGGTAAGGCGCGACCGGGCAGGGCCACGCGATGCTCAGTAAGTGCGGATGAGACCGACCAGCTTGCCCTGCACCTTGACCTTATCGCTGGGCAGAAGGCGCGTTTCATAGGCTGGATTGGCCGCTTCGAGCGCGATGGCGTCACCCCGACGGTAGAACCGCTTGAGCGTCGCCTCATGATCCTCGACAAGCGCCACGACGATATCGCCATTATCCGCCACCTGCGTTTCGCGGATCACCACGACATCGCCGTCATTGATCCCGGCATCAATCATCGAATCGCCCTTCACCTCCAGCGCATAATGCTCACCGGGGCCCGCGACCATCGCACCGGGCACCGCCACATTGTGCGAGGCATGTTGAATGGCCTCAATCGGTACACCGGCGGCGATCTGACCCATCATCGGAAGCTCCATCGCGTGGATCGCCTCGACGGGGTGTGCATTCGCCGGCTGGCCTGCCATGGGCCGGTCGCCGTCGATCACGCGGGGCTGGAAGCCATGGGCCGGCGTGCCACCCATCGCCTCGGGCAGTTTCACAATCTCAAGCGCGCGGGCGCGGTGGGCGAGGCGGCGGATAAACCCGCGCTCCTCTAGCGCCGTGATCAGCCGGTGGATGCCCGACTTGGACCGCAGATCAAGCGCGTCTTTCATTTCATCAAAACTGGGGGGCACACCATCCCGCTGAACGCATTTGTTGATGAATTCAAGCAGATCAAGCTGTTTCTTGGTCAGCATATGCCGCACCCTCCCATGATTGTGGTTAGGGTTTGTTCTAGTGATGTTCTTGTTTTGTGTCAACGCCTTTTGGCGCGCGGATTAAAGCAGGATGTAGTCCATCTGCGCGCCCGCAGCTTTCGGGCTTTCCCCGGCAGGGCGGATCATCAGGCAATTGGCCTCGGCCAGAACGCTCAGAAGGGCACTGTCCTGACGCGGTGCGGGGCGGATCGTGCCGCCGCTCAGCACCGCGCGCATATAATGCTCGCGCGGCCCGTTTTGCGGTAGATCACAGGCCAGGGGTGCGCTGAGCCTCGGGGCGGGTGCAGCCCCCAAGCCGAGCATGGCGCACAGCATCGGGCGCAGGAACACATGCCCGCAAACCATGGCCGACACCGGGTTGCCGGGCAGGCCAAGAAGACCCGCGCCGCCGATCCGACCCGCCATGAGGGGCTTTCCGGGGCGCATCGCCACCTTATAGAACGCGCGATTGAGCCCCATATCGCCTGCCACCTTGCCCACCAGATCATGATCGCCGACCGACGCGCCGCCAATGGTGACGATGAGGTCCGCGCTCTGCGCCAGATCGAGTGCCGCCCGCAGGGAGCTTTCGGTATCGCGCGCAATCGGCAAAAGCCGCGCCTCGCCCCCCTCGGCGCGCACCATGGCGGCAAGGCCAAGCGAATTGGACGCGATGATCTGATCGGGGCCGGGCGTCTCGCCGGGCATCACAAGTTCGTCCCCGGTGGCGAGGATGGCCACGCTCGGGCGGCGTGTGACCTCAACCGTGCCTGCATTCATCGCCGCAAGAAGGGCAATGTCATGCGGCCCCAGACGGCGGGGCGCGGGAAAGACGGTGCCTTGGGTGAAATCACCGCCCGAGGGGCGCACATAAGGCCCTGCATCGAGGGGCGCGTTCAGCGTGATCACATCGCCTTTGCGGCTGACATCCTCCTGAATGATAACGCGGTCGCAGCCCTCGGGCAGGGGCGCGCCCGTAAAGATGCGCACCGCCTCTGATGCGCCGGGTGCGCCTTGGAACCGGTGGCCCGCCGCCGCCTCGCCAATCACGGTGAATTTGGCACCCGGCTGGGCATGCGCGCCCCGGACCGCATACCCGTCCATGGCCGAGGCCGCGAAAGGCGGCTGATCCCGCCCCGCTGTCACCGAAGCGGCAAGCACGCGCCCATCCGCCTCGGTCAGCGGGACTGTCTCAGAGGGCAGCGGGGCGACCAACTCAAAAAGATGTGCAAGGGCGGTCTCGACGGAGATCATTCCGCGCTATACCGCCCTGATTTTCCGCCCTCTTTCAGGATCACGCGCAAGCCGCCTATCTCCATGGCGCGGTCCACGGCCTTGGCCATGTCATAGACGGTGAGCGCGGCGATGGAGGCAGCGGTGAGCGCTTCCATCTCAACGCCGGTCTGCCCCGTGGTCTTGACCGTGGCCGCGATCTGCACGCCGGGCAGATCGGGATCGAGGGTCAGCTCCACCGCAACCTTGGCGATGGGCAGTGGATGGCAGAGCGGGATAAGATCCGCAGTGCGCTTGGCACCCATGATCCCGGCGAGGCGCGCAACGCTCAACACATCGCCCTTTTTGGCGCGGCCTTCTGAAATAATATCAAAGGTTTCCGGGGCCATCTTGATGTGGCATGCCGCCGCAGCCACCCGGTCTGTCACGGGCTTGTCGGACACGTCGACCATATGAGCGTCGCCCTTACCGTCGAAATGTGTGAGACCGCTCATCACATACCGCCTGATGTCAGCGGGTCAGACAAAAGCATCCGCGTGGCCAAGGTCACGTCCTCGGCGCGCATCAATGTCTCGCCGATCAGAAAGCACCGTGCGCCATAACGGGCGATATCGGCCAGGTCCTCGCGCCGCTCAAGCCCGCTTTCGCTGATGATGATCCGCTCTGGCGGGACCATGCGCGCCAGCGTCCGTGTCGTGTCAAGAGTGACTTCGAACGTATTGAGATTGCGGTTATTTATCCCGATCATCGGGGATTTTAGATGGGCCGTGCGCTCCAGCTCTTCGCTGTTATGCACCTCGATCAGAGCGTCCATGCCCCATGCGGCCGCTGCGTCCTCAAGCTCAAGCGCCTGCGCGTCAGACACGCTGGCCATGATGATCAGGATACAATCAGCCCCAAGGCTGCGCGCCTCGGCCACCTGATACGGGTCATACATGAAATCCTTACGCAGCACGGGCAGGTTGCAGGCCGCGCGCGCTTGGGTCAAGAATTCTTTCGCGCCCTGAAAACTGGGCGTATCGGTCAGCACGCTGAGGCAGGCAGCGCCCCCTTCTGCATATGCGGCGGCGAGTGTGGCGGGGTCAAAATCCTCGCGGATCAGCCCCTTGGAGGGGCTAGCCTTTTTGATCTCCGCGATCAGGCCATAGCCTTGCTTGGACGCTGTCAGAAGCGCGTCCTTGAAGGGACGCACGGGCGGTGCGTCTGCGGCGCGCGCCTCCATTTCCTCGGTAGATACCTCGGCCTTGTCTGTGGCGATCTCGTCCAGCTTATAGGCTTTGATCTTGTCAAGAATAGTCGGTGTGCTCATGTCGCCTCCGATGTAATTTGGGCCAGCTGGTCAATCTTGGCGCGCGCGGCACCGCTGTCGATGCTGGTGCGGGCCATGTCAGCCCCGGTTTTAAGGTCAGGTGCGGCCTCGGCGACCACCAATGCAGCCGCCGCGTTGAGCAGCACCGCATCGCGGTACGCCCCCGGCGCGCCATCCAAAAGGGCGCGAAACGCCGCCGCGTTATGGGCGGGGGAGCCGCCGAGGATATCCTCGAAGGCATGAACTGGCAAACCGGCCTCCTCGGGATGCAACTCATGGTCGGTCACGCTGCCGTCTGTGTTCAGCGCCGCGACCCAGCTTACGCCGGTTATGGTCAGCTCATCCGTGCCGTCGCTGCCATGCACGAGCCACGCGCGCTCGGACCCCAAACGGCCCAGCGTCTCGGCCATGGGTCGGATCATATCGCGCGAAAACGCGCCAGTGAGTTGGCGTTTCACGCCTGCGGGGTTGGTCAATGGCCCGAGAATATTGAAGATTGTGCGCGTCCCAAGCTCGGCGCGCACAGGGCCGACATGGGCCATGGCCGGGTGATGCATGGGAGCCATCATGAAGGCGATACCAACGGATTGCAGCGCCTTTTCAACCAGATCTGGGCCAATCATCACGTTGATACCCATCTGGGTCAGCGCATCCGCCGCGCCGGATTTGGAGCTTAGGTTGCGGTTGCCATGTTTGGCAACCGGCACGCCCGCGCCCGCCACAACGAAGGCGGTGGCGGTTGATATGTTCAACGTGCCTTTGCCGTCGCCCCCGGTGCCGACGATGTCCATTGCCCCCTCGGGCGCGCGCACGGCGAGGCATTTGGCGCGCATCACGGCGGCGGCGGCGGCGTATTCATCCACCGTCTCGCCACGGGTGCGCAGGGCCATGAGGAAGCCGCCGATCTGGCTCGGCGTGGCCTCACCATCGAAAAGGATGCCAAACGCTTGCTCCGCCTCGGACCGGCTCAGGGCGCGGTCCGCTGCCGCGTCGATCAAAGGTTTGAGGCGGTCACTCATGCTGGCACAGCCATCACATCAAGGAAGTTCTTCAACAGCGCGTGGCCATGCTGGGATGCAATCGATTCGGGGTGAAACTGCACCCCGTGGATGGGCAGGCTGCGGTGTTGGAGGCCCATGATCGTGCCGTCCTGAAGCTCCGCCGTGACCTCAAGCACATCGGGCAGCGTTTCGCGCTCCACCACGAGACTATGATAGCGCGTCGCCTCAAAGGGTGAGGGCAGCCCGGCAAAAACGCCTTTGCCCCCGTGATGCATCTGGCCCATTTTGCCATGCACGATCTCGGAATGGCGCATCACGGTGCCGCCAAAGGCCTGCCCAATGGTCTGATGGCCCAGGCAAACACCCAAAAGCGGCACTTGCGCCTCCGCCGCCGCCGCCGTGAGACCAAGGCAAATTCCCGCCTGATCAGGATCGCACGGCCCCGGCGATAGCAGGATTCCAGCAGGCTTCATCGCCATCGCTTCCTCCACGCTCAGCGCATCATTGCGCCGTACAACCACATCGGCCCCAAGCTCGCCCACGTAATGCACGAGATTGTAGGTAAAACTGTCATAGTTATCGATCAAAAGCAGCATCTTGCCATTCACATTGATTGGGGGCTGGAGGCACAGGGCCCGGTCGCGGTATACTTGCTCAGGCTTGCGCCGGACCGTCAAGGGCGCAGGGGTGGAAAAAGGGGCCGTCAGGGCCTGAGAGAAGAAGGGGCGAGGCGCGTGACACGCAGTTTTATTGCAGGTCTGTTGGCGGGCACGGTTGTGTCGAGTGTGGCGTTGGGGGTGGTCTCGGTGATGGCACCGCCACCCGACCGGGGCACGCCCGCATCGGCGCTACCGAAGGTACCTGCGGGCAGCGGGTTTGCGCAAGGCCGCGACGACACGCCCGCAGAGCTGCCGGATTTGCAGAGCGACCCCACCGAGATAGGGCAGGCGGCCCCGGTGACGGCGCCTGAACCTGACGCATTGGTGCTGGATGCGGGCGGGACCGCGCCCACCGCACAGCCCGACGTGGGCGATACGCAGGCCGATCTGAGCGCGCCGGACGCGGCTTTGGATTCCGGCATCGTGTTGCAGGAGGAAAGCCCGGCGCTCGCCGCGCCAGAGATGGCCGAGCAGGGTACGGAGGAGAATCTGTCGATCTCGGCAGAGCCTACGCAGCCCGCTTTGCCTCAGGCAGAGGCGGAGGTGTTTCCCACTGTTGAAGAGGTGCCTGAGGCGGTCGCGCCTGCGGAGGCTGAGATTGCCGAGAGTGAGATTATGGAGAACGCGAAGCCTCCAGAGGCTGAGGGCATAGAGGCTGAGGGCGCAGAGGCCGAGACCACAGAAGAGACCGAGACCGCAGAGATCGTGACCCCAGAGGCCGAGAGCGCCGAAGAGGAGATCGCGGTGCTGATCCCCGAGGCACTGGAGACGCCCGAGCAAGAGCCCGCACGGCAAGAGAATGCCAGCACCATCGGCAATCTTGCCGAGGATGTGCAGACTGGACGCCTGCCTGCCGTGGGTGACCCGGAGCCGGAGGCCGAGCCTGCTGCGCAAAGCGACACAGCCGACGCCGCACCACGCCCCGCGATTGAGGCATTTGCCGCCCCGTTCGACAACCCCGAGGGCAAGCCTCTTATGGGGATCGTCTTGATTGATGACGGCACGTCCCCCATTGGCGTCGATGCGCTGGCGAGCTTTCCGTACCCGCTGACCTTTGCGGTGGATGCCGCGGCCCCCGGCGCGCGCGAGGCGATGCAGAGCTACCGCGACAAGGGGTTCGAGGTCATGGCGCTGGCCGATCTGCCCCAAGGTGCGCAGGCGGTGGATACGGAAGTTACCATGCAGACCGTCCTCACCGCCGTGCCCGAGGCGGTGGCGGTTTTGGAAGGTACGACCACGGGCCTGCAAGCGGGCCGGGACGTGAGCGAGCAACTGGCCTCAATCCTGAACGCAAGCGGGCATGGGTTGGTGCTTTTTTCGAACGGGCTTGATACCGCGCAAAAGCTGATTTCGCGCGAGGGGGTGCCGGTGGGGGCCGTGTTCCGTGATTTCGACGCCAATGGGCAGGACGCAAAGGTCATTCGACGTTTTCTGGATCAGGCGGCGTTCAAGGCCAGTCGCGATGAAGGTGGCGTGATCATGCTCGGCCGTTTGCGGGCCGACACGATCAGCGCGCTTCTGCTCTGGGGCCTACAGGACCGCGCCAGCAGCGTGGCGCTCGCGCCGATCTCGGCGGTTTTGACCGCAGGGGCGGAGTAAATCCGATAGGGCCCGTAAGAGGCGCCGCGCATTGAGCGGAGCACAAGCCCTTAGATGATGGCAGAAAATACCATCAAGAGTTGGAGCGGCGGCTCTTGGCGCAGGTGATGAGTTCTGGGACGGCCATGGCTGAAACCTCCGTCCAGCTTTCCAGCGGCTGGGACGGGGTCTACTTACCGTGGATAATACGGACAAGATTTTGGAAACGCTGAGGAAAGTGTCCGCAGGCACGTATTGAAGCGGGCTTACGCCTCGCGCCATATGCCCGGCGCGATGCCCTCCAGCGACCAGTCCCCGATGCGCCAGCGCACAAGGCGCAGCGTGGGATGTCCCACATGGGCCGTCATGCGCCGGACCTGCCGGTTGCGCCCCTCGGTGAGTGTCACCTCAATCCAGCTATCTGGCACGGTTTTGCGATAGCGCACGGGCGGATCGCGGGGCCAGAGGTCGGGCGGATCAATCCGGCGGACCTGAGCAGGTCGCGTGGGGCCATCCTTGAGGGTCACACCGTTTGCCAGAGCCTCAAGCGCCGCCGCATCGGGCAGGCCCTCGACCTGCACCAGATAGGTCTTGGGCGCCTTGAACTTCGGGTCGGCAATGCGGGCCTGAAGCTTACCATCATCCGTGAGAAGCATGAGCCCCTCACTGTCCCGGTCCAGCCGCCCGGCGGGGTATACGCTGGGGATGTCGATGAAATCCGAGAGGGTGGCGCGCGGACTGCCCGCCGTTCCCTTATCGGTGAATTGCGACAGCACGCCGTAGGGTTTGTTGAAAAGGAGCAGCCGGGACATGGCTCCCGTGATGCAACGGCGCGGGGTGTTTAGTCCACCCCTTGCAGGTAACCTTGCCTGATCTTTGTGCCCCACGCCGCATTGGTGTTTTTCCACCCGTTCACCGTGCGCTTGCCAACGTCGTCTTTGTCACCCTCAAACCCGTCGATCACCGAATAGAGCGGCACCTCGATACCAGCCTGGGTCAGCGCATTGACCGCCTTGGCGCTGCGTGCGCCGGAGCGGCACATGACCAGAATGGCCCCAGGTATACGATCACCCAGATAGGTTTTGACCGCATCGACAAAAAGGGGGTTCGCGCTCATCTTATAGCCGGCCTTCTTTTCGTCATAGGCATGAGCGGGGTCCAAAAGCGCGAAGGGAATGTTCACATCCGCCGCCTCGGGATAGCCGATTAGCATTGTTTCTTCCGGTGTGCGCACGTCGATCAGGAGCACATCCTCGCGTGTGGCCAGAACCTGCGCCGCCTCTTGGGCCGTTACGTAAAGCGCGGGTTCCGTCTGTTTGGCAGCGCTCACGGCACTGCTTTGGACGGTGGTTTCAATAGATGTGCCCGCCATGCCGAAGGTGGGCAGCCCAAGCGCAAGGGCCAGAGCAGGTGCTGCGATCAATCTGGTGAATTTGGTCATTTGGGTCTCCCTCCAGAACAGGTCGTGAAATCGACACTGCCTGTCTAAAGGTGAGTCCTCTTACGCGCTTTGATTTAGCACAAATGGGGCTTACCCATTCCCATCGCCGCCAAAGCGCGCCGCATCGGCAGCGGCCCGGCGGATGGCGTTCGACTTATGCACCGTCTCCATATACTCCGCCTCGGGGTCGCTGTCATAGACAACGCCGCCGCCTGCCTGAATATAAAGGTTTTCGTCCTTCACCACGGCGGTGCGCAGGGCGATGCAGACATCCATGTCGCCGCCCGCGCTGAAATAGCCCACGCCGCCGCCATAGACGCCGCGCTTTTCCGGCTCAAGCTCGTCGATGATCTCCATCGCGCGCACTTTGGGCGCGCCCGAGACCGTGCCCGCAGGCAGACCCGCCAGAAGGGCCGAGAGCGCGTCCTGATCCTCGGCCAATTCGCCCACCACGTTCGAGACGATATGCATGACGTGGCTATAGCGCTCGATGATGAATTCCTCGGTCGGGCGCACGGTGCCGATCTTGCTCACGCGGCCCGTGTCGTTGCGGCCAAGATCCAGAAGCATGAGATGCTCGGCCAGCTCCTTTTGATCGGCCAGAAGATCGGCCTCATGGGCGCGGTCCTCCTCGGGGGTGGCGCCACGGGGCCGTGTGCCCGCGATGGGGCGGATCGTGACCTCATCCCCAAAGACGCGCACGAGGATTTCGGGGCTGGCCCCGATCACCTGAAACCCGCCGAAGTTGAAATAGAACATGAAGGGCGAGGGGTTGGTGCGGCGCAAGCTGCGGTAGAGCGAGAAGGGCGGCTGCCGAAACGGCTGGGTCCAGCGCTGGGACGGGACGACCTGAAAGATATCGCCCGCGCGGATATAGTCCTTGGCGCGCTCCACGGCGGCTTTGTAGGCATCCTTGGTGAAGTTCGAGACGGGGGCTGCGTCCTCATGCGCCTCGCCCATGGTGCGGCTGGCTTGGGGCAGGGCGCGCTCCAGATCGCGCACGGCGTCCATCACACGCTCGGCGGCTTGCGCATAGGCGGCCTTGGCCGTGAGACCGGTATCCGTCCATGCCGGGGCCACGACGATCACCTCGCCCTTTACCCCGTCGAGAACCGCCACCACTGAGGGTCGCAGCATCACCGCGTCGGGCAGGCCGAGCGGATCGGGGTTCACATCCGGCAGATGCTCCACCAGACGGATCATGTCATAGCCGAGATAGCCAAACAGCCCGGCAGATGCGGCGGGCAGGTCCTCGGGCAGGTCAATCCGGCTTTCAGCGATGAGGGCGCGCAGATTATCGAGCGGCGCGCCGGTCTGGTCTTGGTAAGCCGCGCTGTCATAGCGCGCCTCACGGTTGATGCGGCTTTGCGCGCCGTGGCACTGCCAAATCAGATCGGGTTTCATCCCGATGATGGAATAGCGCCCCCGCACCTCGCCGCCCGTGACCGATTCCAGCACGAAGGCATCGGGGGCGGCGCTGGTCAGCTTCAGCATCAACGAGACGGGCGTGTCGAGATCGGCGGCGAGGCGGGTATAAACCACCTGCGCCTGTCCGGCGTTGAACCCGGCGGCGAACGCATCAAATGAGGGGGTCAGGTCCACGGGGGCGGTCTCTTTCTCGGCCGGGGCTTAGCGGAAATTTGCATGCACCGCGTTGAGTGCTTGTTGATCAATCTCGATGCCCGCACGGGCGCGGATATCATTGGCGAGCGCCTGATAGAGATCCTGGCTCAGATCGGCGGCGGCGGCATTTGTCAGCGCGTCGCGGATCTGCACCAGATCGGCATTGTCCTGAGAAGGGGGGCGCACGGCATCAAGCCGCAGGATGAAGAGACGTCCGGTGCCTTCGCCCTCCAAAAGGGCCACGCCGCCCGGCTCAAGGCCAAACACCGTCTCGATGAATAGAACCGGCGTGCCGGGCTGGAAGCCGCGTCGGGTGAGCGCCTCGGTCACTTGGGGCTCAAGGCCCTGATCCTCAAAGCTGGCACCACCCTCAAGGGCCGCGACGGTCGCTTCAGATTCGGCACGCAGTGCCTCTGTGATCGCCTCTTGGGTCCAGCCTTGCTGAACCGCGTCGCGCACATCCTCGAAAGGCTGCACCGCAGGATCGACCAGAGCATCGAGGCGCAGGGCAAAAATCCCACCATCCTCCAGCGAGCCGATTTCGGGGAAATCGCCCAGCTGCGCCTCGGCTGCTGCGGCGCGAAAGCCCTCATACCCTGCGATATTGGCTGTGACGCCGGGGTGCCATTCAATCGTGCCGGTGCGCATTTCGGTCTCGTCACCCACTTCCTCAAGCGTCGCACCCCCGGCCAGAAGATCGTCCACACCGTCCACCGCGCCAAGGATCACGCGCGACGCACGGTCGCTCGCAAGCTCTGCGCGCAAAAGGGGCTCGGCCTCTTCAAAGCTGGTGTTTTGCGCCTGAAGCACGGCATTGACGCGGAAAAGTGCTGGGCCAAGCGATGTCTCGGCGGGACCGACGATATCGCCCGTCTCGGCGGCGAAAACCGGCAAGCCTGCATTGCCAAGCTCGTCCAGAGCCACATCACCCAGATCCACATCCGTGAGGGTTAGACCACGCTCCGTCACCAGATCCTCGAAGCTGCGTCCCGTCTCAAGCGATGCAAGAGCGGCCTCTGCGGCGGCGGTATCAGGGTAGACCAGACGCTCGATCAGACGCCGCTCGGGCTGCTGAAACTCCAGCAGGCGGTCCTCATAAGCCTCACGCAGACTGGCCTCATCGACCTCTACATCGTCGATGATCATCTCGGGCGTGAGCCATGCATAAGTGATTTGCTTCACCTCTGGCATGGTGAAATCGGGCAGGTTGGATTGGTGATAAGCACGCAGATCGGCCTCGGTTGGCGTCGGCAGGCCGGTAACCAGATCGCCACGGTCAAGGGTGGTAAACGTGATGTCGCGCTCTTCCGCGATGTAGCTCAGAAGCGTGTCTGTATAGGCGTCGGGCGCGCTCACGCCCGAAATGACGGCACCCTGCACAATCGTGCGGGCGGTCTCGTCGCGGATGTTTTGCTCGAACTGCGCCTCGTTCAGCCCGGCCTGATCCAGCGCAAAGCGATACGCCTCGCGGTTGAATGTGCCGTCCATGCCGCGAAACGCAGGGATCACGAGGATTTGCTCGCGCAAAATCTCATCGCCGACGGAAATGCCCATCTTGCGTGTCTCATCGTCCAGAGCGGCCTCAGCCACCAACCGGGCGAGGATCTGATCATCAAGGCCCGCCGCCTGTACCTCGGGGAAGGAAATGGCGCGGCCAGCCTCAGATTGTGCCGCGTTGATCTCGGAGCGCAGCGCCTGCGCATAGTCCGTGACGCTGATCTCGGCCTCCCCGACCGAGCCTACGCGCGTGATATTGCCGCCCAGATTGGTCACGCCAAAGCCGCCGAGTCCGAGGATCAAGAGACCCATCAAGACCCACATGGCAGATTTCGAAATACTGCTTTTGCCCTTCATGACGCGCGGCCCCCTGTTGCCGTGATCTTTTGGCGAATTCTACCGCCTATGCCGTGTTACTTACGTGCTGGTATAGCCCGGGGCAAGGGGCCAGCCCAGCCCCTCCAGCCGGGTAAAAAGCGTGTCGATCCTGGCGCGGTCCACATTTGCGAAGGCCACGCGAAGCTGGCGTTTGCCCGCGGCGTCACCCTCGGGGGTGAACATCGTTCCGGGCAAGAGAAGCACGCCTGCCTCTGCCACCAGCCGTTTGGCCAACTCGTCCGATTGCATATCGAACGGATGCTCCATATAGGCGAAATACGCGCCACACCCCAAAAGCCGCCAGCCTTTTGCACTCAGGCGTGGCATCGCCTCTTCAATCGCCGCGCGGCGGTCGAGGATCTCGGCCCGCTCCCCGGCCAGCCACTCCCCAAGGTTGCGCATCCCCCAAAGGGCGGCGATCTGGCCCAGTTGGTTGGGGCAAATGGCCACCGCATCGAGGAATTTTTCAGCCTCGGCCATGCGTGCCTCAGAGGCGACCATAGCCCCCACGCGGTGCCCGG